>NZ_JAPEHT010000001.1 GCF_028823615.1 Planococcus sp. A6
GCCTTTCTCTATATTATAGACTCTGAGATTTTTGATAGCTGCGAATGCTGCGCTCGATCGCTGGACGTGTAATGGAGAATACCGCACAGCCAAGCGCAACGAGTACAATAACGGCGCCGACCCAAGAAGTGCTGGTGACAGATCCGGTCTGCGTCAAGGTGAGACCGCCGACTGCAGATCCGAGCGCGATGCCGACTTGCAGCGCCGAGTTATTGAAGCTCTGCTGAATGTCGGATGTGGCCGGATCAGTTTCGATCAAATAGCTTTGCTGCGGCGGGGCAAGTGCCCAGCTGAGCGCCGCCCAAATGACCATTACCGGCAAGAAGATGACGAGCGAGAACGTCGTGAACGGAAGAACGAACAAGCTGACAGCAAACGCCGAGATGACGATCAAAATGCTTTTCTTTGAACCGATCGAGTCGGACAAGGTGCCGCCGATTGCGCCGCCGCTCACTGCTGCGATGCCGAAAATCAAATAACAAGCGCTGACCCAGAACGGGCTGAGCTGCATCGTCGTTTCCAAAAACGGCGTGAAGTACGCATAAACGGTGTAATGCCCGGCGAGCATGAATAGCGTCGCGAGGTGGGCCGTGCCGATTTTCGCACTCGCGACCGCTTTTAATTGCTGCTTAAGCGGAATCGCCGTGCCTCCAGGAATCGGCTGGATATAGAGCGCGATCAAAGCCATCGAACCGAGCGACAGAGCTGCAATCGCAAGGAAAATGACGCGCCAGCCGAACGCATCGGCAATCAAGATGCCAAGCGGAACGCCGAGCACGAGCGACGAGCTGATCCCCATAAAGATCAGGCCGATCGCTTTCGCGCGGTAAGGCGGCTCAACGATTTTCGCGGCAATCGTCAGTGACAACACGACGATGAGCGCCGTACTCGACGCGGTGATGACGCGTGCGATGACCATCCATGTGAAGTCCGGGCTGAAGAAGGTCATGATGTTCCCGAGGAAAAAGATGAACATGGAAATAAGATACACTTTCTTGCGCTCAAAGCGGCTGGTCGCAATCAATAGCACCGGACCCGCCACTGCATAAATTAAAGCGAACAAGGTGATCAATTGGCCGGCAGCGCTCACCGACACATCGAACTCTTCGGCAATAGTTGGCAAGATGCCGCCGACAATCAGTTCGACAAGCCCGACAGCCACCGTGGCCAAGGCTAAAATATAAACTTTCAAATTCATAACATACGCTTCCTTTCATAGATACAAGTTTTACTGTTTGGCACCTTTTGATGAATAAGTTACATTGCTAATGCTTTTGGCAGACATTCCGCAAAATCACTGCGCTTTCCTGCGGGCGAGCGCCAAGCCTCCTCAGAAGCTGCGCTTCCTGCGGGGTCTCGGCTGTCTCGCTTTCCCGCGGGAGTCTCCGTGATTTTGCTCCATATCTTTTGCGAAGAAGCTTTGAGCGTTCTTCTCATTTCGAGGCTTTGTAAGCTCAACTTGTAGAAGTATCTTCAGAAAATAAAAAAATCGGGCCTGATTACAGAAAACGAAAAGATCGCTTTCTGTAATCAGGATTTTTCGGTTCCTGGTAGAGACCCTTAAGCCGTATTCTTAAGGTTATACAGATAGATTATGGGGGTTATTCACTTTGAACAGCTTACTACATAGACAAGCTTTATGCAAGAGAATATACAATAGACGTCAGACCTCTCGAGAAGAAATGAAACTTAATTCCAGTTGAGCCGTAGAATAGACTACCGCATCAAAATCGGTCCACACGAAAGGAATGAGTCGATGAAAACGATCGGATATACGTTTCTCATGCTAGGCCTCGTGTTCTCTATTCTCAGCTTCACGGGCGACCAGTCGCCTGCAATCGGCCTGATCTTTATATCGGTCGGCATCACCTATTTCTTTTTGGAGGACGAGGACGAACAAGACGACAAGGACGAAAGCAATTCTTAAGATTTTCCACTATTTCCATTCAATAGCTAGTCACTTTCAGCGAAAGCCTGTATCGTAGATGATAATAAATCTACCGGTACCGGCTTTTTTCATTTCAACAGGAATAGGGGAATACAGATGAACATACTCGTAGTCGAAGACGACCGGACGATCGCTTCCGGCCTGACATATTCGCTCGAACAAGAAGGTTTCACCACGGTATTGTGCCATAGCGCAAAAGACGCCACCGCAGCGATTGAAGGGCAGCTCTCTACAATCGATCTATGCCTCTTCGATTTGTCTTTGCCCGATGGCAGCGGTTATGACCTATGCGCGCTCGTCAAAAAGAAAAGCGACATCCCGGTCATTTTCCTGACAGCGTTCGACGATGAAGTGAATGTCGTCATGGGGCTCGATATGGGTGCGGACGATTACATCACCAAGCCGTTCCGCGTACGTGAACTCTTGTCGCGCATCAATTCGGTGCTGCGCCGCTACCAGCGCAATGCGCAGCCGAAAACGGTCGTCGAACTCGGCGACGTGCACATCAACACCTCGGACGGCAAAGTACATAAAGCGGGCAATGAAGTTCTCCTCACTGCGCTGGAATATCGCTTGCTGCTCATTTTCGCGAACCATCTCGGCCAAGTGTTGACGCGTGCGCAATTGCTCGACCGCATCTGGGACGTCGGCGGCGATTTCGTCAACGACAATACACTGACGGTCTACATTAAACGGCTGCGCGAAAAACTGGAAGACGATCCTCAACAACCAATGCTCATCAAAACAGTTCGCGGCATGGGCTATAAGGCGGGTGAGTAAGGATGCTGCGCAATGTTGAAATCCGCTGGCTGCTGGTCGCACTCATCACAATCAGCGCACTTGGCACGATCTTCTCAGCCGTTTTTGTTTCCTATACAGCCGCTTGGTTCGTGCTCGGCGTCTCGCTACTACTGAGTACCACGGCGATCATCTTCACTTGGTGGCGCTATCGGGAAATCGAGCGCTTGTCCGGTTTCCTGCAGCAAATCAGCAGCGGCGATTTCCAGCTCGATGTGCGCGACAACCGCGAAGGCGAGCTAAGCCTCCTCAAAACACAAATCTACAAAGTGACGAAAATGCTGTCAGAACACGGCGCGCTTCTCACTGAAGACAAAGGCAAGCTGACGAATGCCATTTCGGACATTTCCCATCAATTAAAAACGCCGCTCACCTCGATGATGGTCATGGCGGATCTCTTACGCGACAGCGAGTTGGACGACGCAAAACGCACCGAATTCATCCGCAATCTCCACGTCCAGCTCGAGCGCATGGACTGGCTCGTGTCGTCGCTATTGAAACTATCGAAAATTGATGCCGGCACGATTCATTTCAAAAGAGACCGCATCCCGGTACCCAAGCTCATCGAAAAAGCGGTCGAACCGCTGCTCATCCCGATGGACATCAAAATGCAGGAGCTCGAGATCGAAGGAGATCGGGAAGCTGCGTTTACCGGCGACCTCAACTGGACGACAGAAGCACTCATCAATATTTTGAAAAACTGCGTCGAACATACCGGGGAAGGCGGCAAGCTGACGATTCGTTATAGTGAAAACGCACTGTACACCGGTATCCGCATCGAAGACAACGGCAGTGGCATTTCCAGAAAAGATTTGCCGTATATTTTCAAGGAAAACGCCGGCGATGACTCGGTCGGCATCGGTCTCGCGATGGCCTATAGCATCATCACCAGCCAAAGCGGCGACATCGAAGTTGCAAGCACACCAAACGAAGGCACCCGCTTCCATATCAAATTCTACAAGCAGGTGATCTAGCGCCTGCTTTTTTCTGTGGAATGAAAAAACAGAAACTCCGCATCCGTGGAATTTCTGCTCAACTTTTTCATTTAAAATCAACGCTTATCCCGAAGTACTGTTAAACCACCAGACGACCAGCGCGATGCTGACAACTCCCCAAGCAGTAACGCTCCATACCCACCAAATCATGTGCTTGGTATCTCTTGAAGCTTCCTCGCTGTCCGGGTTTGCTTTAACATGCGCGAGCTTCGTCTCTATTCGTTTTTTCATCAAAAGAAATACAAGCAATCCGATAAGGATGAAACCGATCATAAACCACAATAAAAAATCCACGTTTTACCCCTCCTCTATGTAGGTGAGTTGTTTCACGCTAAACCTGTGCGACCAAACTGAGCTCAATAGGAGTTTTAATAATTAAATTGTAACATGAAATCAATATCTGGAAATTGCCTTCCACTTCCAAGAGGGAGCACAACAGATCTCCACTCAATACTCCTTAAGTGACTAGACTGTCACTTGAAAGTCACCGGGCAGTCATTAACCCTCTCTATACTAAAGCTATCAGGTAAATCAAGAGTTCATAATCTGGTGAACGTATTTCACTAACTTTGTGCTTAGCGAATATTTCAATCAATTTTAATGCAGAAAAATGAAGTAAACTGCGAAGACGCCTGCGGGAAAGCGAGACAGCCGAGACCCCGCAAGGAGCAAAGCGACTGAGGAGGCTTGGCGCTCGCCCGCAGGAAAGCGGAGCGGTTTTGCGAATGTGGTGAAAATCCAACTTAATTAATAAACAGTAACCAAACGGAGGGTACACTCATGACAATCATGGAAGTAAAAAACTTATCAAAAGTATACGGCAAGGATGAAATGGCGGTCACTGCACTCGACGACGTGTCGTTCATCGTCAACAAAGGCGAATTCATCTGCATCATCGGGCCATCGGGTTCCGGCAAATCGACTTTGCTCCATCTGCTCGGCGGCGTCGACCGCCCGACCAGCGGCAATGTATCGATCGATGGCACGGACATCTACAAGCTCGACGAAACGCAGCTGGCGATTTTCCGCCGCCGCCAAATCGGCTTGATCTACCAGTTCTACAACTTGATCCCGATCTTGACGGTCGAGGAAAACATTACGTTGCCGATGCTGCTCGACGAACAGCGTGTCGACAAACATCAATTCCGTAAAATCTCTGAAGCACTCGGACTCGATCAACGCCTCAACCATTTGCCGAACCAATTATCCGGAGGTCAGCAACAGCGCGTCTCAATCGGCCGTGCGCTCGTCAGCAATCCAGCGATTATGCTGGCGGATGAGCCGACCGGAAACTTGGATAGCAAAAACAGTGAGGAAATCATGGAGCTTCTCAAGATGTTCAACAAAACATTCAAGCAGACTTTGATCGTCATCACGCACGATGAGCGCATTGCCTTGCAAGCGGACCGCGTCATTTCGATCGAAGACGGCAAAATCGCCAAAGACGAGGTCATCCGCTCATGAACATCGTCAATAAAGTCACCGTCCGCCACTTGAAGGAAAACAAACGGCGCTCACTCGTCACCATTATCGGCGCCATCATTTCCGTCGCCATGATCACCGCGGTCGCAACGCTCGGCGTGTCGTTTCTTGATCTGTTGATCCGGGAAGAAATCGAAGAAAACGGTGAATGGCATGTCGAGTATCAGGACGCGACCATCCAGCAGCTTGAAGCAATCGCAAAAGACGATAACACCGAACAGCTCATCGTTACAAGCAATGGGTTTGCCGCTTTCGACAACTCCAAAAACGAAAACAAACGCTATCTTTATTTTCGCAACTTCGAAGCACAAGGGATGGGCCATTTCCCACTTGCGCTCACAGAAGGGCGCTTGCCTGAAAACGCCAATGAAGTCGTCATCTCGGAAACTTTGAACAATAGTTCTGAAGAGACGTATGAAGTCGGCGATACTTTGACAGCAGGAGTGGGAGAACGCATACACACCCTTGAGGGCAGCAAGCTCACGGAGTATGAACCGATGCAATTTGGCGTAGGTGACATGCTCAACGAAGAACTAGTCGATGTAGAAGAGCAAACCTTCGACATCGTCGGTATCATCGAACAGCCGGGCTGGGAAGTGTCTTGGCTTCCGGTGGTGAGCGTCGTCGGATTTGCCGACACCAATACTGCCGCAGCGGATGAGACCTTCGACGGCTATGTCGTGGCTTCGAAAGTCAACAACGATTTATTCGAAGGTGCCTACGCGTTTGCCGAAGAACAAGGCATCCCCACGGTCGATTTCAATTCGGATCTCCTGCGCCTGTATGGAACGACCCGAAACGATAATTTGCGGACGACTTTGTTCTCACTCGCCGGCATCATCATGGGAATCGTGGTCATCGGCTCGGTCGCACTTATCTACAACGCGTTCGCCATCAGTGTCTCTGAACGCGCCCGTCATCTCGGCATGCTCGCAAGCGTCGGGGCAACGAAACGGCAGAAACGCAACTCGGTGTTTTTCGAAGGTGCTATCATCGGCGCCATCAGCATCCCGCTCGGCATTCTCGCAGGGCTCGGTGGCATTTGGGTGACGTTCCAATTCATCAATACCTTCTTGCAAGGTGCGCTCAATGTCGATCAGCAGTTGGAAGTCATCGTCACCCCGATGATGCTGATCGTCGCAGTCGGCGTCTCGGCACTGACGATTTTGATCTCGACTTACGTGCCGGCGCAAAAAGCGTCGAAGATTTCCGCGATCGACGCCATCCGCCAGACGCAAGACATCAAACTTACGGATAAAGCGGTGAAAACTTCGAAATGGGTGCGCAAGTTGTTCGGCCTGGAAGCGGAAATCGGCTTGAAGAACTTGAAGCGCAACCGCAAGCGCTATTTGGCGACAGTCTTTTCACTGGTCATCTCGATCGTTTTGTTCCTGTCGG
Source organism: Planococcus sp. A6 (assembly GCF_028823615.1). Taxonomy (GTDB): domain Bacteria; phylum Bacillota; class Bacilli; order Bacillales_A; family Planococcaceae; genus Planococcus. Next base: position 6,622 of record NZ_JAPEHT010000001.1, read on the forward strand.
TGACGTATTTCACCAATAACTTGAAAACCTCACTGGCCATGACGCAAAGCGATCTGCAATACGATATCCAATTGCACGGCGGCGAGTTAGATGCGGAGAACCTCGAACAATACGCAAGCCTTCCTGATGTGACCGAAGCCGGCTTCATCCGTCAATCAGGAGGCGAAGCACTCATCGCTCAAGACCAGTTGCCAGACGTATTGATCGAGCAGATCGAACGCGGCGAAGCCATACTTGAAGATGGCAAACTTCAGTATTTTGTCTCGGTGTATGCCATGGATAATGAAAACTTCGAACAATACGCGGAACAAGTCGGCGTGGATGCGTCGAGCTTTGGCCAGGAAACGCCGCGTGCCATCGTCATTGATGAAGTGGTCTACCAAGACGGCATGTCCGGCACCATCAACGAAACGAAGACCATCAAAGCAGAACCCGGCGAGACGATAGAACTTCTCGGTAGCTCCATTAATGAAATGGGCGAGGAAATCGAACCGGAAGTGCTCGCCAATGTCGAAATCGCGGCGTTGACGGATCAAGTACCCACTGGAGTCTCCACCTCATATCCGGGCAGTGTCGACTTAATTGTTCCGATGGATGCACTCGATGAACTCGGCTTCATCGCTGAAGATACGTATCCTGTCATCTCACTTGCGACGAGTGACCCGATGAAGACAGAGGCGGAAATTTTGGAAATCAATGAAGCGGACGTCAGCATCTCCAACGTCTTTCAGCGGCGCCAGCAAGAAGAACAACTCATCTTGCTCATGCAAGTGTTCACATATGGATTCATCACGCTGATCTCGCTCATTTCCATCGCGAACATTTTCAACACCATCTCGACAAGCATCCAATTGCGCAAACGGGAATTCGCCATGCTGCGCTCGGTGGGCATGACCCCGAAAGGCTTCAATAAAATGATCCGTTACGAAAGCCTATTCTACGGCGTCAAAGCACTCGCATACGGTCTGCCGATTAGTTTCGCGGCGATGTTCGCGATGCACTATGCACTGAACCAGACCTTCAGTTACGGCTTCGACGTCCCGTGGGGCAGCGTATTGTTTGTTGTCGTCGTCATCTTCCTAATTGTCGGTGCGGCAATGCTGTACTCGATCGCGAAGATCAAAAACGACAACATCATTGAAAGCTTGAAACAGGAAAATGCATAACTAGAAAACGCGCTCTGCCTTTTGGCGAAGCGCGTTTTTTGAATGGGCATCCAGCGAATGGTCACCAAAGCGGTTTTTGTTCATTTGCTAACTTAATTGTATAAGGGATAGTCACAGTCATCACAAGCGCCAAAGAAAACAATAAGAAAAAGAAAACAGCATCGTTTAAGTGGAAAAGCGGATTGGCGGTGATGAGAATCATGGAAGGAAGATAATAGAAGAGCAAGTGGCTCTTCTTAGTGTTCGGCGTGACATACTGCTGTTGGCCGCAGTTCGGGCATTTTTGAGAGTTTTTAATACTGATTATCAATGAATCTTTCCATGCCCATTGAAACCCGCATGTTTGGCATTCCGGCATTTCAACATCCTCCTCGAATAAAAGTCAAAGGTGTCCAGTAAGTTCATTACATGTTTTAGTTAAAACCGATATATTAGATTCTGCGGACGGCGTTTTTCTTGCGGAAGATTCCCATCAGCAATAACACCAAGCCGGTGATGAAGGTACTTGGGTACAGTATTGCGAGCATCGCCACTGCCGCCCAACCACTTCGCTCATAATGGGCATAGCCCATACTGACGAGCCAGGAGAACAACGGGCAAATGACAAACATCGTCGTGATGCCCCAGATGATGTATTTGCCTTTTCGCGAATAGTCCTTACCGAGCTGAAAGGCGAGAAGCAGCGAGACGAGCAAAATGCCACTGGCTGCGGCGTATTCCATGTCGGATAGCCTCCTTGTGATGGATGCCAATCTAAGATGAGTTTCTGTTTTATTGTTCACAGTTTAACACAAATTCCCAATTACTGAAGTTCTTCTTGAAAATCAATCTACTATCTTATTGGAAAGGTTTCCAGGTATTCCCTGAGGGTAACAGGGAAGTAGAGCTGGGAGGAGAGAGCATGTGAACAAACGAGTGAAGAACACAATAATCGGCACAATAATGTATGGCGTAATCGCTTATATCGTCACTTATATTTTAGACGGGCAACCGGTGTGGAACTTGGTATTCGGAATGGCGCTTGCTGGGTTTCTGTCTTATGGGTTTATTTTGCCGTATATGGAGAAGAAAAGATTAGAGAAAAACAGTGAAGCAAAAAAGCGGATGGGAGAGAACTCGAATGACTAACCGTGCAGTAAAGGCCATTTCCTGGGCAGTGGCATATGGCACTATCGCGTTTTTGGTGAGCTACCTACTCGGCGGCGAACCGGGATGGGTCTATTTTATCGGCTCCTTGATTGCCGGCTTCATCGTGTATGGAGTGCTGCGGCCCATCGTCCAGAACAAGCGCCGCAAGAAACAACAGCGAGCAGGTGAACGTATATGAGCTGGCCTGAAATCAAAGAACATCTGACAGAGCCGATTTTTTCGAAGAAGAAAGACCCGATACTCTTTTTCCCCTTAGTATTTCTCGTCACGTGGCTTGGGACAGTCGTTTATCAAAGAACCGGCATTTCTTATGTTGAATACATATTGTGGTTGATCCCGATCTCCCTCGTTCTTTCTGCCTTGTACATTTTATTGATTGTCTGGCTGAAAAAGAAACGGGCGAAACGCACCAATGAATCATAAAGAAAGCGCGTGTCTTCTAAGAGACTCGCGCTTTCTTTATGGTTTTATTCTTCAATCACATGGTTCTCTTTGTCGTAAAAAGTAAATTCGGCCGGCGCTGACGAGTGAATGGCGTCTGGTAGCTTCGCGTACTCAATGAGGTAGGGGTCACTAGCTGTCGAAAAATTGTATTCCAATTGAGCGGCTCCTAGAGTTTTCAGGGTAACTTGAGCGATTCGCAAGGAATCATTTGTGCCAACCAACACACCATAAGTTCCATCATTTGTCGGGATATCCAGATACGTGAAACCAGGAACAGTCCCGAACGTATTTATGCGCAAGCGTTTGAACCAATCAAGTTCGTAATGCGCATACATTGTCGTCCCGTTACTCGCTTCCAATAAGGCGATCCAGCTTTCGGAAGCATCTATTTTCTTGATTTCTTTCAGTGAAAAGTGCTTGTCGTCTGAGTTGCTGCGGTAAAGTTCATCAAATGCTGCTTGCGCGTGTTCCTCTAAATTGGCATGAAGATTATTGGCGTTGGCTGAAATGCTCAGCCCGTAGAATAAAATCGAAACGAGTATTAAAGATGCAAGAAACCACACAATTTTCCTGTTCAAGCCAATGCCTCCCTCACCAGTCAGTTGCCTCTATTTATTCCATTCATCATACATCAAATTAGGAGAAATAGAAGACAGCCTTGAAACAATTCAGCAGACCAGCCGTCTTCTGAATAGCTGTTAATCAGTCGGCAACATCTCCGTATTGATCAGCGAAACCACTTGAATCATCATTTTTTAATCTTAACAAAAAAATTTACAAATCGCGTGAAAATTCTATTCTACAAATGAGCAGTAAGTGCTATTATATGTAAGATATTCCAAATCGAGAGGGAGAAAATGATGAGTAAGACGAACATTCAATCAGATAGAGAGAGCATTTATTTTATTCTTAGCGTAATTTTTAGTGTGTTAATTTATGTATTGTTAGCCATCTCCATTGTTGGTATCGGCATTGCCTTGGCGATTTTCGCATTTTTGCTGTTCACCAATGCGGTGATGCTTGGGTCGATCCGTGGAAACGGCGTGCGCATCCACGAGCGCCAGTTCCCGGATGTCTACGAACGCGTGCAGACTTTAGCTGCGCAAATGGAATTAAAGAAAGTCCCGGACGTCTTCGTCATCCAATCCGAAGGGGCGCTCAACGCTTTTGCGACACGCTTCTTCGGGCGCGACATGGTCGTGTTGTATTCGGAAGTGTTTGAACTGGCGCGCGAGCAAGGCCAAGATGAACTGGATTTTATCATCGCCCACGAACTGGCTCACGTAAAACGCCGCCACGTCTGGAAAAACTTGTTGATCATGCCGGCTGGGTTCATCCCGTTCTTGAGTTCGGCATACAGCCGCTCATGTGAATACACATGCGACCGCCACGCGGCCTACGAAATCCAAGATGCTGCCGCTGCGAAACGCGCATTGACGCTGCTGGGCATCGGCAAGAAAGCATATGCAGAAGTGAACGAAGATGCGTACCGCGAACAGATCCACACTGAGTCAAATGCATTTGTTTGGTTGGCCGAAGTATTGTCGACGCATCCGCGTTTGCCGAAACGCATCCAATCGATTGACTGGTTCAGCAAGGCCGACGTCAAATTCTACCAGCCGAAACATGGCCGCATCGCTGTTGGCGCGACGATCTTGGCTCTTGTCATGAGCTTTGCATATGTCGGGATGCTTTCCTTGTTTATGGGAAGCGCTGCTTTTGCCGGGCCGTTTTTACTCGGATTTGAAGATGCGTTCTACGATGAAATGTATGCAGTTGAAGGACGGACGCCGCTCATGGCAGCCGCCGAGGAAGGGGATTTGGCCGGAGTCGAACAAGCCCTTGCTGACGGTGAAGACATTCATGCCAAAGACTCAGAAGGTGCCGATGCCTTGATGTACGCCATCTACTGGTACGATACAGAGGTTATGCAGACATTGATTGATGCAGGCGCTGATGTGAACACAAGCGATCATTATATGACAGCCTTAGCGAGAGTCGCTATGTACGGCGATTATGACATGGCCAAACTGCTCGTCGAAAATGGCGCAGACCCGACTCTGGAAGGACCGGAAGGCATGAGCGCCATGGATGAAATCGGCGCAAGCTCTGAAAAAGAATTCATGGAAATGCTGAAACAAGGATATTAATAGACTTCACCAAACAAGCGTCGATCGCTAACAGATCGACGCTTGTTTCATTTTTACGTTGCCATCATCCCCATCGACATGATCGATGCCCCATTCGCAATTCCCTTCATTTTCCCATTCCACTTCATAACGGCCCCAGCCATAGTCGATGGAAATCACTTCGGCTGTTCCAAATGAATTAGTGTGAAGCTCTTCAATAATAGCGATGGCCTCGGATTCACTAATCTGCGGTTCTTGCATGCAGCCGAATAATAGAGAGCTTAAGAACAATGCGAGCAAACTCAAGCGCTTCATGGTTTCACCCCTTTGGCAGATAGACGGAATTGAACCAACAAAAGTTACTGGAATTTTGGCTGAATATGTTATGTGTTTGCGATAGGCGGGTAGGCAGGGAGTAACACCCATTTATTTGGCAACTGGGAACAGCTTGGTGAATGACCGCAAATGGCCCGGATAGTTAGCACGGAGGAATAAACCTCAAAATCCTTACTAGAGAGGAATGGTTAAAATGAAAAAATTCGCAGCAATCATCTTTGCAAGCGGTTTGGCATTGTCCGCATGCTCAGGCGACAGCGAACCGGAAACGGAACCACTCGAAGAAAACGACGGCGCCGATGACACGATGACCGATACGGATGATGGTGAAGAAGAAGAAGAGGATTGATGGGACACCATTGTTGGTGAAAGGATATGTAGATAATAAAATATGATTTGAAATGAGAGCCTGTGTAATCACAGGCTTTTTTCGTGTGCAAAAACATCTTCTTCAATGAGCTTGTTATTTCTTTGTGATGAATAGGTAATATCAGTGAAATAACCCACTTAATTGGTAATTATATATTCCATCTAGTATAATTTGGCATTAACAACTTAACATTTATTAGTCATTCCGATGAAGAAGAGATGACATCTTGATTCACAGGACACCAAAGAAATGAGGAGGACGAGAAGAATGATTAAAAAATGGTTTGCAGCAGGAACGATTGGTGCAGCGTTGACGCTCAGCGCCTGCGGTTCGGATACGACCGAGGTCAATGAGGAATCGGAAACGACAGCTTCTGAAGGCGTGGATGAAACAGAAGAAACAACTGAAACAGAACAAGCGGAAGAAGAGGAGCCGCTCGAAGACGTCGAGGAAATTGAAGAAGATACCGGGGAAGGTGAGGATGTCCAAGAAGACGATAGCTTGAAGGCGACCAACACCTATACGAACAAAGAACTCGGCATAACAGGAGAAGCCGGACCAATCCAATATGAAATTCCGGGTATCCAATTAAAGATTTTAGAACCAAAGGATCAAGCGACAGCTGACCTCTTTGAAGTGGAAGTGGGCGATGAAGTACATGCCTTTACCATTCAACTTGCAGGAGAGAACACTTCGGATGAGGATATGAATTTTTATCTCGGTCAATCAACAGCAATAACCAACACTAAGGAACAGTTAGAACCGGACATGCTTATGTCAGAGCACATTAACGGGGAATATCTGGGCCAAGTACGGCACGAAGGGCATAATGTATACATCTTAGAAAATTCGACCGTCGATGAATTGGAAACAATCGAGTTGAGAATATCCGCTCCGACAGATGAGAATTTCGAAAGCCAAGGAGAAGATATTTCTCACACGATTGAAGTGAACCAATAAACGAGAAGTAAATTCTGACACGACTACCGAGTGAATAAACTAACGATCATTGAGAAACAGAAAGGAATTTTTATGAAGAAATTTGCAGTAATACTAGCGGCTATTGGACTTACACTGGCTGCTTGTTCGAGTGACAGCGAACCTGAAACCGAAGCAGTTGAAGAAGCGGGTAGCGCAGAAGAAGCAATGACTGATACGCAAGATACAGAAGACACTGAATCAGATGAAGAAGGTAAAAGCGTCAGCGTCGATGAAGGAATCTTCAATGTCGAAGTGACCATCCCAGCATCGTTCTTTAACGAAGAAGAAGACTTGGAACAAGTCGCAGCAGACGCTGAAGCCGAAGAGGTGAAAGAAGCAACCGTCAATGAGGACGGATCGATCACGTACAAAATGTCTAAATCCCAGCACGCAGACATGCTGCAGGAATTCTCGAACAATATCGATGAACTGACAAACGATATCCCTGAATCCGGGGACTATCCGTCTATCCAAGCGGTAGAAGCTTCAAACAATTACGATCACTTCACTGTTCAAGTGGACCAGGAAGCTTATGAAAATAGCTTCGACGGCATTGCTACCATGACTCTCGGTATTTCCGGCTCGTATTATCAAGTGTTGGACGGTGTCGACGTAGATGATTATGAAGTCACTATAGATATAGAAGATGCAGAAACCGGGGAAGTATTTGATACGATTGTTTATCCGGAAGCACTGGATGAGATGGGGTAAAAGTAGAATAATGGTATTCAAAAAAGCTCGCAGCGATGCGAGCTTTTTGCCGTTCACCACAATGAACTATTCAACATCGAACAACTCGTTATCGGCTATCTCATCTGGATCCATAGCCAAAATCCGTGCATAAGCTTGTTCCCCAATTGCTTCTCTCAACGACACCAATTTTTCAGGAGCGGCGTGTAGTTCCGAAATGCGATTGCTGATTTCAAACTTCCAAAATAGCTCCTTATAATACTCGAGCTCCTGATACAATCTCTCATATTCTCTGTAACCCAACATCACAGAATCGATTCGGCCATGAACGGAAATATATTGTGGTTTGTCTTTAGCCGCTTTGCATAAATAGGAAAAATTCTTCGAAGCCTTAGAGACTGTGATGATTTGGTCGGAAGTAATAGAAGGCTTTTGTCCCGATTCAGGAAGCACAAAAATCAACTCCTTATAATCTCTTTGTCTAAATATGCTCTCAAGCTAATAATTTGTCAATAATTGTAGTAATATTGCGAAAAGTATCCTCAGATTAGTTAAATAATGCTAAACTGAGATTAAGTAACAGACAGGATTTTACAACTAGAGAAGATAGGGGACGGCCACATGATTATCTATAACGAAAGTTCTTATAAATTCATTAGCCACGTACTGGAGCAGCGCATCGAATCTGTTCTTCTAGACCGGGTGCAGGAGAAAATGAACCATTCGGTTTCGCCAAGTGAGATCCGTTCGTGGACCAACTCATTACCTCAAATGGCGAAGATTTTGCGTGATGCGGATTTGAAAGACGGCACGCATGTATTACTTGAATACAAACTGCCATCAACCGAAAAGCGCATTGATTTTCTTATTACTGGCGAAGACAAGACCGGCAAGCAAAACGCGGTCATCGTGGAGCTGAAGCAATGGCAGAAATCCCAACTAGCAGAAGGCGATGGCATCGTCAAAACCTATCTTGGCGGGCGCAATCGCGAAACGGTGCATCCGTCTTACCAGTCCTTATCCTATAAGCGCTTTCTCGAGAACTTCAACGAATCCTTATATGAAGGCACATCGATCAATTTAAGCTCATGTGCGTATTTGCATAATTACATACCCAATCGTGAATCGGAGCCTTTGCTCGATGAACGCTACCAAAGCTATATCGAACAGTCGCCGGTCTATTTCCAATTCGATGACTTGTTATTGCGCAAGCGAATCAATGACGCGGTCTCGGAAGGAAAAGGCGACGAAATCGCGCGAAGAATCGAAGAAGGACGCATCCGACCATCGAAAAAACTGGTCGAAGCCGTTAATTCATTGTTCGAAGGCAATGAGGAATTCATCCTGCTCGACGAACAGAAAGTCGCCTACGAGAAAGTGCTATCCATTTACAATGGCTTAGATCTCGAAACCGACCAAAAGCACACAATCCTCATCAAAGGTGGTCCTGGCACCGGCAAGTCGGTCATCGGCCTGAACTTGATGAACTTCCTGCTGGGTGAGGCAGCGACGATCGAATACATCACGCCGAACCAGTCATTCCGTGAAATCCTGCGCAAGAAACTGATCGGCCGGAGCGGCTTCGTCGAAGTACGCAACCTGTTCAAAGGATCTGCCGCGTATGTCGACACGCCGAATAATTATTTCGACGTCCTTGTCTGCGATGAAGCACATCGCCTGAAAAATCAGGGCCATATGAAACCGAAAATCGAGGGCGAAAATCAGGCGACGCAAATTATCCGATCCAGCAGGCTCAGCGTTTTCTTTATCGACGACGAACAAGTCATCTCTAATAAAGATATTGGCCGCTTCGAACTGTTGAAAGAAGAAGCCGAAAAACAATAAACGTCCATGTCGTCGAACTCGATTCGCAGTTCCGCTGCTCCGGCTCCGGCAATTACCTGGAATGGCTCGATAATTTACTGTACGACAAGAAACAAGACATCCAGCTCGATGGAGACTTCGATTTCCAAATAGTCGATTCACCGCAGGAGTTGTATGAAAAAGTCGTCAAAGAAAAAGGAGGCAGGCTGCTTGCGGGCTATGCATGGGATTGGAATAAGAACCCGGTGGACGGAGAGTTACCAAAAGACGTCATAATAGAGGAACACGACTTCGCCATGCCATGGAATGACCCGAACCGCATCGACTGGGCGATCCATTCAGAAGGCTCGGAACAAATCGGCTGCATACATACCGTGCAAGGACTGGAGATGGAATACGTCGGGGTCATTATCGGTAAAGACTTGACCTATAATCCAGAAACGCAGTCGCTGAAAGTGAAGCGGGAGAATTTTAAAGATAAAGGGGCGAAACCTGGGAAGCCTAAGGGGAAGTATACGGTTGATCCGCTTGATCAGTTGGTGAGGAATACGTATAAGACCTTGATGACTCGGGGGATGAAGGGGTGTTATGTTTATTGCGTAGATAGAGAATTAGAACAACGGTTATTAATCGAATAAATACACAATTTTTTTAAGTAATACTTTAAAGGAGGTGATTATAAAATGGACTGTAAGAGGTGTGAAGTTGGGAAGATGATGTTTAACGAAGACTGGGACAAAGAATTCGATAGGCTAGATAGAACCTATCCTGATTATGATTCAATAAAAAGAGAGTTAAATAGGCGAGGGATTCCAAAATACATTTGTTCGAATTGTAAATTTGAGGAACTGGAAAAAATATGAATAGAAAAGGGGTGCAATGATAGACTGCAACCCTTGTAATTTCAAGTTAATAATAGGTAGAGATGAAGTAGCTTAAAGAGATTGTCGACAGATAGAAAAGTCAATTATAAAGATTCTATAAACCTCTTATATTTACTTTTATTGTTTAAATTATAAACTACACCTAATTTTTTGATTTTTTCAATAACATTTAAAGAATCTCTTTCATTCTCTATACCTTCTATTTCTAATTCATATTCTTCCTTACCATTTGGGAAAAATGAGTGATCTAACTCAAACTTGTGAGAGTAATCTTTAAAAAGTTCGATAGAGTATCTGATGTTTTTAAGAGAACCTAGGAGTTTTAAATCGTTTATGGTTTCAGTTATGTACTTACCTCCTTCTGGCGGTAGATAAGAGAATATTATAGATGGAGAAGTTGTACATTTTTGAAATACGTCAGCGGAAACTTCCTGTTCAAACTCCAAAGAAGAAGCATATGAATTATTAGGTAGAGAGAGTTGTTTTGCCTTTAAACAAAGTAACCACTTTTCATTTTCTTTTCTAATTCGCAATGTGATACCTCTTCTTCCTAAATCTAGGGTAGGGGTATCGAAATAATAGTTCTCTTGAATAATTTTTGATTTCACGTTATTAGCTTCTTGTAAAAGAATATGATATGTATTTTCTTTAAGAAGAAGTTTTAGTTCTTTTTCAATTTCCATTGTTTCAATTCTCCTTTGTGAAAATATAATACTAAAATTCATTTTAGCATAAGGATTAGAGGAGAAGATTCAAACATTTTATCTAAAAAGGAGAAATTTTATGGATTCTATTAAATTGAAATTATTTGGCAGTATTAATGATCCTATTCATGGATCGATAAAAATGAGCACTGAAGAAATGAATGTAATTGGACATCCATTATTTAGAAGGTTACATCACGTTCGTCAAAATTCTTTTTTATACAAAGTTTTTCCATCTGCTAAACATACTAGATTTGAGCACTCTATAGGAGTGATGCATGTAGCAAGTAAAATTCTATCTGCTTTATTGTTAAATGGAGAGAGTGCTTCAAAAGCGGGAGATTTAGCAGAGCTTGAAAGTCTTGAGGAAAAATTAGGAGAGGTTATGGGTTTAGGATTTACTTTAACTAATATAATGAAGGAAGAGGAAATAATTCAAATGTATAGAGAAGTACGTCTAGCTGCCTTACTCCATGATATTGGGCATGGTCCACTGTCACATTTATTTGATGCATTTGCTCCATCTACAGAAGATTTTTTAGAAATATTAAAATCCGATATTAATTTAAAAACAGGCTATCCGATAATTTTAGAGGCTTTTGAGAAGATGCTTATTGATTATAAGTATGAAGAAACAAAAGAGGCAGAAAATAGCGTGACAATAGAACATGAGCATGTTTCTTCATATTTCACGTACAGGATATTAGATACGCTCGAAATAGGGGAAGAACAAGAGAAAAAAGATTTAATTAACAATGTACTGACTATATTGAAACCCAAATTGGCATTGGGAAGAAAAATAATTGAAATAGATGGTATGGAAGTAGACGTTCTTCCTTTGCTAAATGACATCGTTGCTGGCGCACCAATTGACTGCGACAGGATGGATTATCTAAAGCGAGACAGCTATTTTGCGGGTGTTCCATATGGCAATTATAGTGAAGATAGAATTTTGAAATCTTTTTTACCTTTTATTTCATCTACTGGAGAGCATGTGGTAGCACGGTTAGGATTAAAACATAGCGGATTACATTCTATTGAGAACTTTCTACAAGCCAGGTATGAAATGTTTGTTCAGGTTTATGGGCACAAAACTAATGAAGCATGTAATTTTATGTTAAACAGTTTAGTAGAAGAGGAAAAGAAGGATTTTAAAATTTGGGCTGGTATAGAGCTAGATCATAATGAATTTGAAGATCTCTATGTTAATTTAACTGATGAAACTTTTCTAGAGAAACTCTCAAACAATTTAGGGCCGAAGGGTAAGCAAACAGTAAGCTGTTTGGTTGACAGAAAGCTGTGGAAGAGAGTTTATGAAACCGAAGAGTTTGTAGAAACTCACGAACAAAATCCACAATTAGAAAGTATTATGAATGAAGCTATTAATAAATTTAGTGAAGCAGATGATACCTTAAAGTTATTCAAAGGGGATAGGTTCCCACTAAAAGATTTTGAAAATGCAGCAAGAATTCTAGAAAAAAATTCATATTCTTATTATGCTGTTTCGCAAACTCCATTAAATAAAGCTTCGCAAATTATTGAATCTTTAAATAAAGGATTAAGAGTGTGGAGAATTTATAGCTTGAAACAAAAGACAGAGGCGGTCAGTAAACTTGCGAAGGAAGAAATTCACCCTCAAATAAAAAGCTTGCAAAATCTAGGGATCGTAAAATAGCTTTCTGAAATAAGGAACTTCTATTTATGTATCCTATTTATAGATAGTAAGGTTTTAATGGATCAATAGGATAGATTCACTCACAAAAAAAGCCGCCTTATGGCGGCCTTTCTAAACCTGGTCTGAGATGCATTTGATTTTGCAGCATGAGTTGTCTTCAAGATTCAACTAGAAGCTTTATCTAATAGTTCGTTATATATGCTTCTTCGAGCAGAATTACTTTGATTATTAAATTTCACCGTACAGACCCACGAATTGAGTTCAGCTTTTACTTGTTCGGGTACACTGTTTAAAGCGGTGTAAGGGCTATACACAAAGAATCCAATCAGATACAAAATATAATCAATCCTATTAATTTTATCAAATAAATTTTGCTCGTCTAAAAATTCTAAAGACAGTTCTAGGGAATTTAAAGTAAGAGTCAAAACTTCTCGAAATTTGACAATATCTAATTTAATTAATACATCTTCTTTAGTATCCGAAGGAATGGGAGCATAGTTAGTACTATGCTTACCATTTTTCATAATCACTTCATAAGCTGGATTTAAGGCGGCAATTGGATAAGAAACATTAGTGGTAAAGGGACTAAAGAGTTCATCAATACCATAAGATTTAAACATTTCTTTAAACGGGATAGTGTATTCAGTATAAATATCGAAATTTTGCAATTTTAATTTGGAAAAAGCCATTTGAATTGTTGTAACTCTACTACCGGCATTATTCAAAATTTCGAACCATTCTACCTGTTCTTCTTCAGTTAAATCCTCTGCAATATTTATAGTGTAGTTATAGTTGTGAATTTTACTTCGAACATTCACTAGCAAAGGATAAAGTTTGGAAATGAGATTTCGTTCTGCTAAATATTCCTCGAGTAATCTTTCATCCTCATTTAATAAAATTCCGACAGGGATTTCAGAATTTGAAGGCGAACCTTCTATAATTCTAAATTTTGCTCTTGAAACATCTAATACAACATTCACAAAATCAGGGTGATTAATAAAGCATTTAAAATTAGTTGTTAACCTTTGTTGTCCATCTATAGCAGATTGATGAGCATTTAAAATTTGACTATCGGCAATTAATTCTCTATCAATGAAGGAAATTTGAGAGACGGAATTTTCAGCATAGATTTTATTTATTTCATTTATTGAAATAGGAGAAACGGGGGCTTTTCCGAATAGTTGGTAATTCAAAAGGTCTACGGACTTCTTTAACGTCCAACTCACATCCCTTTGATAAAGAGGAAGGGTAATTTTGTTTTCTTTAATTTTTCTGCACATTTCATGAACTTCCATACTATGACTTTTTTTCGTGGGGTTAAAAGACACGGCTTGTCTGAGCTTAGTACTTATACGAACCATAAAACTCCTCCTTGTAGTAGCTGCTAAAAAGTAGCAGCTACTTAATTTATTTACATTTTATACTTATCAGATTAATTAATCAAGTTTTTAGTGAAATAAAATTTCAAAAAAAGATCTTTTATTTAAATGTAAAATAATTTTAGTTGCGAAATGAGAGAGCTGCACTAGTACTAGGTGGTGTGAAACAATGTATTTCTCTATATTTTTTCATTGCAAAACACGGTTGGTTCGGAAGTATGTCACTTTAAGGGAAACGAAATGCTAAGGAGACTCAATCGATGAAATACTTCACGAAGGCTTGGTATGAAGAAATGCAGGTTGCCGGTTTTCTCGTATTGCCGGAGACAGAAGAGGATTGGCAAGAGGAATTGGATTATTACCGTGAGGAAGGAAAAGATTTGCGGGAGTTGAATTTGCGCAATCTGGCCGATATGCGGGAAAGTTTGATGCGCTATTTGCCAGAGACGTTTCATCCATATATCTACGATGGCACACTGGTGACAGAATACCCGACACCAGAGCTGCGCATGCTCGTTAATCGATGGGAACGAGATTACGAGCGGCGGATGGAAGAACTGAGTGATCAGTATCAGCAGGATTTCGAATCGATCAAAGTGGAGCTTCCGCCAAATGCAGTCGAGCTGGTGGATAATGGTTTGCACGATGCGGTTGTCCGTTCTGTTGAAAGACCTTCTGAAGATCGGCTAGTCCTGACGCTCGACTGCAGTGGAGGTTTCTATTACTTCACCGACGTCCGGTTCACTTTTGAAGGGGTGACTTATTCAGATATCCCGGCTGATTTCAAAGGTGCCTGGTGGCTGTGTGACGAGATTTATAAAACAGAAGATGGCTTCGATCTTCATACCTTGTTTGATTCCCCAATGACGGAGACAGTGATCCGTGCACGCGATGTGAAAATCGAGCCTAGAAAAATGCCGTTGATGCGCCGGCTGCAGACTTGGTATAGAAGAAGGTAGCTAACTTTAATTTTTCAAACTGAGATTAGGGGTAATATCAATGGACAGTTATAAAGAATACTTGGTCTTATTATCCAAAAGTTATGAAGACGCAATAGAATGGTTGCTTCAAAAATACGGTTCTGCACAAGATGATTATTTCAGGGAAGCTTCATACCAGAGGTTTATGAACGGAGAAATAAAGAACATTACAAAAGGTAAATTCTCGAGAACAACTGAAGGTCTATATTGCCATCATATAGATGAAATCAAGTGGTTAAAGATATCTGATCAAGATTTTGTAAAAGATTATAGTATCCCCTTTGAGTCTCAAAGAAAAAACAGGTTGGTACATTGTGACTTAGCCGAGCATACGATTTTGCACGTATTGATAACAAAGGAAACTTCTTTTGAATATGGCTATCCGGGATATGAAGTGTTTTTAAAAAGGCTAATGGAAGAATGGTACCTTGATGAAAGAAAACCCAATCCGGACTGGATGAAACGGTGTTATTTGAAGTCGTTTCTGAAGCCTCAACAAGCATTTGAATTGGTAAAAGAAATGCAGAGAGTATTAGTAGAGAGTTATTTTAACAGTTTAGAGGATTATTTTGAGGAAAAGAAGAAAAGGGAAGAACAAATACAACAGTGGCAAGAACAGCGAAAACAAAGACGAATAGACGAGAGTGCACGTTGGATTGAGGTTGCAAAGCAATTACATCATAAGAGCCTTAGGAATGATATTGTTACTGCCAGCTATTTTATTCGCGTAGAATATAGAGATGTAATGGATTTATCAAAACAAGCCACTACCTTTAAAGAGTATGATCGCGAGATGAAAAAATATAGAAAAGAAGAAATATTGGATGAGCTTTTGGTATATATAAAGTCTTTTTGAAATTGGTGTAAAGTGTTAAAAATAGAACACTCTCGTTGGTGTAAGGAAGGGCAATTTTCAATCTTTTTATTTATTATCGATTTATAGAAATCGTAATTAAGAGGGGGACAATATGAGTTCAATTTATGGAAGGAATTTACTTGAAACCGTCATTGAAAAATCTTCAAAGAAATCGTGGGACAGCGCTGTACTAGAATGGGAAATCGATGATGTAATTGAAGATAAAGATAATAAATCTACTTGTATATGTGGGAAAGAAAATATTAGATATTTATTTACAATCAGAAATTCATATAATCAAAATACACTTTTCCCTATTGGAAGTTCTTGTATTAAGAAGTTTAATCGTGAAGATTTAAATGAAATTACTTTAATTAATGAAAAGTTGTTTAAGTTATTTCATGCTATTAAAACAAATAAATATATCCAATTAAGTTCTGATTATTTTTCGAGAAAACTATTAGAATACTTTTTTAATCAAGGGGTTTTCAAACCTAGTCAATATAACAATTTTAATGGGGAAAAGGATTACAATTTTATGCTGAAAATGTTTAATATGAGAAGCCAGCCGACTGCCAGCCAGTCAAAGAAAATAAATGCTATTATCATGACTTCTATAAAACCGTATCTGGTACACATGCTTAATGATAAGACTTTGTGAGAATTGAGTTCAAGAAAGGACCGATGTGGAAACTGCTGAGTTCGCATACGAGTCAAACAACAGGTGTTGTGCTGTTCCCTGAGAAGTATGTGAATTACCCTAGCCTTCTTTCCTATTACTATCCTAGTCTGCTCCAAAAGCCACAATCTCAAAAGCCTCCAAATACATTTTCAACATACGCAGCCATTACTTTTCAGTCGCAAGCGCCACATGGCCATCCGGCCGAATCAGGTATAGCTCATCTTGCTTAAATCCTACATTCCTCATTTTAGCTTTCCAAGGAAACCCATGGAGCTCAAGTGAATGCAAACAGGCAAAGTCGATGAGTTTTGGGTTTGCTTTGCCGTAGATAAGGATTTGCCAATCGACGGAGCGTAGCGGCACGAAATTATCGCCATTTGCGGTTTCGTTCCACGGCAAGGGCCTGCTACAGTAATTGATATGGATTTAAGAAAACACCTTAAATGCATTTCTTGAAACGCAAAAACCCGATCCAGCGCAAAGTTTCCACACCGGATCGGGCTTTTCATTTAAACAGTAATTCTCGATTTTTGGACGGTGAAATCGATGTCGGGGTAGTAGGCATCTTTCACCAATAAATTCGGTCCGAGGCATTTGGCGGCTGGGCAATGGCAGGCGATCGTTTTGGCTAATGGCCGCTCCAGCCAGCGGTCAAGCATTGCCGGCAGCGAATCGTGCTGGATATTGCCCATCGCGGGTGTGTCGCCGAAATCGGTGACGATGACTTCACCGGTGAAGATATTCACATTGAGCCGTGAGCGTCCGTCTGGGTCATTGCGGACGGTGACGTTTTTGCTTGAGTGGATGCGGTTCAGGAGTTCAATGTCTTCGTCGTTTTGGCTGCACGGGTAAAACGGCAAGGTACCAAAGAGCATCCAGACATTCTCATCGCGGACATCCAGTAATTCGTGGATCGCTGTTCTCGTTTCATCGAGCGACAGCACTTCCAATTGGCTGGCGAAATCGCTTGGGTACATCGGATGCACTTCGTGGCGTGCGCATTTCATTTCTTCAATGATTTGCTTATGTATGTTTTTCAGATGAGGCAAGGTCCGCTTGTTCAGCATCGTTTCCGCCGAGACCATGACGCCCGCTTCTGCGAGTGCGCGGCTGTTGTCGATCATGCGCTGGAACTGTTCAGCCCGGCGCTCACGGGAAGGCTTGCGTTCCATATTGGCAAATCCGCCATCGACAAAATCATCGATCGTGCCCCAGTTATGGGAAATGTGCAGGACATCCAAATAAGGGGCGATTTCCATATAGCGGTCCAGCGGCATCGTCAGGTTTGAATTCATCTGTGTGCGGATGCCGCGTGCATGGGCGTATTTCAGGAGGGGCAAGACATAATTGGCGACCGATTTTTTCGAAAACATCGGCTCTCCGCCCGTCAAGCTGATGGTCCGCAAATGAGGGATTTCATCGAGGCGCGAAAAGAGCAGCTCGATCGGCAGCGCATCCGGATCCTTGTGCTCGAGCATATAGCCGACCGCACAATGTTCACAGCGCATATTGCATAAATAAGTCGTGGTGAATTCGATGCTGGATAATGTCAGTTTCCCATGGTCTTCGATATCCATATACGCTTCCCATGGATCGTATTGAGGGGTGATCTGTTTGAGTGTTGTTGCCTGGTTTTCCATATGTATCGTACTCCTAATCATTTTTTCGACTCTTAAGTATGCGCTTTTCAAATGGCTTGCGCAAGAGCTTGTTTAATATGGTATAAAGGGTGCGAACTAGTTTCATTTATTCTTTTATCATTTTTTAACTAAATATTCTATTTTTTTGAGCTTTTTACTAGTAATCAAACGTTTGTTCCGGTATATTAAAAGCATATCACTATGGGATGAGGTGGATTTCGATGGTGCTAGCGATCAAAGAAGTGAACGGATTTGAAAAAGGTATGGAATATACGAGGGATCTTGAGTTTTTGTCATGCTTTACAAACGACGAACATCGGGTAGTCTCTTTAATAGATACAGACGGCAATGTTTTTTACTGGACGACTACGGAAGGGTCGCCCGAATATCGAAACTTCCGGTTAAAAGCTACTTATACATTTAAAGTTAGTTATATATCGACCATACTGGGCCCTTCCAGCCCGAAGGTCATTATTGCCGAATTGAAGGACATATCAGCCAGAAAAAGCATGTATGGCAAGGCAAAGCGCTTCAAACTAAATGCTTGATTCACATAAATCATCGCCCTGTGTCAAAATCGATTCAGTGCATGGACTGCAATTGTATGCAAAATAAGCCGTATCCAGAAACCTTGATGGTTAATGGGTGCGGCTTATTTTGTGTATTTTCATTGCTGTTTCAATCTTATTTTGCTCCAAAAGCGACAATACCAAAAGACTCCAAATACATCTTCAACACACGCAGCCATTGCTTGTCAGTCGCAAGCGCCACGTGGCCATCCGGCCGGATCAGGTACAGTGCGTCTTGCTTGAATCCTGCGTCTTTCATTTTAGCTTCCCAAGGAAACTCATGGAGTTCAAGCGACTGCGAGCGGGCGAAATCGATGAGTTCAGGAGTCGCTTTGCCGTAAATATGGATTTGCCAATCAACAGAGCGCAGCGGCGCGAAGTTATCGCCGTTTGCGGTTTCAATCCACGGCAAGCGCATGCCGGCGAAGATTTTGCCGGCTTTACCTTTACTTAAGAGACTGTTGCGGTAATTAATGTGGATTTGGGACAAAATCTTGAACGCATTTTTTGAGGCGAACGAAAATTGGAATACGGACGGCAAGACGTAAGGGACGGCATACTCCCGAAGCAAAGTCCCCGGCAGTTTTTGATTGACGATTGTCTGGAATGCTTTGTCGGTCGTCGCGATCAGCCGCCGCGCAAAGGCGATGCGTTCTTGTTCGTATGTGCTGAGTATCATAGGAGCGGCTTTCCCTTGAACGACGGCTGCTAGTTTCCAACCGAGATTGATGGCGTCCCCGATACCGGTGTTCATGCCTTGCCCGCCGGTCGGGCTGTGCAAGTGGCCGGCGTCGCCCAGGATGAAGATACGCCCTTTGGTGAATTTTTCGCTGACGCGGTTGTGGACGCGGTAGGTTGAAAACCAATTGACCTTGGACGCCTTCACATCGATTTTATTTTCAACGTAATTGGTGATTTCGCTGTACTCGACATCGGTGCGTTCGTTGAATTCTTCTGGCACGATGCCGAGTATGCGTTTCGTATGGGCGTTTCGGACATTCATATAGAGCATGAAGCCGTCATTGTCCATGTACATATCCATCTTTTCCATGTCGTCGACCGGCTTAGCGGTTTCGATATCGGCAACAAAGAACAATTGCTTGTACGTGCCGCCGGGGAAGTCGAGATCGAGTCCTTTTCGGACCATGCTGCCGGCGCCGTCGCATCCGCATAAATAGGCGAATTCGGCCATTTCGACAGGCTCTCCAAGTTGTTGCATGACGGCGTTCACGCCATTTCCTGTGTCTTCAAACGAAATCAACTCGGTGTTCCATTCCACTTCGACGCCGATCTTGCCTAATTCATCGACTAATATTTCTTCGTGATCGTCTTGCGGCAAACTCAGGATAAACGGAAACGGGCTCTGCCCTTTGCCGAGCTCATGGAATTTTACTTGGGCTCGTACTTTTTTGCCGTCGCTGACATCGAGCGATAAAATCGGATGCCCGCGCTTGATGTTGCGGTCGGCGAGGCCGAATTGCTCGTAATGCTCCAATATGCGCGCATGTACTGCAAGCGCACGTGAGGCGGTGCCGGTTCCAGAGTTACGGTCGATGATGCGAAACGGCACGCCTTGACGCGCCAGGCTATAGGCCAGAGCCAAGCCGGTGGGGCCCGCTCCGACGATTAAGATTTGTGGGTTCATGATATAGACCTCCTAATGAGTATCACGCCTGTTGATGGATTTTGTTTCAAGTATCGTGTGAAGCTGAATAATCAGGTATAAGAAAAATTGAAAGCACGTGATACCGAACAAAAAACCTTGTATAGCTACTATATCCTTAATTGAAGGGTTTCAAGCATCGGCGCGTGCAATAAACGAAATGCCAGAAAAGCGTATGCGGTTTCCCTCGGAAGGAGACCGCATACGCTTCATTTTATGGTCTTGAATAGGTTCATTTCAAAGATGTCATTGATTGAAATCAAACGTGACGCCGGTCAGGTGTTCTGATACGTCCCACAGTTTCTGGCGGGTGGCTTCATCATTCACTGCCGGATCCGGTTTTTCTAAAGTCGGGTAGCCTCTCCGTTGGCCTTTGCCATCCGGCCCGATGTATTCGCCGCCTGTGATGCCAGATGCCGTAGCGGCATAAACGGTTGGAAGTGCCCCCATTGCGGCAGGCTGCAAATAGCGGTTCATGAGCCCTTTGAAAATGCGCGGCATTTCGCGCCCACCGATTTTAAACAGATTGGTCGAAGAAATCCCGGGATGGCAAGCGAGGCTCAGTGTCGATAAGCCATGTTGCTTGAGTCGCTTATCGAGTTCAGTGGCAAACATTAAATTTGCCAATTTGCTTTGGCCGTAAAACTTCATCGCTTTATAGCCCTTTGAGCCGTCCAGGTTATCAAAGTCAATGGTGGAATTGCGGTGTGCCAGACTGCTGAGTGTCACCACCCGCGAATTCTCGGTGTTGAGAAGCAACGGCAGGAGCAGGCCCGTCAAGGCGAAATGCCCAAGATGGTTGCTGCCGAACTGCAGCTCAAAGCCGTCTTTCGTCTTCGCATAAGGCGGCGTCATCACGCCGGCGTTATTGACCAGCAAATCGAGGGACTCGAAGCGGCTGATGAAGGTTTCTGCAAAATTCCGTACGCTAGCCAAATCGGACAAGTCGAGTTGCATGACCTCAATAGGTGCCTTGGGAGATTCTTCTCTAATTTCTTGTTCAGCTGCTTTCCCTTTGTCGAGATCACGGACCGCCAAGATGACCCGTGCGCCTAAGCGGACGAAGGTTTTAGCTGTTTCCAGTCCGAGTCCGCTATTGGCCCCTGTGATAATAGCCGTTTTTCCTGTCATTGTATTGAATTCCACAAGCTCAGCTCCTAGTTCTGATAGATTCTACTTACATGTACCCTAATGATGCTTTTGATAATCGGGTGAGAAAATGTCCCTGTGCACGAAACAATTCGAAACGATTCTGACAATACGCTACAATTTATAGCATATACACGAATATGGCTGTTAACATTATACGTTTAATGCCGATTTTTCTTTTTATGCAGCTTTATAAATTGTGTATAAATTGTGTGGTGCACAGGGACAAACAGAAGGAACAAACAGAAGGAGCGTGGATGAAATGAAGGTTTTCAGCAAGATCATTTTTGCAGGCAGTGCAATTGTATTGCTCGCTGGGTGCGGGGACGATGCAAACGAAAGTCCGGAAGAAAATCCAGCGAGTGATCAAGCTCAGGACACTGGCAGTGAAACAGAAGAAAGCACTGCCAGCACTGGGCAAGAGGCTGAAGAGGATCAAACTGCAGGCTCCGAAGAAACTGTTGCCGAATCGGAAGAAAATGCCTTGTCTTCGTATTCAAGTGAACAAATCGAATATGCTAGGGTGTGGCTGCAGCTAGGGCCTAACCAGGACATCGATGGCTTATACGTCAAACAGATCCCGGCTGGAACACCGCTTAACCCGGACGACGAAACCAGTGCCACCTATCCGGAAGATGTTATTCAGCTAGCCGGATCGCGCTTGGTCGATGGCGTCGTCACTTATAGCGGCAATGGCGACGGCACGGTGAATGTCTACAACGTCCCGCTTCGCTGGGATGGAGAATACCCGGCAGGCGAGGCGTTCTATAACAATTTGATTGACAATACGGAATTGGTGGCCATTAATGCGGGGGAAGACGAAGACGTGATTCGCTTGATCGAACTGTTGGAGATGGAACCGTAACGTATATTGAGCGAGCCAACCAAACAGGAGCAGCACCTAGTTTTTAGGCGCTGCTCCTGTTTAGTTAACGCGGTTAATTCCGCAAGATGATAAAAATTAAATAAACGATGTAGATGGCGGCCAAGAGCCCACCTTCAATCCTCGAAACCGTGTACTTGGTTCTTGAGAGAATCATCAAAAGAATGGTCACGACGATCATCAGAAAGATGTCCGTGAAGATTTTCGAGTCTACGGTTAACGGGTGAATCACGGCTGAAGTGCCCAACACAAAGAAGATGTTGAAGATATTGCTGCCGATAATATTGCCTAACGCGATGTCGACTTGTTTTTTCAAAGCGGCCGTTATCGAAGTGACCAGTTCGGGAAGGGACGTGCCGACCGCTACAATCGTCAAGCCGACCAGGGTTTCACTCATTCCAAGTGAAAGGGCGATCTGGACGCTGTTATCGACGACGAGGCTCCCGCCGAAGATGATGCCGGCAAGCCCGCCGACGGTTAACAGCGAATTCTTTACCCAGTGTTTGTTCGCGGCGTCAGCGTGAGTCTCCTCGTTATTCCGGCGGTCTTTCCGTGCCACTTCGAAGATATAATAGAGAAAGATGGCAAAGAACAACAACAGCACGATGCCTTCTGTTCTGGTGATGAAGTTGCTGTCCAAAGATTGGAGCTGCTGGTCGCTGATCAAGACGAGCAACGCCACGGCACTGAGCAAGGCGAACGGAATCTCTTTACGAATGGTGTCGCTTTGGACGAGCAACGGGAAAACGAGCGCAGTAGCCCCTAAGATGAACGTGATATTGAAGATATTGCTGCCGACGACGTTCCCGATCGCGACTTCACTGCTCCCTTCGAAGGCGGCAATAAAACTGACGGAAGCTTCCGGTGCGCTGGTACCGAAAGCGACAACCGTCAAGCCGATCAATAACGGCGAAACCCTCAAGCTTTGCGCTATTTTTGAAGCTCCTTCTACAAAGAAATCGGCGCCTTTGATCAACAGGGCGAAGCCGACCAATAACAATAAATAAGCCACCGGGTCATCACGTCCTTCCGATTGTATGTATTTTAAACAAAACCGTTTGATTCTTTCTATGAACATACCCTTTAACCAATTTTCAAAATCCCTAAAAGAGGTCCATTTTATGGGAAGGCTAGAAATAAACTTTAACTACAGAGCTAGCAGAACTGCGTGATAGAATAACAGAGAGTGAAACAGCAGCAACAACAGCAACAACGGAGTTGCCTTGTCTAATCGGAAGTGCAACATTCATAAACGATAGATGAATTGAAAGGAATGAGACAGCCTAATGAACAAAATGGTCGAACAGAAAATGAACGAGATGACTGATGTCTTTAATAGCTTGCCGAATTGCCGCGTGGAAACGAGTGAGGACGGGCGGATATTGATCTTGAGCGATAAGCCGGTTCCTTGGAGTGACACGATTGAGAAGCGGGACGCGCACTCGGAATATAAAATCGGATCCATCACGCCCCATAAAGCGGCTCTCGGCCTGTATATCGATTTCCCGCATAACCTATTGGATATCGACCGGGTGGAGGACATCGTCGATCCGGACATCACCTTGACATACTACGAACCGGGTACCAAGACCTCGACTGCGAAAAGTTGGTGGCGCTTCCGGTCGGACGAGAAATTCGACAGCGTCCATATGGTGTTGAGAAAAACGGAGCTGGAGTTGTATGATTTCACGAGAGACAACTGGGTTGGATTGATGGAAGAGATCACCGCTGTTCATAAGTGATTGGCAACTTGGCTGAATAACTGAAGTTCTCAGAATTGAATCAATTTCTCTAAAAAATTCGATTGCAAGATACATCATAGGTAGACCGTTCCTCCATCCTTATTGCCATATATGCGATGCTCTACAAAAAATGTCTCCTGTGGCAAGAGTTAATGATTGATAGTTTACTTTTCAAAGTTCCACTTATAATTTTTCGGTTTTTCAGAAACTTTTTGTTTTTTTCTATGGCGTCATAAAAAATTATTTAGTCTGCTAAAAAGTAGGAGTTAATATTTAAAATTGGAAGAGAGAGGATAACTATGCAAGGCGAAAAGCAAAACCCAACTGCAATTTCCCTTTATTGTGGAGCAGGTGGAATGGATTATGGATTTAAACAAGCTGGGTATGAAATTTTGTTAGGTATAGAAATAAATAAAGCTTACTCTGACACTTATGAAAAATTCTCAAATACAAAGTTTTTGAATAAGGATTTAATCGACATAGATTATAGGGATATTCCTTATGCGGATGTTGTTATAGGGAAATTCCCTGTACCACCATTTACAACAAGACTAAATGAAGTTCAAGATTTCTCAGGTATTAATTCTGTATTAAAATTATTAAAGATAAAAAAACCACGTGCGTTTGTTTTAGAAAGCTTTAAAGGACTAGTGAATTTTAAAAAGGGTTCTTTTTTTCAAGAATTACTAAAAGTGTTTTCAGAAAGCAACTATCAAATTACTCACGAAGTTATAAATACTAAAGACTTTGGAATTGCACAAAATAAAGAAAAGTTGATCATTGTAGGAATCAGGAATGACATAGGAAAAGAATACACTTTTCCAGGTCGAAAAATGGAAAATGTTCTTGTCAAAGATGTTGTATGGGATTACAGATTCGATGATAAAGATTATAAATCGTCATTGCTGAATCCGCCTTCGCAAGGACCAAAAAACAGATATAAAAAAGTTATATTGGAATCCATTTCTCCTCCGCTTTTAGGGACTTCAAGATATGTTATTGGAAATGAAAAGGTTGGTTTTTCACCTTTGACATTAGAAGAAGCAGCTGCAATCCAATCTTTTCCTAAGGATTTTGAATTTGTTGGTTCTAGACATTCTAAAATGAATCAAATAGTCGCTTCATTTCCACCTAAATTATCTTTCGAACTTGCAAAAAGTCTGCTCACTACACTAGATATCGAAGAAAAAATAAATGTAATTGGTAAAAATGGTGAGAACCCAACTTCTAATTTAACTGGAAAAGTGAAAAAAGAAATGGGAAATCAGTCAAAACAAGAAGATATGGATAATAATCTAAGTGTAGACCCCGAAATTAAAAATATCTCAATGATTTTACCAGGTAAAGAGCAAGCGCATGATTACCATAATACGGTATTCGAATATTTGAAAATTATTTTTGAAAAAGAATTGAGAAGAGGTAGAAAAGAGACACCAATTAATTCTGGAAGAAAAAGGATAGATATAACTTTCGACAATGCAGGGAAGGAAGGCTTCTTTTTTGATTTGAAAAACCAATATGATATTAAATGTGCCAAAATCTTGATTGAATGTAAGAATTACAATGAAAGTCTTCAGAATCCAGAATTTGATCAACTAACAGGAAGATTTAATAACTGGTATGGAGAATTTGGACTATTAATTTGTAGATCTGTAACTTGCAGAAAAAAAAGCATTTCTCAATGCAAAGATATTTTGAATAGTGGCAAAGGGGTGGTCATAGTTTTAACTGATGAAGACTTGAAAAACTTAATGGCTTTAAGAAACAATTTGGATTTCCAAGGAATTAGCGATTATATGAGGGATTTATTAAACGAAGTTATTGTGTAATTTAATCATTTTACTATTCTATAAAACTTTAAAAAGCACTAATATTACTTGCAAAGTAAATTGAAATAAATTTTGAATTCACTTTAGTATATTTATGAGAGTTACTTAAAGATGGTGCTTTACCCAATGAATTTGAGAATTATAGTACGTAGCTTTTATATTTTCAATAAGTATAATGAGCATGGGGATGGTTAAAAGTAAGGGACTCGCTCAAAACACATTTTACTAACTGGATTGCTACACTTGCTGAATCACTTCGGCAGGTGTTTTTTTATTGTCCCACACTCCGCAAGCGCCTCAAGGAGAGAGTGGATATTGTGTCTTTTATCTTCACATGTTCCATTAGCCATACAGCACAAAAAATGATGTATAGGGAATGGAGTATATTTGCCCCTAATTGCTTCAAGAGTTTTGGCATTAATTGGCACCTTTCGCTTTATTCAAAAGAATGAGCAAGCGTATGCGCATATAGTAGCACTACCTGTGGTATAGAATAGGAAGAAAATAATCTACTGAAAGCATCGGAGGATGAAAAATGAATGAGTTTGTTGAGTTTAGAAATCGTGTTTATGGTAACAACGGCAATTATAGTTACCCTTTTCAATTTTTGGATGAGTACATAAATAACAGCACGGCGCTAAACTCCGATGAATCCAGAGTGGTCAAGCAAATTCGAGCAATCAAGCAACTGGAGCTGGACAAGCAATTAGGTGAAAAGGAAATAGATGAATTATTGTCGTTTTTGGGAGAGCACCCAACGACAGACCGATTTATCGTAGATGCGGTTTTACGCTTATTTAATGACGAAAGCAAGCAATTACTAGAAGCAAAGATCAAAGAGCTATTGGTAAACCAGCAATACGATAGTCAAAAGCTCTATCATGTTTTGGATCTCTGTATTGAATGTGGTATCGACATGTTAAGCAATGAGGATATCTCATTTATGCTTGAGCGCTACAAACAGGATTGGGAGATCGTTTCTCTGTTGCTGGACTATCTGGACCGTTTTGAGCGGCAGGGATTTAAAGACCTTATATACGAATTATTGGAGCTCGATTACCCGGATGGCATAAAAATCCAAGCCCTCAATTTATTAATGAAATTGGGTCCAACGGAAATGGCTGACCAATCCTTCGTGCAGAAGCATATCAGAAACGAGAAAAATGAAGTGTTTTTTGATAGTTATGTAGACTTTCTCAAGACAGATTTTAATTTCGACAAACAAGGCGTTTCCGTTTTACAGTCGATGTTTTATGGGGATTTTGAAGATAGCGGGAAAGGGAATAATGGAGGCTTAGCCGTATTATTAAAATCTTTGGGTGAAGAGGTATCGAAAGACGATCGCATCGCTCATGTGTTTACGATCACGATCACGCAAGAATCCAATAAGCCTTTTATCAGCTTCCATGGCGATAAACATGTCTTTATCAGATTGCCCATCTATTTAGATCAGTCTCGATCAGACAAGTTCATTAAACGAGAGTTATTCATCAAAAGGCAGATTGCCCATTTTTTGAAACGGTCTGACATAAAGCCCGATGTCTTCCATATCCGGTTTTTAGACAACGCATCTAAAGCGGTTGCCCATCTGAGCAAGGATTTAAACAGCAAACTGGTCTTTACCCTAACGCCAGACCCGCACCGAAACATGTTTGAGGGATCGGGGCAGTTAAAGGAATTTAATTTTAATGAGCTGATTGAAAAACTGAACAAGATCAAGATAGGTGATGAATTAATCCACACGAGCGATGGCATCGTTGGCATCGGGAATGGAGACGTGAAAACAGAACTTGCGGTCTATTTCCCTCAATTTAAGGATGAGGATGTAAACAGAAAAATAAAAATGATCGGTGAAGGTATACAGACAGGCCAAGCAATTAATGTAAAAGACATCGCTCCCCATTCAACTGCGCTTACAGAATGGAGCGAAACAAACAAAGCTTTCTTTGAAAAACCCGTCATCTTAAACGTCGGTAGATTGGCTGTGTTAAAAGGGCAGATGGAGCTGTTAAAAGCGTGGGCAAACTCCAAGCTTTCTGACACCCATAATCTTCTCATTATCGGCGGAGATTTGGAGCGGCCGAGCGCAGAAGAAAAAATGGTGATTGATTTCTTTGAGGATTTCTTGCAACAGCATCCCGAGTTCAAAGACCGGTTCATCCATAAAGGGGCCATGTCGAATGTGGATATCAGATCGCTCGAACGGAATATCATTAAAAAAGACTTTGACTACCCCCATATCTACCTATGCTCGAGTGCAAAAGAGGAGTTTGGTATCGCTATTTTAGAAGCGATGTCAATCGGATTCCTAACTTTGGGGCCGATCAAAGGCGGAGTGAAAAGTTACATGAAGAGTGGCGAAAATGGATTTTTGATCGACACCAGCAATTGGGAGACGATCGCCAGAGAAACGGAAAAACATCTGTATGATCCCCAAATCGATAAAGAGGCAGTAAAGAAAATTCAAGTTGCAGGACAAAAAACGATAGATGAAAACTTTTCGATTCAAAACATTTCAAAGGAGTTTGTGTCATTTTATTCGTCTTTAGAAGGAGAAAATGAAAATGAAATATAAGAAAATATTCTTTATCAGCCCGCCTTTTTATTCGCATTTTAACCCCTTGCTCGTGTTGGCCAAAAGCTTTCAAGACCATGGGGCAGACGTGACATTTGGCTGCAGCATCGAATTTAAGGAAAAAATCTTGAAGGAGAATTTGAATTTTTATGAAATAGATATAAATTCGAATAAAAATATTGGGAAAGGTGAACACGCGATACAACCGGATGCGGAGAGAATGAGGTTAGAAGAATTTTTTGAGTCGACCAAAAAAGGGGCAGTGGAAACACTGATCACACAGTCCCGCCATCGAAAAGCGGATATGCTGTATAATCCGCAAGAGCTGATCGACAATATAAAGGCCATCGATGATTCCATGGATGTTGACCTGTATGTGGTGGATATCCTGTCGTACTCGGTTACGCTGAGCTTGTATTTCCTGGGACTGCCTTTTGTGACTTTCTGTCCGCCTCATCCCAATACCATTCCAAGAGACGGACGGTATTTTAACGTACCCAAAAGCTGGCCTGAGGCGATAACGGTCGAAGAAGAAGACTTGAAGATGTTAAAGCAGGTATCCACCCAAACACAACAAGAGTTTACGGAAGTTTTCAACACGATTATCACTGAAAATAAATCGATTAAAAAAATCAGCAATGCGTTTAGCTTAGTTTCTGAAATTGCGGTCATCTACAATTATTTTGATTTCAACAATATTGAAAAACATGATGAAAACCCAAAAGAGCTGTTTATAGGAAATTCATTTGAAGCGGTTGCCTTAGATGAAGAATGGATGGAAAAAATAGAGACAAACGAACAGAAAATCATGATCAGTTTGGGGACGTTTTTATCGAATCGAAAAGATGTACTGGAAAAACTCATCTTGTCGGCCAGAGAAAGCCATCCGGATGCGCTGTTGATCGTTTCGGCAGGAAGCCATGCGGAGGAACTTAAAAAATACAGTTCGCCCAACACAATCATCGAAGGTTTTATCCCTCAAGTCGCGCTGATGCAGTATGTTGACACCGTTATCTTTCACGGGGGATGCAATACCTTGACAGAAGCGATGTACCACGGGAAAAAGATGGTCATCCTGCCATTTTCCAGCGATCAGTTCAATATCGCGTATGATATTGAAAAGAATAATTTAGGAAGAGTGCTGGACCCGAATAATTTCAGCCAAGTGGAATTGGCGAAGGCATTGGCTGAGCTAGAAGAGAGTTCTAAAGACAATTTACGGTATTGGCGAAACTTCTCAAGAGAACGAGGCGCAGATTATGCAGTGAAGAAAATATTGGAGATTGAATGACATACAAATATATTGACTGACTTATAATCTTTCATTGTCGATATTCCGCAAAACAGCTGCGCTTTCAGCGGGCCCGCGCCCAAGCCTCCTCGGTCTCAGCGCTTCGTCCGCGGAAAGCGTCCGCATGGAGTGCAGAGTCCTGTATACCGAAGATGACACGATGGATTGAATAATAGCTAAATAAAAGTGAAAAGAGGCGTTTTATGAAGGAAATAGTTGGAGCTGACACGAAGGCTAGGAATACCAATAAATACGATGTAGATGGCGTACCGCCGTTAAAAGAAGCCATCCCGTTAGGACTGCAGCATATTTTCGCGATGTTTTTAGGAAATGTGGCCGTTCCGATCATCATCGCGGGGGCGGTCGGCATCACAGGAGCTGATTTAACGATCTTGATTCAAAGTGCCATGGTCATGGCTGGAATTGCGACGATTATCCAATGTTACCCAATATGGCTAGTCGGGGCACGGCTCCCGGTCGTGATGGGGACGAGCTTTGGGTTTCTGCCGACCAATCTTGTTATCGCCAGTTCCTACGGCATAGGCGGATTATTGGGTGCCAGCCTGATTGGCGGATTATTTGGAGGAGCTTTAGGGTTTTTCATTAGGAAAGTACGGAGATTCTTTCCGAAGATCGTCACCGGTACGGTCGTTTTGACGATCGGTTTATCCCTGTTGCCTACAGGGATTGTCTCGATGGCTGGCGGCAGTGGTTCTGAAAATTTCGGGTCAGCTAAAAACTGGTTGGTGGCTTTATTGGTATTGGCCATTGTGCTCTTCCTGAATAGATATGCGAAGGGAATGGCGAAAACATCCTCCATTTTAATCGGCATTATTATTGGATACATAGTGGCTCTGCCACTGGGGATGGTCGAATTTACTGCCATGAGAGAAGCCAGTTGGTTTTCCCTTCCACAACCGTTTTATTTTCCGATGGAATTTTACTGGGGCGCAATCCTCCCTATGATGATCATGTTTATCGTGACATCGGTTGAGACCGTAGGGGATGTTACCGCCATGACTAACGGGGGAGCCGACAGAGAACCTACAGAAAAAGAGCTTTCCGGCTCCGTAATCGCGAATGGTTTCACGTCCTCTTTGGGAGCGATCTTTAACTCGCTGCCGAATACATCATTTAGCCAAAACGTAGGGATGATTGCATTTACCAAAGTAATGAGTCGATATGTCGTAGCTGTCGGCGCCGGGTTTTTAATCCTGGCCGGGCTGATTCCTAAGATGGGCGCACTGATTTCCACCATGCCGCCGGCCGTCATTGGCGGGGCCACGGTCACTATCTTTTCCCAGATTACCTTAACCGGCATCTCCATATTGACTTCAGAGCCATTAAATGAAAGAGCCAAGATCATCATCGGATTGTCTTTAGTATTTGGGCTCGGCTTAAGCCAAGTACCTGATGCGATGAATGGGTTTCCGGAAGTCATCAAGTTATTGTTCGGCGGATCGGGCATCACGATTGCCTGCTTTATGGCAATCGCATTGAACCTGATCATTCCGGAGGAGTCAACGAAAGAAGAAAACGCATAAACGAAATCAAGCCCTTGGCAACAAGGGCACAAAAAAAGGCCGTATTTGGCAAGCTCAACGCTTGTTGGATACGGCTTAAGTATTTTATTAATCGATAGTTCTTTAGTAAACTATGAACGACCAAAGAAATGGGGTGTAGTTAATGGAATATATGTATCTCTTGATTGCGGCCATTGCAGTGATATTGGTGGGCGTCTTCGTTTACTTGAAAAAGAATAAAGACGCGCCTGTTCAAATAGAAGAAACACCAAATGAAAGTGTGGAAGAAGAAATCGAAGTGGAGGAACCTGAGCCAAAAGACGACGACAGCCATTTGAACCCGGTCGTGACGGAACTGGAAGACGCGGAACTCGTCAAGAGCGGCTATAAGCGGATCGAGATTCCAGCGAACATGATTCCGGTGATTGCTGAGACGCTGAAAGACGGAGCGATGATTTTCCACCAAAGCCGGACGTTTCGCATCGAGTTCAGCCCGGAAGTGGTGAAGGGCTTGAAGGATAAGAGCATGACGCTGATTGAGCGGGTCAACGGCAAGGGCTATATGCCGGCCGTGAAAAAAGACGGCGTGAAAGGGATATACGAGCAGGCGGTGTTGGTGAAACGGGTGAACCCTGGGCTCCTGGCCCATGCGAGCATGAACTTGTTGACGACGGTGGTCGGCCAGCAGCAATTAATGGAAATCCAAAGTTCCTTGAAGAGCATGGAAAAGAAACTCGAGACGCTCATTCAACACCGGGAACACGATTTCGCCGGGAAGATCGACGCGCGCTTTGGCTATTTCAAGGAAGTCATCGAACGCTTCCGGCGAAACGGCATCACACTCGGCGGCGTGGAAGACGCGGAAATCGAAGGCTTTTACACCGCGACGCTGCAGGATTTGAAAGTGCTGACGAAAGACTTGAAAGCAATCGTCGCGAGCGTCGAGAACTTGAAAGAGCACGAAACGCTGCGCAAATGGGGAGAAGCCCCGGTGAAAAAAGAGTACGAGCAACTCATCGGGCGCTTCAACGCCAAACAGGAATTATTGCTGCTCAATGTACAATTTATCCAGGAATGCTACGAGCCATATCTGCGGACCATTCGGAATTACGAAGAAGCCGATGCGAAATCGCAGACTTTGGCGGAGATCGTGGCGGAGAATCATGCATTGATACAAAGCATCGAAGAGAAAGTGAAAAGCATCGAAGAAAATTATCAAGTGAAGATCAACTTCGGCCTGAAAGCATTGAAGTATCGTAATATGGAGAGCTTGAAAGAACTGGCGCCTGTGAAGATCAATGAGCACCGGGCTAAAGAGCAGCAGGTTCCTTCTGAAGTGTTGGTTGAAGTGACGGAAGACGATCAGGCTTATGCGTATGTGCCGCGTTAAAGAGGAGAAGTTTGTTTTAGAATTGAGTTCCTTTTGAAATTAACGATAAGAGCTGCCCATCTGAAAAGGTGAGCAGCCTTTTTTATAGCAGAAAAGCCATCATTCCATTTTCAGAATAATACGTAATCGAAGTTGATTTTGAAAACGCCATCAACTATACTTTTACTAAACCGGTTTATTAAACGATGAAATATAGGTTGGGAGAGGTACTGATTATGGCAGAAACGCATAAGATTTTAACATTGGGAGATGCATTGATTACATTTAACCCATCGGAAACAGGGCCGCTTCGCTATGTGCCAGCATTTACGCGAAAAGTCGGCGGTGCAGAGTTGAATTTTGCAATCGGCAGCGCACGTCTGGGCATGGGGACAAAGTGGGTCAGCCGTCTCGGCGGGGATGAATTTGGCCGTGTCATCTATAACTTTGCTCGAGGAGAAGGCATCGATATGTCCGATGTGCAATTTGTCGAAGGTTATCCGACCTCTTTGAATTTTAAGGAAATCCGTGAAGACGGTTCAGGAAAAACCTTCTATTACCGCTATCAATCGCCAATACTGACGATGGAAGCGGAAGATATCACGAAAGAGATGTTCGAAGGTGTGGATCTTGTGCATTTGACGGGCGTGTTCTTGGCAATCGACCCGAAAAACTTGGCGATCGTTAAACAAGTATTAAAAATTGCGGGTGAGCAAAATATCCGTGTGTCGTTCGATCCGAACATCCGTTTGAAGTTATGGACCTTAGAGGAGGCGCAAGCAGCGTATCAGCAAATCCTGCCTTCAGTCGATATCTTATTGACAGGTTTGGATGAGATTGAAATGTTGAATGGTACGGCAACAGATCAAGCATTGGAAGGCTTCGCACAACAATACGCTATTAGCCAACTGGTCATCAAAGACGGCGGAAACGGCTCTAGAGTCTATCAAGAAGGTACGTGGCATATGAAAGAGGCGTTCAATGTGAACGTAGTGGACACAGTAGGGGCTGGGGACGGCTTTGATGCGGGTTATATTTACGCAGTGCTTAACGGATATGTCCCGGAAGATGCGCTCGAGTTTGCCAATGGCGTCGGCGCTTTAGTGACGACAGTGTCTGGAGATAACGAGGGGCTGCCGTATTTGCAGGAAGTGCTGGCGTTGGTACGTAAAGAAAAATTAGTCGAACGTTAAAGGGGAGAAACTATCATGTTAAAACATGAAATTTTAGCAAGCATTACCGATACGAAAGTGGTTGCGGTCATCCGTGGCAACAGTGCGGAAGAAGCGATCGAACTCTCAAAAGCCGCGGTGGAAGGCGGCATCCGTGCCATCGAATTAACTTATACAACGCCGCAAGTACAAAAAGCATTTGACGCCTTGCACGGAACAGACGTCTTGCTCGGCGCGGGATCCGTTTTGGATGCAGAGACTGCCCGCCATGCCATTCTGTCTGGAGCGAAATTTATCGTTAGTCCACATTTCGACGAAACCATTGCGCCAGTCTGTAACCGTTATGGGATTCCTTATTTGCCAGGCTGCATGACAATCCGCGAGATGGTCAAAGCTTTGGAAGCAGGATGCGAGGTCATCAAACTTTTCCCTGCAAATAACTTCACGCCTTCATTTATTAAATCCGTCAACGGACCGCTGCCGCACGTGCGCATCATGCCGACAGGCGGCATCAACTTGGATAATATTCAGGACTGGTTAGCCGCAGGAGCCGTCGCAGCCGGCATCGGTAGTGATTTGAACAAAGCATATGCGGCGGGCGGGTATTCTGCTGCCGTGGAATTGAGCCGAAAATACGCAGGAAAAATCGAACAATAAAGGAGCAAAATTCATGAATATGACATTTCGCTGGTATGGCCAAGGCAATGATACGGTCACACTTGAACACATCAAACAAATCCCAGGCGTCAAAGGCATCGTTTGGGCACTTCACGATATACCGGCTGGAGAAGTCTGGTCAAAAGAAGACATTGCGAAAGAAGTTGCATATATTGAGTCACACGGATTCCATGCGGATGTTGTGGAAAGCGTTAACGTCCATGAATCTATTAAGCTTGGCAATAGCGAAAGCTCGCAGTACATTGAAAACTATAAAGAGTCGATCCGCAATCTAGCGGAAGCGGGCGTTAAAGTGATCTGCTATAACTTCATGCCGATTTTCGACTGGACGCGAACGGAAATGTTCCATCCTCTGGAAGACGGCTCGACGGCGTTGTTCTTTGAGAATGCTAAAGTAAAAGATGCGGATCCAAAAGAATTGATCCGCACCGTCAGTGAAGCATCGGATTTGACTTTACCTGGTTGGGAACCCGAGAAACTGGATCGCATCACCGAATTGTTCGATGCCTATAAAGAAATCGACGAGGCGAAGCTATGGGCAAATTTAGAAGTTTTTCTGAAAGAGATCTTGCCGGTTGCTGAACAAGCAGGCATCAAAATGGCTATCCATCCGGACGATCCACCGTTCTCTATCTTTGGCTTGCCACGCATCATTACGGGTGCAGCAAGCTACGAAAAACTCATCGAAATTTCCGATTCGCCATCGAATGCATTTACGATGTGTACCGGTTCAATGGGCGCTAGCAAATCGAATGATATGGTAGCGATCGCGAAGAAATATGCCCACCGTTCGCCGTTTGCGCATATCCGCAACGTGAAAATTTACGATAATGGTGACTTTACCGAAACCTCTCATTACACGCAAGATGGCTCGATCGATATCAAAGGGGTTGTGAAGGAATTGCATGAGCAAAACTTCACGGGCTATGTGCGCCCTGATCACGGTCGCCATATTTTTGGTGAAGTGTGCCGTCCGGGCTATGGTTTATATGACCGTGCACTGGGCATTATGTATTTACTCGGCTTATGGGATGCGTACGAGACAAAACGCATTACCTTGGCTGAACAACGCTAATCTGTTTTATCCGGGAGTTTGAGTGATGATGAAAAATGTAACGATGGCCGATGTGGCGAAGCATGCAAACACGTCGAAAAGTACGGTTTCGCAGTATTTAAACAAACGTTATGAATACATGAGCGAGAAAACCAGGGAGCGCATTGAGCTGGCGATTCAAGAACTGAACTATCACCCGAACATTGTTGCGAGAAGTCTTTCGCAAAAGACCACGTATACGGTCGGAGTGATCGTCGCCAATATTCTCCATTCTTTTTCCACGCACATTATCAGGACGCTGGAAACCGAGTTCAACAAGAAAGGTTTTCACACTATTATCTGCAATGCTGATGATGATCCGGAAAAAGAACGCAATTACATTGAAATGCTGCTGGCAAAACAAGTAGATGGGTTAATCGTTTTTCCGACTGGTGAAAACTTGGACTTGTATGAACAAATGACAAAAAGGAATTTTCCGATTGTCTTTATGGACCGCCAAGTGGAGGGGTATGACATCGACACGGTGATGCTTGATAATCGGCGGGCTGCGGAACTTGCTGTCGATAAGCTCGCATCGCTCAACTACACAAAAATTGCGATGATCACTACCTCAGTCATCCGCAATATCAGCCCGCGCGTTGAACGCATCGATGGCTACAAGAGGGCGTTGGAAAAGCACGGCATTCCATTGCAGTCGGAATACGTCAAAACGGCGGATGCTGAGTTACTTCAAGAGACGCTGCATGGTTTGTTTCAGCTCGAGCCAAAGCCGGAAGCCATTGTGGCTGGCAACGACATTGTACTGACCGAAGTGCTGAAATATATCAAACATCATCATCTCTCGATTCCGGGAGACGTGGCAGTCATTGGCGTCGATGAAGTCACCTTTGCGAGCTTCTATACACCGCCGATTACGGTCGTGGAGCAGCCGAAAGTGGATATGGCTAATCGTGCTGCTGAATTGCTGCTCGAGCAAATCAAAGGTGAAAAAATATCGGACAAACCGGTGGTTGAACGTTTCACACCGACATTGATCGATAGAGCTTCTTGTTGACGCAAACGGACAATAAAAAAGGCGCTTTTTTGTCATGCTTATTTTTCTGTTGGCGTGCCAATCGCAGCACAAGAACTTCTTTCGGTGATCACTGGAGTTAAAGTTTGGACAGCGGGAACGGAATCCGGATCCTTGATGTAACGCGTCAATGTCTGGACCATCGCTTGAGCGATTTCTTCTACTGGTGCACCGACACTGGTTAGCGGAATTTCCATATTCGCCATCTGTGGAATATTGTCGTAGCTGAGTACGGAAATATCATTTGGAATCATATAGTTTTCCTGCCTCAGAGCGCGGATGAGGCCAGCGCTAATATCGTAACTGGCACTGATGATTGCTGTGGGGCGGTACGGAGAATTGATGAGGCGGACGGTCGCCATATAGCCGTCGTACCAGCCTAAGCCTTTCGTATCGAGTATATGGTCTTCTTGGTAGATCCCAAAATTTTTCATGGCTTTTTTAAAGCCGGCTGCTTTTTCTATTTGCCGCTCGTCATCAGTTGTAAGATCACCGATAAAGGCGATATCGCGATGGCCAAGTTCGTATAAATACGTCACGGCATCATTCATAGCCCCTTGGTAATTCACATCGATTACCGGGAAAGGGGTATCTTTTTTGACGCCATAAGTCAGGCAGGGCAAAGGGGAAGTCGCAGGCATATCATTCAGGTATTCGTTAAAGATAATCACTCCGTCTACTTGGAAGCGCTTGAACATTTCAAGAGAGGTTTGAAGGGGGTTGACGGACAGAATCATTGAGTACGAGCTTTTCGATATTTCTTCGTTGATTTTTGTCACGAGTACAGATGGCGCTACACGTTCTAAAGTCGGCCAAATAAGGCCGATGACTTTCGATTCTTTTGAAACCAGGCGCTGAGCTGCATAATTCGGTTCGTATCCCATTTCTTTTGCGATCTTTATAATTCGATCTTTAGTTTCGGGTTTGACAAGTGAACTGTCATTTAATGCTTTTGACACCGTTGAATAACTGACTCCGGCAACAAGAGCCAAATCTTTTATTGTGATGGTCATAGTAACCCTCCCTCCATGTAAGCGTTTTAAATTTTTTATGGGTTCAAAAACATGATATCAATTGCATACTAACAGAAGCAATGCCAAAAGTATCGCTCCATAATGGAGTGGTTTTCTCAACTCAAAACGGCGATAAAAGAAATTTCAAAAAACATACTTGATTATTTAGGTATATTACTTTAAGATGAAATTTGTAATAACAACGTTGTTATTTGTTGTTGTCTCAAGTCTAATGTAAATTTATATATTTTTCAACAAAATGAAAGCGTTTGCCTTTAGAACGACAATTGCTTGTTTTAGAAGGGAGAACTGTTCGTTTGTTACTCAATAACTTGAGTTCACGGAATTTTCAACTAGTTCGATAAAGAAAATGGATCAGTTCCCGGAGTTTCACTGCAGTGTATTTTGATAATTGAAAGCGTTTTATAAAAAAGGAGGAATTTCATATGGAATTCAAAAAAGGATTTTCATTCGCAACGATTGGTCTAAGTTCATTCTTATTGCTAGCAGCTTGTGGAGACGATAACAGTGCGCAGGGAAGCGCTGAAGGCGGAGGAGATGGGGAATCCGTCTCCCTACGGCTTGCTCACAACCAAGGCGAAGATCACCCGGTACATACCTCATTGGTTGAGCTGTCCGAGTTGGCTGCAGAAAATTCAGGGGACAGTGTGGAAATTGAATTGTTCCCGAACGGACAATTGGGTGATGAGCGCGGTGTCATTGAATTGGTGAAATCAGGAACGCTTGATATGGCGAAAGTCAGTGCCAGCGCGCTAGAATCTTTTGATAGCAACTACGCAATTTTCTCGCTTCCTTATGTATTCCAAAGTGAAGAACATTATTTCGATGTAATGGACAATAGCGAAGCGGTCCAGGAAATTTTCCAAAACACGCGGGATGAAGGATTCTTTGCAGCCGGTTGGTATACAGGCGGGCAGCGCAGCATCTATACCGCGGATAAAGAAATTGCGACACCAGAAGATCTGAACGGCATGAAGATCCGTGTTCAAGAGAGCCCAACCTCTATCGCGATGATCGAAGCGATGGGCGGAGCGCCAACACCAATGTCTTTCGGTGAAGTATACACTTCACTTCAGCAAGGAGTCATTGACGGTGCGGAAAATAACGAAACGGGCTTGACGAGCAATAAACACGGTGAAGTAGCTAAGGCATATAGCTATACAGAGCATCAGTACGTACCGGATGTCTTGATCGTCAGCACTAGCATGTGGGACGGATTGTCAGAAGAGCAACAGGAAGCCATTTCCGAGGCGGCAGTGGAATCATCTGAAAGCCACAAGCAAGTATGGGCTGATGCCATCGAAACAGCCATTACAGATGCAGAAGAAATGGGCGTAACGTTCTATGAAATCGACAAACAGCCGTTTATTGATGCTGCATCCCCGCTTCATGAAACATACCAGTCTGAAAGTGAAGACAGCAAACGCTACTTTGAAGACTTCCAAAGCTATGTCAAATAAACAATGAATAACAGGGGCTCAACTTGTGGCAAGAAACCCTTGCACTTGTGGGGCCCTTAATTTATATAGGAATGGAGAGAATCCCAATGAGAGATATTGTGGATAAAATCACGGCATTTTTGACATGCTCCTTGATGGTGGCAATGGTTCTAGTGGCTTGTTGGCAAGTATTCACACGTTTCGTCTTAAATTCACCTAGTACAGTATCTGAAGAATTTCTTCGCTATTCCCTAATTTGGCTCACGATGCTTGGTTCTGCTTATGCATACGGCCAAAAAAAGCATTTAGCCGTGGTGTTCATAGCGCGTAAAGTACCAGAAAAATTTAAGTTTTACGTGGACATGCTTGTTGAACTCATTGTGTTGGCGTTTATTTTCATCATCTTGCTCTACGGAGGCATGCAAGCTTATCAAAATTCAGTCGGACAGGTTTCATCTGCTTTGAATATGCCGACGCAGTATTTGTATTTAAGCTTAATCGTTGCAGGTGTCTTGTTTTTATTTTACGCGGTCATCCATATCATCGAACATTTCCGCAATCATAAAAAAATGAAAAACGTAAAAACCAAGTTTGAATCAGACGAGATTCTAGAATAAGGAAGTGAACGTTATGGCGTTGGAGGCAGGAATCGTACTAGCGATTGTATTTGCAGTAATGCTCATTATCAGTGTACCGATATCGGTCAGTATCATCATTGCTTCATTGGCAGCAATATTGATTAGTTTACCTATGGATATGGCGATTTTTACTGCCAGCCAAAAACTTGTTACTGGGCTGGATAGTTTCACCTTATTGGCAGTTCCGTTCTTCATTTTGGCAGGGATCTTAATGAATAATGGCGGAGTTGCCGAGCGTTTGATCAACTTTGCCAAAGTGCTTGTCGGGCGTGCGCCAGGAGCATTGGCGCATACGAACGTGCTCGGGAACACCTTGTTCGGTTCTTTGTCGGGTTCTTCTGTAGCGGCGGACCGCAATTGGCGGCGTTATGGGGCCATTGCAGAAAAAAGAAGGATACGATCCGAAGTTTTCCGCAGCGGTCAATATTTCCTCTGCACCGATCGGTTTGATTATTCCGCCAAGCGGAACCTTAATCATCTATTCGCTTGTCAGTGGAGGAACGTCGGTCGCGGCATTGTTTGTCGCAGGATACTTACCGGGCTTGCTATGGGCATTCGCTTGCATAGCCGTGGCATTTATCATTGCGAAAAGAAGAAATTATCCAACATCAGAAAAAGTCAGCTTTCAGGTAGCCTTTAAAACATTCTTGGATGCGATTCCTAGTTTGATGTTAATTGTCATTGTAATTGGCGGAATTTTGTCAGGGATTTTCACTGCGACAGAAGCAGCAGCCGTGGCAGTCGCGTATACCTTTATACTGTCTTTGGCTTATGGCGCAGTTAAGTTCAAGCATCTTCCAAGAATCATTATGGAATCGGTGGAAATAACCGCTGTCATCATGCTTCTCGTATCCGCTTCGGCGGTCATGTCGTGGGTCATGGCGTTCACGGGCATTCCGTCAGCAATCAGTGAATTGATCTTGGGCATTTCAGAAAATCCAATTATTTTATTGCTGATCTTAAACCTTTTCTTGTTATTCATTGGAACATTTATGGATATCACGCCGGCTGTCCTTATATTTACACCAATTTTCTTGCCGATTGTGGTCGGTTTCGATATGGACCCAATCCATTTTGGCATCATGATGGTCATGAACTTGAGCATCGGGAACATTACGCCTCCTGTAGGAAGCGCTTTGTTTGTCGGATCCAGTATTGCGAATTTGGATATTGAAGACGTGATCAAACCGCTCATTCCATTTTACGCCGCGATTATCGTGGTACTCCTATTGGTTACATATATTCCCGCAATCAGCATGTGGTTGCCGAATTTGCTCGGTTATTAATCCGAACAGGCAACAATCACAAAAACAAGGTTTTTCAATGCACAACGAAAGGGTGTACGGCTCATGTCTTTAAAAGAACAGTATTTATTTGAATTTCAAACAGAACAAGACAATATTCTTACATTCCATCTCGGAGACCCTTCGGTTACCGCACAAGTAATGGTGTTGGAACAGGACATCATCCGGGTACTTATGATGAACGGGGATCAGCTTGAAGTCGACAATACATGGCTAGTCGCTCCTGGAATGGACGATGTCCCATTTGAAGGCAGAAGCCGTTTTGATTTGTCGCCGTTCTCACTTCCTTCTTATAAGGCGCATACAGAAGGGAACACAGCGAGCGTTGAAACAGAAATGGTCAAACTATCCATTGACTTAGATGGTTTTAAAGTCACATGGTTTTTCAAAGGAAGCGATGGAAAACTCACCGAGATTGCAGCAGACCGGAAAACCCAAGCATATAATTTCGACGGTTCACTCGGGAATGGCATATTCCACTACTTGCAAAGAAATCACGATGAGCAGTATTTCGGCTTAGGGGAAAAAAGCGGCGATATGGACCGTTACGGCAAACGCTACCGCATGCTGAGCGTCGATCCGATGGGATACGACGCACAACACACGGATCCATTGTATAAACACATTCCGTTTTACATTACGCGTAATAAACAATCGGATATTTCCTTTGGGATTTTCTATGACAATATGGCGCAAAGCGTGTTCGATATGGGCAATGAAATGGACAATTACCACGGATGGTACCGCTACTATCATTCATTCGCTGGAGACTTGGATTATTACATAATTGCCGGGCCACAAGTGAAAGACGTTGTGAAACGCTATTCTTGGCTAACAGGGAAAACCATCTTTTCCCCGAAATGGAGCCTCGGCTATTCCGGATCGACAATGACCTACACGGATGCACCTGATGCCCAAGAACAATTAAAAGACGACATCATCTGCGATTCGTTCCAATTGTCTTCAGGCTATACTTCCATCGGCGACAAGCGTTATGTGTTTAATTGGAATCGGGAGAAGTTCCCAGATCCGAAAGGCTTTATCGATGAATATCATCAAAAAGGCGTGCAGTTATGCGCGAACATCAAGCCGGCGCTATTGAAAAGCCATCCGCAATTCGAAGAACTGGAAAAACAAGGCGTGTTTATCCGCAACCGTTCAGGTGAAGTGGAAATGGTTCAGTTCTGGGACGAAGTTGGCGCCTATATTGACTTCACCAATGTAAAAGCCATTCAATGGTGGAAAGAAAATGTCACTTCGCAATTATTAGAGTACGGCATTGACTCCACATGGAATGATAATAACGAATTCGAAGTCTGGTCGACAGAAGCTGTCTCCAATGGGTTCGGCAAAGAGCTGCCATTTGAAACGATGCGTGCTGTCCAGCCGCTGCTCATGATGAAAGCATCCTATGAAGCGCAAAAGGAATACGCGCCTCATTTACGTCCTTATTTGATCTCCCGTTCTGGCAGCCCAGGCATGCAGCGTTATGTCCAAACTTGGTCTGGCGATAATTACACGAATTGGAAATCGCTTAAATACAATATCAAAATGGGCTTAGGGCTGAGCATGTCGGGTATTTATAATGTCGGCCATGACATCGGCGGATTTTCAGGTCCTGCCCCGGAGCCGGAGTTGCTGGTGCGCTGGGTACAAAATGGCATCTTCCATCCGCGCTTCACCATCCATTCCTGGAACGACGACCAAACCGTCAATGTCCCGTGGATGTATGAAGAAACGACAAGTACAATCCGTGAATTGATGAAGTTCAGGCACCGTATCACGCCTTATTTGTACACGGCACTGTATGATGCTCATGCAAACTACGAGCCGATTATCCGACCAACCTTCTACGATTTCGGAGGAGATATCAAAACGTATGAAGAGAACGATGAGTT
Organism: Planococcus sp. A6; assembly: GCF_028823615.1. Lineage (GTDB taxonomy): Bacteria > Bacillota > Bacilli > Bacillales_A > Planococcaceae > Planococcus. The sequence goes on from NZ_JAPEHT010000001.1 coordinate 49,393, forward strand.
CATGTTGGGCGAGTCTATCTTGGTAGCGTCAGTTGTCGAACAAGGTCAAACGGAAAGAGCGGTCTATTTACCGGTGAGTGAAGGCGGCTGGTTCAATTTCCATACTTCAGAATGGCACGATGGCGGCCAGCATGTAACAGTGCCGGCGCCGCTCGACTACAATCCGTTGCTGATTAAAGCAGGAAGCATCGTACCGATCAACGACGCGGAGCCGAGCTTTGCGACAAAAGATAAAGTGGAGCGTGGCTTTATGCTATTCCCGCATCGCGAAGAAGGCAGCTCGACGTATCGTTTGTACGAGGACGATGGCATTTCCGCAGACTACGAGCAAAATCATGCAGTGATCACGGTCTCGATGGAATCGAGTGCTTCGGAAATCGAGTTGAGCTTTGACGTTAAAGGAACGTACACTTTGCCTTACGACACAATCCGTTTTTACATGAACGGGGACGATAAGCGTGCCGTGTCTGTAAACGGCAGCGAAATTGAGAAGAAAAACGGGTGTTTCGAAGTTGAAATTTAAGAAGTTGGACGCTTGACTGGAGTAACGGAGCAAGACAAAGACTTTTTGAAAATAATTGCCTTACTGGGAGTGGCCTGATGAAATTTATGGATGAAGATTTTTTACTGAATAGCAAGAGCGCGAAGATCCTCTATCATGAGTACGCAAAAGATCTTCCTTTATACGATTTTCATTGTCATTTGAGTCCGCAACAGATTGCGGAAGACCATCGCTTTGAAAATATTACCGATGTCTGGCTAAAAGGCGACCATTATAAATGGAGAGCGATGCGCGCATTTGGGATCGACGAGCAATTCATTACGGGAAATGCCAGCGACAAAGAGAAGTTTCACGCATGGATCCGCACGGTGCCGCATACGATGGGGAATCCGTTGTATCACTGGTCTCATCTGGAGCTGAAAAAGTATTTCAACTACGACGAAGTGATCAAAGAAGAAAACTGGGAAGCGATGTGGGAGCAGCTCAATGAGCTCGTTCAATCAGATGCTTTCTCCGTTCGGAAGTTAGTAAAAGACAGCAATGTCAAAGTCATTTGCACCACTGATGACCCGGCTGACAATTTGGAATATCACATGCAAATTGCTGCAGATGCGAGTGTTGAAGCGAAAGTGCTGCCGACATTCCGCCCGGACAAGGGCCTTGCCATTTCTGCTGACGGATTCACTTCATACATTCAGGAACTTGGAACATCAGCTCAACTGGCTATCCATAACTACGCAGATTTCTTGAAGGCTTTGTCTGAAAGAGTCGACTATTTCCACAAGCACGGATGCCGCATTTCGGATCACGGCTTTGAGTATTTGCCATATCAAGAAACTCACTTTGAAGAAGCTGCAAGTATTTTCGAAAAAGCGTTATCGGGCGAAAAGATTTCCAAAGTCGAAGAAGAAAAGCATAAAACGTTCACGATGCAATTCTTGGGTGAGCTATATGCAAAACACGATTGGGCAATGCAATTACATATTGGCCCATTGCGCAATAACAATACACGGATGTTCGAGCAGGCTGGCGCCGATAGTGGCTTCGATTCCATAAATGATTTTGAGTTGGCTCGCCCGCTCAATCAATTTTTAAACAGCTTGGATCGAAAAGAAGTGTTGCCAAGAACGATTATCTACCCGCTCAATCCGGTCCATTTTGAAATGGTGGCCAGTACGATCGGCAATTTTCAATCCAGCGAAATGAAAGGGAAAATCCAATTCGGTTCCGGCTGGTGGTACAACGACCAAAAAGATGGCATGATGCGGCAAATGAAAGAATTGGCCAATGCTGGGTTGTTGAGCCTCTTTGTCGGCATGTTGACGGATTCGCGCAGTTTCCTGTCCTTTACACGCCACGATTATTTCAGAAGAATCTTGTGCCAATTGGTTGGGAACTGGATCGAAGAAGGGGAGATCCCGGCGGATTATGAATTCGTCGGCCAGATGATTCAAGATATTTCTTACCACAACGCAACACAATACTTCGCTATTAACTTGGACTGATACAAGTCTGGAAATGAGGGTGCTTTATGATTCCTATCCACAAAAATTTAAATGGCCGTGTAGCGGTTGTCACTGGGGGCAGTGGCGTCCTGTGTTCGGAAATGGCGCGTGAACTTTCGAGGCAAGGCATGAAAATCGCTATTCTCAATCGTACTGCTTCAAAAGGCGAGAGTGTGGCCAATTCAATCATTGAAGCAGGTGGACAGGCGCTTGCGCTGCCAGTCGACGTGCTCGATCGTGCATCACTGGAACAGGCAAAGCAGCAAATATTGGAGAAATTCGGCCAGATCGACTTGCTCGTCAACGGCGCAGGCGGCAATCACCCAGATGCCATCACAGCTCCTGAAACCTATGATGAAAAAGCCGCTGGACAATCCTTTTTCGATTTGGACGAGCGCGGCTTCTCCTCGGTCTTTTCACTTAACTTCACGGGAACCTTTTTGGCCTGCCAAGTATTCGGGCAAGAGTTGTTGAAAAGTGAATCGCCGGCAATTATCAATCTATCATCGATGAGTGCTTATGCACCACTGACGAAAATTCCAGCCTATAGTGCGGCGAAAGCTTCCATCAATAACTTCACACAATGGCTGGCGGTGCATTTTGCAGAAACAGGCTTGCGCGTCAATGCCATTGCACCAGGTTTTTTCCTGACAGATCAAAACCGGGATTTGTTGATGGACAAAGACGGAAATCCTACAGCTCGCACGAAAAAAATTCTCGAAGCGACGCCGATGAACAAGTTCGGCGAGCCGGAAAACTTGCTTGGAGCCTTGCTGTTTTTGGCGGATGAATCGTATTCATCGTTTGTGACAGGAACAACCATGGCAGTCGACGGCGGTTTCATGGCTTATTCCGGAGTGTAAACGTACACTATGTCTCTAATAAGTTAAAATTCTCATAAAACACCCTCTACTGAGCGATTGGCATTTGCCGTTGCTCGGCAGAGGGTGTTTTTTCCTGTCCTGTTCCCAAGAATAACCCAGTTCAATCAAACGTGCTTCACTGAATGCTTGTGCACTTAATGTGACCCAAAACTTCTCGCATAATAATGCCTCTATATTCATTCTTAAAAAAACCTGGAATTCAGTTCCTCTCCAAAGCATCTCCTCAGATTTCCCATTGACATTTTTCCTCGCATATTTATAATTGACCATGATAATCATTTTCAATTAGATGTTTGTAGATGATTTTCGGGAAGGTCGAAAGACAGTGACTGCGTATGTGATCCGTCATTGCGATGGCGAGGATATACTTGAAACAAACTAAAGCTTCCTGCATAGGCAAGTGATACTAACGAGTGAAAGGAAGTAAACAATGAAAAACATCGAAAAATATCGAAATGCATTTATAGAAGCCTTGGAATTGGACGAAAATGAGGCATTGGAAGAGTTGGCATTGGGCGAGTCAAGCGAATGGGATTCGCTGGGGCATATGATTCTTATTTCTACTTTGGAAGAGGCTTTTGATGTTTCCATAGATGCGGATTTGATGACTGAATTCGATTCGTATCAGTCCGGGATCGATTTATTGACTCGTATGGGAGTAGACTTCGTCAATGAATAGCTTCAAAAAAATCGAGCAGTTTGGAAGCCGTTCAGCGGTATATGCGGAACGGGAATATTCTTATGCTGAAATGGGGGGAATTGCTGATGCGATCTGCGCTCAAGTAGGGGAAAGAACGCTCGTTTTTTGCTTGTGTTCGAATAATAAAGAGTCTTTATTTGGCTACGTGGGCTTTATTAGAGGCGGCGTTGTGCCGGTGCTGTTGGATGCCTCCATCCAGCCCGACCGGCTGCAAAGGCTGATTGCCCTTTATAAGCCTGCATACATATGGGCGGAGAGTGAAAATCAGAGCCTCTCCAATGCAATGGATCATTCGTTTGTGTACGGGAATTATACTTTATTCAAAAATCCGGAGCGTTTTCAACAGGAGCTTGATGAACATCTTGCGCTTCTTTTAACCACTTCAGGAAGTACCGGAAGCCCCAAATTTGTTCGCTTGAGTTATGAAAATATTTTCAAGAACGCTGAATCCATAGCGGAGTATCTTGACATCAAGCCAGACGATAAACCGATCACCACTCTGCCGATGAACTATTCTTACGGCCTTTCGATCATCAATAGCCATTTCATCAAAGGCGCGACGGTCATTGCAACGGATGCCTCCATCTTGAAAAAAGAATTTTGGGATTTGTGCAAAGAACAACGGGCTACCACTTTCGGGGGCGTTCCGTTCGTCTACGAGATGCTCGATCGGCTGAAGTTTGAAGCGTTTGACCTGCCGAGTTTAAAAACATTGACGCAAGCAGGCGGGAAATTAAACCCGGGGTTGGCGTCCAAGTTTGCGGCAGTATGCAATGAAAAAGGAATGCGTTTTTTCACCATGTACGGCCAAACGGAAGCGACGGCACGGATGAGCTATTTGCCGCATGAAAAAAACCAGGCAAAAGTCGGAAGCATCGGAATTGCCATCCCCGGCGGAGAATTGATGCTCCAAGATGAAGAGGGCAATAACATCACAGCACCCCATGTAAACGGCGAGTTGATCTATAAAGGGGCCAATGTCTCCTTAGGGTATGCGGAGTCGCTGGCGGATCTTTCGAAAACAGATGACAATGGCGGCGTGCTGCACACAGGTGATCTGGCGTATGTTGACGAGGACGGGTATTTCTATATAACGGGGCGCATCAAAAGAATCATTAAAGTCGCCGGAAGCCGCATCAGCCTGGATGAAGTGGAAGAGCTTTTGGGTGAGCATGGCCATGAGTGCATCTGCAGTGGCACGGATGACCGAATGCATGTGTACACACTGAAGGAAGATTGTGTTCAAATTAAAAAAATAATAAAGGAAAAATTAAACTTAAAAGGCGTTAAGGTGACGGAAATTAAGGAGATCCCACGCAACCAGTTTGGGAAGATACTTTATTCCGAGTTGCCTGCAGGATGATCGCCTGACCCTTCACAGGAGACAAGGTATAGGGGACACCATTTTAAAGGCTGAGACAGAGGGTGTTCAAGGCACTGGAATCTCTCGTTTTATGAAAAATCTTAAGTTTATTTTGATCAGGTGATTGAATGACGTTTATTTCAATTGAGTTTCTGCTATTTTTTGCCGTAATCGTTTTCACTTATTATTCCATCCCGCATCGTTGGAGATGGATTCTTTTACTGGCTGCCAGTTATAGTTTTTATGCGAGTTTGAATAGCTATTTTGTGCTGTTGCTGCTTGCAAGCACGGCGTTCTCTTACGTTACGGGAATCATCATTGAAAAGCAGGAGACCAAAAAGCAGAAGAAACGAGTCATGCTGGCGGGCATTTGCGTATTATTGTTCATTCTCGGCTGGTTTAAATATTTTAATTTCGTCAATGACTCAGTCCGGGCCATTGCCATCTACATGAATTGGAATTATAGCGTCCCTTATCAGGAAATCGTGATGCCAATAGCTATTTCTTTCTATACTTTCCAGGCAGTCAGTTACCTGGTGGACATCTATAAAGGAAAGCTCAAAGCGGAACGGCATTACGGTTATTTCTCCATCTATTTTGCCTTTTTCCCGCAATTGGTGGCAGGCCCGATTGAACGCGCCAAGAAATTGCTTCCCCAATTCAAAGTGGAACAGACATTGAAATATGAGAATCTAAGCTATGGAATGAAGCGGATCGCCTGGGGATTTTTTAAGAAAACCTTGATTGCGGATCGTCTGGCGCCGATTGTTGCCAGTGTTTACAATAGTCCTGATGCGACCGGTTCCGAAATTGTGCTGGCGACGATCCTGTTTTCGATCCAATTATACGCCGATTTTTCGGCACTCAGTGACATCGCTATCGGCTGCGCCCGAATTTTGGGAATCAAATTGACGGAAAACTTTAAGCAGCCGCATTTTGCCGTTTCGATCGGGGATTTCTGGAACAGATGGCATATTACGCTTTCCACATGGCTCCGCGACTATATCTTTATCCCGTTAAGTAAAGGGAAAAAGAAGAGAAGTGAAATTTATCTGGTCATTGTGATTACTTTTTTAGTAAGCGGCATTTGGCACGGGGCAGCTTGGACTTTTGTTTTGTGGGGCTTGATTCATGGGTTCTACCGTGTTTTTGGAGATCATACAAAGCATGTTCGAGGGAAGATGGCGTCGTTTACGCGGCTAGATCAGAGTCCATCCTTGCATAAATGGGTGAAAATCACCATTACATTCCTGCTGGTTTGCTTTTCCAGGGTTTTCTTCCGCTCGGATAGCGTAGCCGAAGCATTTGAAAATGCGAAGCTTTTCCTGACGCCACACTCGTGGAGGCCGGCCGGAATGATCGATGCACTTGAATTGTTCTCGCTGCTGGATTTAATGATCTTCATGTTCTTCTTTGTTATTGTTCAATTGTTCCACTATATCGAGAGAAAAAACACTTCGACATGGGACTGGCTGTCGCAACGCCCGGCGTTCACCCGGTATGCAGTATATGTGTTGATCGTGGTCTCTGTCCTTATATTCGGTGCTACAGGCCAAGGGTTCGTGTATGGCGGATTCTGATCCAGCCGCGCCAAAACACCAAGTGGCCAGCCCGTTTGAAGGCTGTATTCCCTTATTCATTTTAAAACGACCTTATCGATCGCATGTGTATAGAAATTCGGCTTGCGAGCCAATCCGTAAATTGAAAAAGACCTACTGTATCGAGAGGATTTGCCGTGAAACGTTTATTCATTAAATTAACAATTATCATGACTGTGGCTTTGCTCGTGTTTATACCCGCAAATAATCTGGTGAAGCATTCCCGGAGTTACAACATCAATGATGACATATTGGCGTTCAAGAAAGATCCGCATCCGGTTGATATCATCAATCTGGGTGCTTCCCATTCCATGTATGGGTATTATTTTAAGCCGACTGGACTTACCCATCTGGACTTGGCACTGCCTTCCCAGACGATTCAATACGATTTTAAATTGCTGAAAGAGTATGGCAAGTATTTGAAACCGGATGGTGTCGTCCTTATATCGATTTCGCAAATCACGTTCGCAAATGCTGAAATTGAGAACGTAGAAAATTATTATGAAATTCTGGATCATTCCCAAATCGAGCCGTTTCGCTTAACGGACTATTACAGATACTTGTACTTTCCTGGGACCCAAAGCGAAAGTTTTACTTCTGCGCTCTCGAGTGAAATGAAAAAACTCAAATGGGATTCCCATCAGCCCTGGGCAAATGATGGGAAAAACTATGCGGCCAGAAAGTACGATTATGTGGAAGATTTATATAGGGCAGCCGAAGAAGAAAATTACTTCGAACAAAATTTGGAGCACTTAAAAGAACTGCTGGAATATTGTCAGGAGAACGGCTACCAAGCAGTACTGACGATGGAGCCTGTGCATCAGACGTACGAAACATATTTTGATGAAGCAAAGATGGACAAATTTGTTTTTCAGTACTTAGATACTTTGGAAACAGATGTCCCTTTTTTAAACCATATGAACGATCCACGATTCGCTGACAATAAAGACTATTTTATCGACTCCGACCATTTAAACAGTGATGGAAGAAAAAAGTATTCCTGGATCATTTATGAGGAGCTCAAGGAGTTAGGCTATTTTTAGAAGAAGGCTTTCTCGCGTTCGAGTAGAACGTGAGAAGAGTCTTCTTTTTTCTATTCATACACTTGAAGCCATTGACGCTTTCGAAAACACTATGTTTCCAGGAGGGGTGAGGCAGGTAAGGATAAGGATAAGGAAAGGTGGTTTTAAATACTTCGGCAAGGAGGAATTTGATGAACAGGCAATTTTTCAAGAAGAGCTTGCATGGAAAAGACGCAAACGTCGATACGGCAGTCGTTTTTAATGGTTTGGATTGGCAGCAAGCAGGCCAGAAACCGGCGGAGTTCCCCCATACGGTTTGGGAATTGTTGTTTCATATGAATTATTGGCAAGATTTCATGCTAGACCTGTTAACTGGCAAAATATCCACAAGCCAGAATCCGGACGAAGAATCCTGGCCGGCTGTACCGTCGCCCGACAGTGAAGGCGAATGGGATTCAGCTGTGGCGCATTTCCTGGAAGGGGTGCAAAAAGCCGAGCAGGAAGCGGGGAAAGATTTATCGGAAAAAGTGGTGGAAGGGAAAGAAGAGACCCGGGCCGACTGCCTGCAGACAATCATCTTGCATAATACATATCATGCGGGACAAGTGGTGTTTGCGCGGAAAATCCTCGGTGACTGGCAGCCTCCTACTGATAGTGGCAGCTGAATCGTCTCGTTGAAGGTCCCCTTAAAAGCGAGAAGTGATGATTTTATAAGAACATATCTTTCGAGAAAATGGAGCTTTAACATTCATTATGAAGCACTGGCTGCGTTACTGGATTCAAAGGCACTGCTGATGAAAACACCCTCTGCTGAGCGCCCGGCATTTGTATGCTGGCGTTTTAGTAGAGGGTATTTTTTGATGATGTAAATGAAGTTTAGTACGATTCCAAATCCGGTGCGATCCGTTTCTGCGTCGCTTGCTCGTAAGAATAAGCCAGTTCAATCAACCGTGCTTCGCTGAATGCCTGTGCGCTGAACGTCACACCAACCGGATGGCCGTCTTCCGTGTAGCCGGCCGGAACGGTGATGGACGGATAGCCAGCTTTGGCCGGCATCGCGGCGCCGCGGTTGTTTTGGAATAGCAATGCGTCGAGTTGATGTTGTTGCATGATTAGGTCGATGCCCTCTTTTGTGGACGTGCGAAAGTCGATTTCGCGGTGCTCCAGGTAAGTCGCGTCGTTCGGATCGTCGCGCTCGGGGTCTTGCTGGTTGAACGCGATAACGTCAGCGAGTGATTTAACCGGCACTTCGTCAGGTGTCGAAGCAAGGTAGTCATTGACGCCGCGTTTGAATTCATACCATAAGACGTCCGATTCAAACTCCTGCTGGGGAATCGTCAATTCAACGACGGTGGCGCCGAGTGCTTTGATTTGCTCGATTGCTGCGTCCATGATGGCGCGTTCTTCAGGTGCTTCATTGTTCAAAAATGAAAAGTCGACGCCGATGCGAGCGTTTTTCAAGCCATCTGATTTCAGATGCGGCGTGTAATCGGTAAGTGAGCATGCTGCACTCCCCAGTGTCGCCGGATCCTGTTCATCGACGCCGGTCATCGCGCCGAGCAAGATCGCCGCATCCGTCACGGTGCGTGCCATCGGTCCAGCAGTATCTTGGCTTTCAGCGATCGGGATGATGCGCGATCGGCTGATGAGCCCGACGGTCGGCTTGATGCCGACGATGGAATTGGCGCTTGATGGGCTAAGAATCGAGCCCGAGGTTTCGGTGCCGACTCCGACTACCGCGAAATTCGATGCGATTGCAGCACCCGTTCCGGAACTCGAGCCGCCGACGTCTTCCGGTTTGAAGATATCGACGCCGTACGGATTTTTCACCTGTCCGGCGAGTGAGCTATAGCCACTCGGCCCGTCTTGGGACATGAAATACGCCCATTCGCTCAAATTCACTTTGCCGAGAATGATGGCACCGGCATCGCGCAATTGCTTCGCGACGAACGTATCTTGTTTCGCGAAATTGTGTTCAAGTGCGATGGCACCGGCAGTAGTCGGCATCGGGTCTTTCGTTTCGATATTGTCTTTCAGCAACACGGGAATGCCATAGAGCGGGCCTTGCTCAGTCTGTCCTCGTTTTTCGTCCAACTCGGATGCGATTGCCAACGCGTCCGGATTGATGGCCCGCACGGAATTGATTTTCGGTCCGTTTTGATCAAACTTTTCGATCCGGTCGAGATAGGCTTGAACCAATTCCACGGAGGTCAGTTTTTGGTCACGGAAGGCTTGTTGGGTGTCTTCAATCGTCGCTTCGATCAGTTTGAATGTGCTTGTTTCCATATGTATGCTCCTCGCTAATTAGATGTACTTTCTTTAATTGTACATGAATTCCTAATTTTGCATAAAGTTTTGGTTCGTGTCCCTGTGCGCGACACAATTCTCCAGGTGAAAACCTTGTTGTGGGAGGGTTTGTATGTGGCGACGTCCCTGTGCACCACACAATTAATAGATGTTGCAATAACTGGAATAAAGTCCTATTTTTAAGAATTAATCCATTTACCTACTTCGGAATACGAAATATTCTGTTATATTAAGAGCTGGTAATAAAAATTTCAAGGTGAAGGGATGTTATGTGGATGAAGAAAGTTTTTGCAGGATGGCTCTCGGTAGTGCTGGTATTGTCAGCGTTTGTGCCGACAATGGCCGCAAATGAAACGGGGGCCAGTGCGACTGAACAAGCGACTGCGCTTGAAGTGAGCCGTTCGGTCTTTTCATTGACCGAAGCGCGCACTGTCGAAATGTCGGCTGATTTAGGCGAAGGGGTCAATTTGGAAGATGTCGAGTTCCAATTTGGCGGAAAGCCATTGTCTGAATGGCAGCAATGGACAGAAGGCCAAAACTACAATGGCGACCCGTTCATCACGGTCGTTGAAGAGCCTTCTTTTGTGGAAGGCACGAACAAAATCACCGCAGTGCTGGAATTCGGTTTGCTGTACGGGACGGATGATTTGTCCAACCGGACGATCCGCACTCAATACCAGCAATTTATCGGCGATTATGAATTGGCGCTGATTGATGCGGCAAGCGGCGACAAAGCGGCAGCGACTGTCGAATTGAACGTCTACGATGAGTTTAAGTTTTACGATGAATTAAAACCGGCGATCGATGAGATTTTCGAAGCCGCTGAAGAAGATGTGGACAACGATCGCTACCTCGAGTATCAGACCGTCGGCAAAACGGCGGAAGGGCGTGATATTCATTTCGTCATTTTGGCACGAGATGAGGCAGCGGTCGATCAGTATTTGAATGAAACTTTGCCGACTGCACTCCAAGACCCGGAAAGTTTAATTGAAAAACTTGAGAACGATACGATGGGCGATTACCAAGTGCCGATCTGGTTCAATAATATCCACCCGGACGAAGTGGAAGGCGTGGATGTACAAGTTGAGCTATTGGAGAAATTCGCTTTGGAAGACGAAGTGAAATTCATGAATACAGACGGCGAGACGGAATTCGAAGAGAACTTGAATGTGGACGAAGTTTTGGACGATGCGATTTTCCTTTATATGTTCACGAGCAACCCGGATGGCAGAGCGGCCAACACGCGCGCGAACGCCGAGGGCTTTGACTTAAACCGTGACAATGCGTACCAGACGCAAGTGGAAACGCAGCAAGTGAATGAAGTGCTGTCGAAATGGACGCCGTTATCATTTGTGGATTTCCACGGCTATGTGGATGGGTTCTTGATCGAACCGGCAACACCGCCACATAACCCGAACTTTGAATACGATTTATTGATCGACAATATGATGGAACAAGCCAATGCAATGGGGCAGGCGGGCATTGCCAATTCCGAGCTGACGTCTTATTTCATTGCCAAAGACGGCTATGGTTCCGGTTGGGATGATATGACGCCGGCATACACGGCGATTTACGCGATGCTCCACGGTGCACTCGGCCATACAATCGAAGTGCCGACATTGAGCCAAGACGGCTATAATGCTTTGGTTGGCAGCGGCCTTGGTGCGGCGAATTATGTGCATGACAATAAAGACCAATTGTATAAAGAGCAATTGGAGATTTTCAAGCGCGGCGTGGACGGGGAAGATAACCGTGCCGTCGATGAATATTATGTCAATGCGGCAGGTGAAGTAATCGGCCGCAACCGCGGAGATAATGAAAACTTCTTCCCGGATTATTACGTGATTCCGACAGATGACAAGAACCAGAAGAATGCGTTGGAAGCTCACAACATGGCGGATTATTTGATTCGCAACGGCGTGGAAGTCGAGAAGACCGTGAAACCTGTCGAGGTGGACGGTGTGACCTATCCGAAAGGCACATTCATCGTGCCGATGGACCAGGCGAAGCGCGGCTTGGCGAATGCCATGCTCTATGAAGGCGACGATGTATCTGATTGGGATGCGATGTATGACCCGATCGTCGTCAACTTCTCCGATTTGAGAGGCTTTGATCTGGAAGAAGTTCGTACGGAAGGTTCGTTCGATGGAAAAACTCAAGAACTTGAAGAAGCGGTTGTTCCGACAAGCACGGTAAAAGGAAATCCGCCGAAACAGATTCTCGAGAATTCTACGAACGATGCGATCCGTGTCGTTAACGCACTGCTTGCTGACGGCAAAACAGTGGAAGTGCTGACGGAAAGCAAAGGCAAAGCGGAAGCTGGTGATTTCGTCGTCGCGACGAACGACCTTCGCCCGTATGCCGATGATTATTATTTTGAAACACAAGTGTTTGGCAACGGCAAAAATGCCGAAACCGAAGTGCTAGAGCAGCCGAGTGTTGCGGCAACCGGTTCTGCACAGCTGAACTTCTCGTTGCGCCAGCTTGGCTTTGAATTGACGGACGCTGCAGCAGCGGATGTCATCGTCAGCGATGGCGGTTCATTCAACGCAGCACAAGTGACCGGCAAAACTTTTGTCGGGATCGGTGCACCTGCACTTAACGCTGTGAGTAAGAGCGGCTTGCTTCCAGGCTTTGCGTACACGAGCACCGGAAGCAGACACGAAGGACTCGTGAAAGCAGACGTCGCGGAGCATCCGTTGACTGCCGGATACGAGCAGCAAGAAAATCTCTACGTCACGACCGGCTCGTGGATTTCAAGCGTTCCTGAAGGCGCAGAAGTGCTCGCAAGCTTCCAAGACAGCGACGATTTCTACCTCGCCGGCTGGTGGCCTGGATATGAACAAGCACAAGACCAAACGATGGCCATCACGGCTGAGCAGGGAGAGACGACGTTTAACTTATTTGCCAACTCTCTCGCATTCCGCGCCCATACCGAGCACAGCTACCGTTTCATTGCGAATTCGATTTATGATGCGGTGAGCGTTGAAGCGGAAGTGGTGGAGAAGGGGAAAGGAAAAGGGAAGAAACAGTAGTTGGTGTCCCTGTGTTAGAAACAATTCTGTGGGTGAAAACCTTGAAATAGAGGCGTGGTAGAGATCCGCTCCATTCGACAATGGAGCGGATCTCTTTTTATTCGCCAGAGAAATTTCGGAAGCCGAATGATTTGAATTCATGAAGGTGTAAGAGTAATCTGAAAATAGAATTGAGAGGAGTGGAAGTAAATGGTGAAAGCAATTCCAGAAGTGACATTAAATGACGGCACGACTTTGCCGGTGACAGGGCTCGGTACATACGGACTGTGGGGCAATGCCGGAGCGAACGCCGTCAGCAGCGGCATCAATGCAGGATACCGTTTGATCGACACGGCGTATAATTACGAAAACGAAGGCGCGGTCGGCGAAGGCATTCGGCGCAGCGGCATTCCCCGCGACGAGCTGTGGGTGACTTCCAAGCTGCCTGGGCGCTACCACACTTACGAAAAAGCCTTGGTGGCGATTCAGGAATCGCTATTCCGCGCGCAATTGGATTATTTCGATCTGTATTTGATTCACTGGCCTTTGCCAAATCAAGATACGTACGTAGAAGCGTGGCAAGCTTTGATTGACGCACAGAAATGGGGGCTCGTCCGCTCGATCGGTGTCAGCAATTTCCTGCCTGAGCATTTGGATCGCATCATCAAAGAAACTGGAGTGACGCCAAGTGTGAACCAAGTAGAATTACATCCGTTTTTCAACCAGGCACATCAGCGAAAAGTGCACACGGACCTCAATATCCAAACGCAGTCGTGGAGCCCAATCGCCAGAGCGAAGGATATCCTGTCGAATGACACCATCAGCCAAATTGCCAAAGCCCATCATAAAACCATCGCGCAAGTCGTATTGCGCTGGCAATACCAAATCGGCTCGGTGTCGATTCCGCGCTCCACCTCGCCCGAGCGCCAACGCGAAAACCTGGCCATTTTCGACTTTGAATTAAGCGACAGTGAAATGACGGCGATTTCGGATTTGTCCCGCCCGGATGGCCGACTGTTTGATATGGATCCGGCGACGCATGAGGAGTTTTAATGGAAAGCTAAGTAGCTTAAGCCATTTGAAAATGATTTGTGCTGAACTTCATTCTAAAATTCAGGTTCTGCAACAAACTAGAAGACCCGCCAATCCGTTTAGGAATCGGCGGGTCTTCTGGTCTTTGTTTACTTTTTAAGAAAATTAATGTTCCCCGTACAACGCCATCCACGTATTCACCCCGACAATACCATCAATTTTCAATCCCTTATCCGCTTGGTATTGCCGAACGTTCCGATTGGTCTCGGGTCCGAAGATGCCATCGACTTCCGTTTTCAACCCGTAGTCATTCAACATCCATTGCAGCAATTCCACTTCGATGCGCTGGCTGCCTTGGCGCAAGGTGTACTGGTGCTCCGGTGCGATCGCCATTAAATTCTTCAGCCTGGCGGGCAGTTGGGTGTCATCCGAAGGCTGTTGATGTTCGGCGTAAATGGCGACCCAGGTATACATGCCGACAATGCCGTCGACGACGAGGCCTTTATCCTGTTGGTATTGCCGGACGTTCCGATTGGTCTTCGGCCCGAAGATGCCATCGACTTCCGTCTTCAATCCGTAATCGTTCAATGTCCATTGGAGGAGTTTCACTTCGATGCGTTTGCTGCCTTGGCGCAGCGTGAATTGATGCTCCGGGGCGATGTCCATCAGGTTCTCGAGGTTTTCGGGCAATTGGTCATCTGTTGTGGCAGATCCATGGCTTGTAGCAGCAACTGAATCAAAGGGCAGGGAAAATGCAGCGAATAACCCAAATGCCAGCAATAGTGGAAGCCAAATTTTCTTCATGCCGGTTTCCTCCCAAGTGTTTAATTGCTTCATGTATACCCACTTTTTTGAAAAAACAGCGAATTTCCGAATCTAATCACGGTCAAATATTTATTCATTCCCGAGCGGTTCCGCAAGGCCGACAAGAATCCCTTCAGGTCCGCGAATATAGCATAGCCGATACGCGTCTTGGAATTGCACCACTTCGCCGACGAGCTTGGCGCCGTGTGTCGTGAGTCTGGCGACTATGTCGTTGATATTTTTGACTGCGAACATGACGCGTAAATACCCGAGTGAATTGACCGGGGCTGTCCGGTGATCGCTGGTAACAGCCGGTGTGAGAAAGCGCGACAATTCGATCCGGCTGTGGCCGTCCGGTGTCACCATCATGGCGATTTCGACTTGTTGGTCGCCAAGCCCCGTGACGCGTCCCGCCCATTCACCTTCGACCATGCCTCGGCCTTCGAGTTGCAGGCCGATTTCTTCGAAGAATGCGATGGCGTCATCCAGCGATTCTATGACGATGCCGACGTTGTCCATGCGGAGTAATTGATTGTTTTCCATGAGATTGCCTCCTTTCTGATGAATAGTGATGGTACGTATCCATTCTCTTTAAAGCGGTGGATTCCTTCCAACTAAAAAACGGAAATGATGCTTCATTCATCGGTACGAATTGTGTGAGAATTGTGTGGTGCACAGGGACAGGGCTTACGGCTGTGCAGCGGTTCCTTGTGTCGAAACTGGCTGGGCATTTGTTTTAATGAAGATAAACAGCAGGCCAATCACCGCGAATGACAGAAAGGCGATCGGGTAGGACATGCCGTCGATTAAGACGCCCGCCGCGATCGAGCCGAGCGATTGCCCGACGCCGAGCGAGAAGAACGACAAGCTCACGCCGACAGAAGGCGTATCCGGGAAATGGCGTGTGCCCCAGACGATGAATAAGCCGGTCATGAAAATGAACGAGATGCCGAACAGGACCGCGGACAAGTAGATGGCGGCAGCGTGCGGAATCACCAGTGTGACGAGAGACGCAGTCGCCACCAACACGCCCAGGCGGTAAGACCAGCCGAGCCCGAGGCGTTGAATGATGGTCCCGGCGATGCCGCCGATGATGCCGGCGGCGCCCATGACGATCCAAAATACCATGCTTTCCGGTACCGAGAAATCATGCACTTCGGTCAGGTAGCTTCGTGAAAAGGTCCAGTAAATGGAGGAACTGAAGCCGATGCCGATTGCCGCGAGAATCATGAAGCGCGCTTGGCCGAGCAGGATGAGTTTGAACTGGCTGCCGGTGGATTGTTCCGGTTCTTCTTCCGGACGATCGATCGCGCGTGCATTCCACCACAGCGTCAAGAACGCCAGGATCGCAAACAGCACATAACCCCAGCGCCACTGTTCGGCAAATGCTAGTGCGACAGGACCACTCGCAACAACTCCGACGCTCGTGCCGGTATTGATCCACGTATTGCCTCTATCACGCTCGCGGCTCTCAAGCGATTGCGCGACGACTTGGCTGAAGGCGGGCGATACCCAACCGCTGCCGAGCCCTGCGATAAACGCACTGATGGCGAGCGTATAGAAACCTGGCGACAAAGCCATTCCGAGCATGCCGATAAAGGCAGAAGCGCCGGAATACAACACGACGTGACGGGCGCTCATTTTATGGATGAAGATAGCCGCTGTCACCAAGGCCAGTGTATAGGCGGCATACGCCACCGAGCCGATCAACCCCGACTGGCTTTCAGATAAATTTAAGGCGCTGCTGATTTCCGGCAAGAACAAGCCGAAACTGTATCTGGCGAACGCATAGGTAACGCCGATCATGGCGATGCCAGGTAAAACGATTTTCCACATGATAATTCACTCCTTTTATTAGATAGAACGGTCACTACATTTTCGAATTAAAAAAATAAAACGATTTTCTGGGATATTCTCAACTCCTTTTTATAGATAGAACGGTCACTATATTTCTGGGGTAAAAAAAGTAAGCGATCCGCTTACTTATAACTGTTGCACCAAAGTCATCAAGGCATCTTCGACTTCATCCAATGGAGAAAATTCGGCCAAGGAAACGGCTCCTTCAAAGAGCAAGGACAAGCGAGTCGCTTCGGAAGGCGTGAGCCCGTTCGATAGGAACAATTGTTTTGTTTCTTCTTTATGGTTCGTCACCAGCTGGACAATCGGGTGATTGGGCTCGCTGACGAATTCTTCTTTCGCCCGCAAAAACATGCAGCCATTGGAAGCTGTATCCTTTAGCCAATTCAAATGGCCAATCGCCAGCCGTTGTGCGACGGATCCGCTTGCTTGTTGCTTACCTTGTTCTAAATAATCCATATAGACTTGCGATCTGCGGGTCAAGATCTCCAAGATCAGTTCGTCTTTGGAATTAAAATGATTGTACAGCGTCATCAGCGCCACGTCGGCTTCCTGAACAATCGCTTTCAAGCCAATGGCATGAAAGCCGTGTTGGTAAAACAGTTGTTCTGCAGCTACCAGTAAATCTTCTTTCTTCGTGCTCATGGTCTCCATCCTCCAGTGACTTAGATATAACGGTCACTCTAAAATTAACAGCTATAGACGACAGGTGCAAATGAAAAGCTTGTTGTCCCTGTGTCAGGAACAATTTGAGAGCCGGGATCCTTATACCAAAGGCGATGTAGAGTTTCAGTGTCCCTGTGTCAGACACAATTAAGCGAAAACCGTTCAAGCTGAAAGAAGGGGAAGGGTTATGCTGTTTACGCGAAGGGTAAAGAATTGGATGAAGATGGTAAGTGTGAAATGAAGAACGTTTTGGCAGGAGTTTGATTGCCAATAGGGAAGTACGCATATACCAGGCAATGTGCTAAATGACAGTTGTTTTGGAAAACGGGAAGCAGGAGGTGCACACGATGAAACGGATCTTAGCCATCAGCGATATTCACGGAGAGCTGGACTTGTTCAATAAGTTGCTGGAGAAAGTGGAGTATGACGCATCGAATGACCAGCTGATTTTACTCGGTGATTATGTGGACCGCGGCTCGGATTCCAAAGGCGTGCTGGAGCGGGTCGTCGAGTTGAAGCAACAAGGCGCGATTGTGCTGCGCGGCAATCACGACCAAATGATGCTGGAAGCAGCGAGGGGGGAAACCGGCGCAGCGGGAAACTGGGTGCGCAACGGGGCGCTTTCCACTTTGCAAAGTTACGATTCTTCCATAAAAGGCATGAAGCTTCCGGCGATGGAGCTGTTTTGGGAGCATATCGAGTTTTTGAAAGAGACGAAGTTTTACTACGAAGCAGATGGCTACTTATTCGTGCATGCAGGCGTTCAGCCGGGCGTTGCGATTGAAGAGACAGATCCGTATTTATTGATGTGGATCCGCGATGAATTTCATCGAGGCTATAGAGGCGATAAGAAAGTCGTCTTCGGCCACACGCCGACATTTAAGCTGAGAGGATCGGATGATACGAGCGTTTATTTTGGCGACAACCGCATCATCGGCATCGATGGGGGCGCGGTGTATGGCGGGCAGTTGAATTGTTTGGAGCTGCCGGGTGAGCAGGTTTATTTTGTGAGGAAAGAAGTTTGATCGCAATGAGGTATGTCCTGCGCTTTTCATAGCCAGGGCATTTTTTGATTCATCAATAAAATGTGTGGGCCTGTTCCTGAAGATTGTTGATTTACCGAATAGCTGATTTTTCGCCTTTCAAGCCACGTGCCAGCCAGCCAATCATAAGCAGCAATAACACTGTGCTCGCAATCAAAGCAACGAGGTTCGGTGCGGCTTTTGTGTACAGGTCGTTAACGCTCGTCACCGTCAGCCAGTCCATAAACGAGGTGTCGGCGAAGGCTTGGTAGACAGCGAGTGTATTGTTAGCGCTGTGAAGCAAAATCGGCGCCAGCAAATTGCCGGTTTTGACATATAGGAGAGATGCGATGACCGCGAACAGGAAAGCGCCAAAAAAATTGAGGTGGAAGACAGCAAAGATTAGGCTCGTGATGCCGATGCCTTTCCATAAGCCAAATACGTCCATCAGCTGATTCAAGAGAACGCCGCGGAAGACGAATTCCTCCGCGATTGGCGCGATGATGGCGACAATGAAAGCGGTCGCCGCTATATACCAGAACACATCCGGGAGCGGTTGCGGCGTGAGGAAGAGGTTGACCAGGGCGGGAGCGATGGCCATAAGCCCGCGCAATAACAGCCAATAGATGCTCGTGGAGAAAATCATGATCAGCAAACTGAGCCCGGCAATCGGCAACAGCCAGCGGGCGATCCCTTGGACAAAGACGACTTGGCGCAGTGTCACGCCGCGCTTTTTGAAGTAATGGCTGCAGATCCATACGGGCAGGACGATATAGAACACGAGCAGCATAATGATGCTGTTGAGGAACGGATTGCCGGCAATTTGCAGCAAAAAAGAAATCGAGACGATGGATGCGACTGTCATCAAACCGAGAACAAACCGTGGCTTCTTTTCCCCGACCATCCTCATCGCCGCCTTTCATTAAAGTGCAGAACGAATCGTATTTTGCTCTTATAGTAGCACGATTTTGCATTGCAGCAGAAAGAAATGGAACTTCTGGAATCGCAGAACTTCTTTTGAATAAAATAGAGAATAACGCTTAGGCGTTTGCTGCTCTGGAAGCGTGTTAAAATGGAATTACTACTTTTTGGAAAGGGAATGCTATGAAAGTTTTGAAAATCAGTTTAGTCGGCTTGTTGGCGCTCGTGTTGAGTTACGGGGCTTTCAAAGTGAGCACGGACACCATCGCCAGCATCAATTCAGAGTACGTGGCAAAGAGCCCTGCGGTTGCCGAAGCACCGCCGCTCCCGGAAGTGACGCCGGATGTCGATAAAATTATGTCGCACCCGGTGCCAGGAACAAAGGAAGCGGTTTTGCCAGTCGACACGGAACAAGATTACGTGATTTATGAAACGGAACTTTTCGTCACGGTGAATGAAGGCGAGAGCTGGATTCCAGTGCCGGACGACCATGAATTGGGATACGCGCGCATCAGCGATTATCTCGATGATATTTCACGGAGCAATATGTACATATCGCCCGGTAACATTGCCATTGTTTACGGAGGGCGCGGGCCGGAAAACATCAGCATCTTGAGAACCGATAGCCGGGGGCAAGGATGGAGCGTCGGCAGCATTTCGCGAACCGCCACGCAAGACCTTGAAACTGGCTACGAAGAAATGCACATTGATTTCATTGATAGCGGGCAAAACGGTTATTTGGCAGCGGTTCGGGACGGCGAGAGCGGTGAGGCGGAAACACTTATTTTCCGGAGCGTGAATGCCGGTGTGACATGGGATCCGATTTCTTCGGAGGATGCACTTTACGAAGAAATCATGGCGCATTTTGATTTGCGGGGGATGCGAAATGAATAGAAAAAAGATGCTCGTAATTTCATTGCTTGCCGCGGGGATGATACTGGCGATTTTTCAAGCCTTGCTTATCGGGATTGCCGAACCGAGAGGGTACTGGCTTATTCATGAATGGCAGTTTTATTTGATTAACTACGGCATTATCGGTTTCCTATTGAGCGGGGCCGCTTGGCTATTTTCGAACGCTTATGTGAAATGGGGATTCGCGCTGATCGCGATCGGTTTGTTTACGGCGAATACGACGTTCTTCTATTACATGGGCGATGCGAATGTGCTGATCGCGGAATCGGAAAATGGCGAGCATGAATTGATTTTGAAAGAATACCCGAAAATGAAGAAAGAGACGGCCCGGTTGGAACGGAAAGGCCTATTATTCGGTCGGGAAGTGGGTGTGCTAGAAGGCAGTTCGACATATAAAGTGCTGGAAGATGAAGGCTATAAACTCCACTGGACCGCCGAAGATATTGCAGCTTTGACGTATAAAACGAGCGATTACGGCACCATCGACCATCAAATTTATAATTTCAGAAGCAGCGATTACGTCAGCTATCAAAATGTCGCAGTGAGCCTGATCGGCAAATGGATAGAGCCAGGCAATCCGCAGAACTATTTCATGTCGGACAATAATGAATTGGTGTTTGCAAATGATGGTGAACTTTATTATTACAACATCCGAAACACCGAACAATTCGGCATCTACACGCTTGTGGTGAGAGGGGATCCAAGCAAACCGACCTTGACGATCACCTTGGAGCCGGGGACGGAATTTGGCGAGGATGGGTTGATTCAAGAAGGCGGCAGCATCACGATTACACCGGTGGAATTAGGAGCGACGGAAAGCGTGGAATATTATAAGGAATGATGGAGAGCAGGTGGTGATTTTGCCGCAAGTTCGCGTATACCCAAGGCATGTTTACAAATGGAATCTCCATTGATATATTGAGCGTGAAGAGAGCGTTTTCTAAATGCGCTTGGAAAAGGGGTTAGACAAATGGATGTGCAATTTCCGATTGGGCAAATGCAAGTTCCGGAACAAGTAACGAATGAAGAAGTCAAAAAATGGCTTAACGAAATCAATAGCTACACGACGCGTCTTCGCGAGGTGGTGGACTCCTTGAGCGATGAGGAGTTGGCTAAGACTTACAGGGAAGGCAGCTGGACGGTGCGTCAGCTCGTGCATCATATTGCGGATTCGCAATTGTCTTTGTATCAACGCCTGAAACTGGCGCTGACGGAATACCAACCGACCGTGTCTGAGTTTGACCAGGACAAATGGGCGTATCTGCCGGACAACCGATTGCCGGTGGAAAGTTCCATCCGGATGTTAGAAGGATTGAACGAACGGATCGTGGCACTCGGGAATTATGTGACGGGCACTCAATTGGACCGCGTCTTCATCCACGAAACAGACGGCGAAGTTCGCGTTGCGGAAAATTTGGCGAAACTGTCGTGGCATGAAGAGCATCATTTGGCGCATATCCGGATTGCGCTGGGGATGGAGCTTTAGTTTTCCGCTTTTCTTAGTTGTCCCTGTGCATCACACAGTTCTAAGGGCGAGATTGTTGAACTAGCAGGGTTTCGGATGCCGGATGTCCCTGTGCGCCACACAATTCAATCAGCCGGAAGGAGTTGGAGCCATCATGGACGAGGAAAAATGTGATGTGGTGAAACCAAACGGTGTGAAGGAAAAGAAGCTTGAAGTGATTGATGGTTATACGATCAAGTACCATGCCAACGGGAAAACGATATGGTCCAAAGGCAAGATCGTTGATGGGGAGCCAGAGGGCTACTGGGAATGGTACCGAGCCGACGGAACCTTAAAACGCTCAGGCCATTTTGAACAAGGTGAACCGGTAGGCGAGTGGATCACTTACGACAGCAAGGGCGAGACGTATAAAGTGACGAATCGGGATAAGTAATGTCCCTGTGCAACACACAATTTCTGCAGTCAAAACCTTGCTGCAGTAAGATTTGCGTGTAGGGACGTCCCTGTGCGTGACACAATTCAACCGAAAAGGCCGTGCTAGAAACTGAAGGCCTTTTTTGGCTCTATGATTTTTCTGCTTGCTGCACAGCCTTTACGCTATTCGGGTCGAAAAATTTATCGACCAAATCATAAATGGTAACAAGTTCATAGAGGATCCGGAATTCCGGGGGGAACAATGTGGGGTGCGGGGCGTCATTTGACGGCACTTGTTTGCTGTTTTCCCAGAACAGGTCGGTGATGCTTTTTAATTGATCCTGATGCTTGTCGTGATTGTAATCGATGGAATGCTGCAAATCGTCGGCAAGCGCCGACACGGCATCCATAATGGTTTCCCGCTCGGCTTGTGTCCACCGGATATCTTGCACGGGGACGCGAAGCAATGCATTCAAATGGTACTCGAAATTGTCGAGAAACAGCAATTGCCTCTCCGCCATCTGAAGTTCGGCTTCCCGGTTGCGGACCCACGGATACAAACTGGCTTCATCCCGTTGGTAATGAATCAATTGTTCGGTCTTGCGGATTTCCGTCGTTAGTTGCTTAACGATTTTCCTATCTTCCTGCAAGCCTGCATCCCGGTCGAAGAGGATTGTGCGGATCGTGTGCTCGAGCATGCCCCCGGCCCGACCGCTGATACTGTGGATGCTTTTTAGGATGGCGGTGCTGTAGTTTGGCGGGAACACAAGCATATTGACGGCGGTCGAGACGACCAGGCCGATTGTTGTCGTCCCTAAACGGATGAAGAACGAGAACAGGAAATTGTCATGGATAACTTCCACCATCGCGACAGAGGTTAACGTCGCCACCAGCAAGCCGGCATGGAGATTGAGCCTGAAACACACCAGGATCGTGGCGACCGCGGCAAGTGTATATGTAATCGGGGAATTCCCGAATAAGGTGATAAAGAACACGGCAAAGGCTGAACCAATAGCCGAAGCAGGAAATCGGACTAGCCCTTTCTTAATCGAATCGCTGACGGTCGGCTCGATAGTCACGATAGCCGTGATGACTGCAAAGACTGGTGGCCAGTTGAACCAAAGGCAAATAGTGGCCGTCAAAAATATCGCTATGCCGGTTTTTACGATTCGACTGCCGGCGAATTGAAAAGATCGCATCATGTCTAGCCACTGTCTCCTTTGCGTAGAATGTCTGTATTTTCAGTATATCATCCGTGTCGAGGGGAAAGGCCTTGTGTCCCTGTGCGCGACACAATTCGGAGGATCAGATCCTTGGTGTAACAGCATTTCGGTGGAAGAAGCGTCTTTTTCTATACTCTGATAAATTGTGCGGGAATTGTGTGGTGCACAGGGACAAACTGGTTGTGTGAACCACCCCGAAATAGGGAACGTTTCTATATAGTAGTGTAATCCACTGATCGGATTGGAAAAGGAGAATGTTAACATGTCAGATAAACGAGATGAAATCATATTGCGAGGGCTTCGCGAAAACAATTTGAAAAATATCGATTTGAATATCCCGAAAGAAAAGATCAATGTGTTTACCGGCTTGTCGGGTTCCGGCAAGAGTTCGGTCGTGTTCGATACCTTGGCGACGGAAAGCAGAAGGCAGATGACCTTGAACTATCCGCTGTACATCCGGCACCAGATGCCGAGATACGAGCGGCCGCATGCCGACTTGATGCAGCATTTAAGCCCGGTAGTGGTCGTGGAACAAAAGCCAGTCAGGGGCAATTCGCGCTCGACGGTCGGCACATATATGGATATCGATCCGTTGATCCGGCTATTGTTCTCGAGAATCGGCAGTCCGCCGATCGGCTCGGCGACTGAATTTTCGAGTGAAAGTTCGTTCGGCAACTGTCCGGAATGCAATGGCTTCGGAGAAGTCGTTACGCCGGATATCCACAAGCTGATCGATCACACGAAATCGATCCGGGAGTCCGCGGTGCGCTTCAAGCCGCTTGCGCCTCCTGGTTGGCAAGGCAGATGGATGAGGGATGGCGGATTGTTCGATCCCGATCTTCCCATCAAAGATTTCACGGAAGAAAAATACAATCTGCTCGTATACGGGCCGCCGGAAGGAGAACGTGCATTTAGCACTTATTATTACAAAGAAGGCGATCGCGAAATCGAGTGGGACGGCTTGCTTCCGAGGTTTATTCGCCTGTACATCAACCGGGACCTGACGAAACTGAAAATCGTCTCCCAGGAAGACGTCTTGGCGCTGACGACGCGTACCCCGTGCCCGGTTTGTGAAGGTTCGGGATTGAATCCGAGAGTGCTGGAGTGCAAAATCAACGGCTTGAACATCGCCAATTATGCCCGTTTGGAATTAACGGAACTGCTTGGTGAACTGGAGAAAATCGACGACCCGATCGGCAAGTCGATTGCCCAGCAGGCGCATCCGAGCGTGAAACAGCTGGTCGGTTTGGGGCTCGGATATTTGAGCCTGTCACGTAAAATGGGCACTTTGTCCGGCGGGGAAGCGCAACGCGTGAAAATCGCGCGCCACCTCGGCAGCAGCCTGAACAACATTACTTATATTTTTGATGAGCCGAGCGCCGGGTTGCATCCGGAGGAAATCAATATGTTGACGCATATGCTAGAAAGTATACGGGACAACTACAATACCGTCGTCGTTATCGAACATAATCTGGCGGTCATCAAGACAGCGGATGAAATCATCGAAATGGGGCCGGGCGCAGGCAGGAGCGGCGGTGAAGTGGTGTATCAAGGCGGGCAGGAAGGCTTGAAGAAAGCTTCCGCTCTCACGGATTTGGACCACACCGTAACGGTGAATGAACAGCCGAGAACAGCTGGAAAAACGTTTTCGATCAAACATGCTTCCGATAATAATTTGAAAAATGTCAGCGTGGAAATTCCGCAGAATGCCCTCGTCTCGGTGTGTGGCGTTTCCGGTTCCGGAAAAAGCTCATTGATGTTCGGCGCATTTACCGGCAATTATCCTGAAACGATTGCGGTCGGCCAAGGTAGCATCGGCACGTCCAGCCGTTCAACGCTTGCGACCTATATGGGCATCATGAGCGACATCCGGTCGATCCTGGCAAAACAAACCGGACAGCCGGCGGGCTTGTTCAGCTTTAATTCATTGGGCGCCTGCCCGGTATGTGAAGGCAAAGGCATCACCACGCCGAATGTCGCATTTGCAGATCCCGTGACCGTTACGTGCGAAGCGTGCCGAGGCACACGCTATTCAGATGAAGCTTTGTCGTATCGTTACAAGGGAAAAAACATTGTGGAAATTCTGGAGTTGACAATCGACGAAACGAACGAGTATTTGGAAATGCCGAAAATCGTCAAAAAAGTGGACACGTTAAACGATGTCGGCTTGGGCTATCTGACACTTGGGCAAACGACGGGTTCCTTGAGCGGGGGCGAAGTGCAGCGTTTGAAGCTCGCGAGCCACCTGAAAAAAGAAGGGCAGATCTATTTATTGGACGAACCGTCACTCGGTTTGCATACGCGAGACAATGCCCATCTGTTGGAGGTCTTCCAAAGACTGGTCGACAAAGGCAATTCGGTCATCCTCATCGAGCACAACCTGAACTTGATCGCAGCGAGCGACTGGGTCATCGAAATGGGCCCGAGCGGCGGCAAAAAAGGCGGCGAAGTGCTGTTTGAAGGCACGCCGCAAGAGATGCTCGAAGCGGATACATTGACGGCGAAATGGCTGAGAGACGGTGTGAAGGGATAGAGCGGCAGCGTGGAAGCGCTCTGTCCCTGTGCATGACACAATTCGGAAAGCAGAAACCTTGATGCAGCGGCATTTCGGTGTGCAATCGTCCCTGTGCGCCACACAATTCTCGGGCTCAGAGAGCTAGTGCTGATTCTCGCTTTGTCCCTGTGCATGACACAATTCGGGAAGCAAAAACCTGGATGCAGCGGCATTTCGATGTGGAAACGCCCCTGTGCATGACACAATTCACCCGATTCATTCCGGGAAACCGTTTTGCTGACTGGCGAAAACGGGAAGGTAGAAAGAAAGCGGCTCATATTGCCAGTGACTATTATCTTTCGGGAGGATGAAACCATCATGGATGAACGCACATTGAAGAAAACCCAACTGTTCGCGATACTGAATTTGGTCGCTTATTTTGTGACACTTGGCGTCAATTACTTGGGTTCGTCGGGGTTCTTTAACGGCAACACGCAAAAAGATATTTCGGACAAATACATGACGCTTATTTCGCCGGCGCCGTTTACGTTTTCGATTTGGGGCGTCATCTATACGCTCGTGCTAGTAACGCTCGTGTATTTGTTCATCAAACGAAAAGATCCGAAAGTCAGCCGGTTGACGCTGTTGATCTCGCCTCTATTCATCGCGAGTTCGCTGCTCAATATGGGCTGGATCGTCGTATTTTCTTATGAATGGCTGGGCGTTTCGACGATATTGATTGCAGGCTTGTTGTTTTCCTTGCTGTTCATTGTGGAAAGAATCTACAAAAACCGTTCTGAGTTTCCGTCGCTGCTGCCGGGTCTTGCGTTCACGTTGTACGGCGCGTGGGTATTTATCGCGACGATTGTCAACATTTCGCTGTCCTTGGTGCAATGGGAGTGGGACGGCTTCGGCATTTCCGATTCTGTCTGGACGCTCATCGTCTTGGGCGTTGCCGTCGTATTTGTCCTGTTTTACTTGTCGCGGTTCAAAAACGCGGCGTTTCCGATTCCAATTGCCTGGGCGTTCTTCGGGATCTATAGTGCCTATATGAGCGGGACGCTCGACCCAGAGATGGCGGCTGTTATTCAAGGAGCTTTGCTAGCGGGCATCGTCATTTTCTTGATTGCCGTGGTGTGGACATTCTTCAAAAACGGGAAATCCCTTTTCCCGAAACATAAGACGATTTAGGAAATGGAGCTCCTGTAATAAAAAAATGCGGGAATTGTAAGTTTGTTTAAATCCGAAAACATTCGGGAACAACTAGTGACAGAATGATTTTCAGAGGAGGAACTATTAATGGCTAAAGTATTAGCAGTGCTATCAAGTGGACATAAAGATACGGAAAATAATTACGAAACCGGCTGGTGGGCAGAAGAACTATTCGCACCGATGGAAATTTTGAAGAACGCAGGACATCAAGTGGAGCTCGCTTCACCAAAAGGCGGCAAACCGACGCTTGACGAAGTCAGCATCAGTGAAGAGTATGACCCGGAAGGCAAATACAAAGAAATGTACGAATCCGGCCTTGCGGACAACACGAAAAAATTGTCGGACGTGAACGCGAAAGAATATGACGCGATTTTCATCGTCGGCGGCCACGGAGCGATGTACGACCTCGCGGAAGACGAAACGCTTCACGGGATCATCAACGCTGTATATGACAACGGCAAGATCGTGTCGGCTGTATGCCACGGCCCAGCACCATTGATCTGGACGAAACGCCCAGACGGCCAAAGCATCATCGCCGGACTGAACGTCACTGGATATCCGGAAGCGGTTGAACCGGAAGGACTTCCAGAAATCCTGCCATTCAGCTTAGAGGGCAAGATGAGCGAAGTTGCCGATTACACTGCTGACGAAAAAGTGGTGTGGGGCAACGAGCAAGTATTGACGGGCCGCGACCCGTTTGCTTCTGAAGCATTAGCTGAGGAATTGGTCAAAGCATTGGATAAGAAAAACAACTAAATGATGGTTGGCGACACCGCCATCTCCATAAGCAGGGCTTTGCAGCGTTTTCGTGCAAAGCCCTGTTTTTTTTATTCAAATGAGGAAACTCATGTGCCAGCTTTCATGCAATCTTTTCTCAGCGCAAGATGAGCGACAGCAAAGTTATTTGAAGCAAGTAGATGAAAATATTTCGGAGGCTGAGCAGGAATATTTAAACAAAAATTCAGAAAATATATTGACAGCGCTTTCTTTTAAGTATACCTTATAGATAACAAGTTA
Organism: Planococcus sp. A6; assembly: GCF_028823615.1. Taxonomy (GTDB): domain Bacteria; phylum Bacillota; class Bacilli; order Bacillales_A; family Planococcaceae; genus Planococcus. The sequence goes on from NZ_JAPEHT010000001.1 coordinate 77,327, forward strand.
AGAGTTGTGTTGGAGACCTGGAGATTCGCACATTAATGAGTACTTCTATCAAGGAGAACTTTCATTAATTGCGGATTTTTTTATGGACATTTATACAGCTCTTGCTTTAAAAGGAAGGGAAGTGTTAAGCGATGTCAGAGTTTTTAGCAGAAGTGGTCGGGACCATGATCCTGATTATTTTCGGCGGTGGTGTAGTGGCAGGAGTGGTCTTGAAAGATTCCAAGGCGGAAGGCAGCGGGTGGATCGTCATTACGATTGCCTGGGGGCTCGCCGTTACGATGGCGGTCTATGCAGTGGGCAGTTTTTCAGGAGCCCATATCAATCCGGCGGTGACTTTTGGATTGGCGTCTGTTGGAGAGTTTCCATGGTCGAAAGTGCCAATGTATATTCTAGCTCAAATGATCGGCGCGATCATTGGTGCGGGAATCGTCTTTTTGAATTACTTGCCCCATTGGAAGATTACTGAAGACGAAGGAGCGAAATTGGCGGTATTCTCCACGGGTCCCGCTGTCCGAAGCCCGTTTTCGAATTTGGTCAGTGAGATCATCGGTACCGCGGTTTTGGTGATGGGCTTGCTATTCATCGGCGCCAATGAATTTACAGATGGCTTGAATCCATTGATTGTCGGAGCTTTGATCATTGCAATCGGGATGTCACTCGGCGGCACTACAGGCTATGCCATCAATCCGGCTCGAGATCTTGGCCCCCGCATTGCACACGCTTTGCTTCCTATTCCTGGAAAAGGCAGTTCGGACTGGAGCTATGCCTGGGTGCCAGTCGTCGGGCCGATTTTCGGCGGTATTTATGGAGCGGTTTTCTATAAGGCTCTTTTCACAAGTAATTACAGCCTGTTGTTCTGGGGCTTGAGCATAGTAATGGCCGTTATCTTGATCGGGGCAGCAAGCGCCGAATTGAAAAAAGGCCGTACTGTAGCGAACGAAATTGAAGACACGTTAGTCGATGACAAATAACCATTGATCAAAACACCATTCGAGGAGGAATAATTGATGACTAAAGATTACATTATGGCGATTGACCAAGGAACAACGAGTTCACGGGCGGTATTGTTTAACCACAAAGGAGAAATCGTAGGAACTGGCCAGCAGGAGTTTGAACAGTTTTTCCCGAAACCGGGCTGGGTAGAGCATGACGCGAATGAAATCTGGACATCAGTTTTAGCTTGTATGGCAGGAGCCTTGCGAAAAGCGGATGTAGAAGCAAGCCAAGTAGCAGGCATCGGCATCACTAACCAGCGCGAAACGGCTGTCGTGTGGGACCGCAACACTGGAAAACCAATCTACAAAGCGATCGTCTGGCAATCCAGACAAACTGCGGATATTTGCGGCGAGTTGAAAGCACAAGGGCATGAAGAGCTGTTCCGCAAGAAAACGGGCTTGTTGATTGACGCTTATTTCTCAGGTACGAAAGTTAAATGGATTTTGGATAATGTCGAAGGCGCACGAGAGAAAGCGGAAAATGGCGATTTAATGTTCGGCACGATCGATACGTGGCTCGTTTATAAATTATCTGGCGGCGCTGCGCACATTACTGATTACAGCAATGCATCCCGTACGCTTATGTATAATATTTACGATTTGGAATGGGACCAGGAATTGCTGGATATTTTGACGGTGCCGAAAAGCATGCTGCCGGAAGTCCGCCAATCGTCTGAAGTCTATGCCAATACAATCAATTACCATTTCTTCGGCCATGAAGTGCCGATCGCCGGTATCGCCGGTGACCAGCAAGCTGCTTTATTCGGGCAAGCCTGCTTCGAAAAAGGGATGGCCAAAAATACGTACGGAACGGGCTGTTTCATGTTGATGAACACAGGGGAAGAAGGCGTCGTTTCCGAGCACGGCTTATTGACTACATTGGCGTGGGGCATTGACGGCAAAGTGGAATATGCGCTTGAAGGCAGTATTTTCGTGGCTGGTTCGGCGATTCAATGGCTGCGTGACGGTTTGAAGATCTTGGATACTTCACCCGAAAGTGAGCAATACGCTACATCTGTCGAATCGACAGACGGCGTTTACATGGTGCCGGCATTTGTCGGGCTCGGCACGCCTTACTGGGATACGGACGCTCGCGGCGCCATTTTCGGTTTGACGCGCGGCACGACACGGGCGCATCTCATCCGCGCGACACTTGAATCGCTCGCTTACCAGACGAAAGATGTCGTGAACGTCATGATAGAGGACGCGGGCATCGAACTGAAAACTTTGCGTGTAGATGGCGGAGCGGTAGCGAACGATTTCCTTGTGCAATTCCAGAGCGACATTTTGGACGTGCCAGTTGAACGTCCGGTCATCCAGGAAACGACAGCGCTCGGCGCAGCTTATCTCGCTGGATTAGCGGTTGGTTTCTGGGAAAGTAAGGAAGAAATCGCCAAGCAATGGAAAGTCGATAAAACCTTCACCAGCGATATGCCGGCCGAAAAAAGTGAGGAACTTTACAATGGGTGGAAAAAAGCGGTGGAAGCTACGAGAGTATTTAAAAACTAAAGGATAAACAACATTGTGCTAGTGCGATAGCCGCAGCAATCAAGGGACCGGGACCATCTGCAGATCATATTCTGAGATGTCTTCAGGTCCCTGTTTTTTTACCAATTGCCACTAGTTTTTGGAGTAAAGGAGTGGAATGGAAATGAAGTTTTCCGGTTATGATCGACAGGAAAGTTATCACCATTTGGAAAATCAGCACTGGGACCTGCTGGTGATTGGCGGGGGAATTACTGGAGCCGGCATTGCTTTGGATGCTTCGGCAAGAGGCTTTAAAACAGCGGTTATTGAAATGCAGGATTTCGCTGCGGGCACAAGCAGCCGGTCGACAAAACTCGTTCACGGCGGGCTGCGCTATTTGAAGCAATTCGAAGTGAAAATGGTCGCTGAAGTCGGCAAGGAACGGGAAATCGTCTATGAAAACGGCCCGCATGTCACGACGCCGGAATGGATGTTGTTGCCGTTTTATAAAGGCGGAACGTTTGGCCCGTTGAGCACGAATCTAGGCTTGCGGGTTTACGATTTTCTAGCCGGCGTGAAGAAAAACGAAAGACGAAAAATGCTGAGCCGTGAAGAAACCTTGCAACGCGAGCCTTTATTGAAGAAAGAAGGGTTGAAAGGCGGGGGTTATTACGTAGAATACAAAACGGATGATGCGCGACTGACAATAGAAGTCATGAAAAAAGCTGTCGAAAAGGGTGCACTTGCCCTAAACTATGCGAAAGTGACTGAGTTTATTTACGAGAACGAAAAGGTAGTCGGCGTCAAAGTGGAGGATTTGATTGCCCGCGGTGTTTCCAATGTTTATGCCAAGAAAATCATTAACGCCACGGGTCCATGGGTCGACACATTAAGGGAAAAAGACCAGTCGAAAGAAGGTAAAACACTGCAGCTGACGAAAGGGATCCATTTGGTATTCGATGGCAAACGGTTTCCTTTAAAACAAGCGATATATTTCGACATGCCGGACGGGCGTATGGCGTTTGCCATTCCGCGCGAAGGCAAAGTATATGTCGGCACGACCGATACGGTTTATAAAGCGGATATCGCACATCCGACGATGACTCGCTCTGACCGGGATTACGTTTTGCGCGCCATCGACTTCATGTTTCCGGAAGTGGGCATCGGGGTGCGTGATATCGAATCGAGTTGGGCGGGGTTGCGCCCGCTCATCCACGAAGAAGGAAAAGACCCTTCGGAAATTTCGAGGAAAGATGAGATTTTCATCTCGCATTCCGGGTTGATCTCGATTGCAGGCGGTAAGCTTACCGGTTACCGCAAAATGGGTGAAAACATCGTCGATAAAGTGGCAGAATTATTGGAGAAAGAACGAGGCATCCGGTTGCCGAAAGTCTCGACAAAGCAATTGCCGATTTCCGGAGGCGAAGTCGGAGGTTCCAAGCAATTCGCGAAATTCCAGGTAGACCGGGAACAACAGGCGATGAAACTCGGATTGAATGGCCCCACAGCCCGGATGCTGACGCGTCGTTATGGCGCCAATGTCGATCAAGTGTTGGCCATTTTTGCAACAAGCCGAGAACAAGCGGAACAAGCCGCTCTCGACCCGCTGGTTTATGCGATGCTCCGCTATGCGATGGAATATGAAGCAGCGTATAAGCCAGTCGATTTTTTTGTGCGCAGGACAGGTGCTTTGTATTTCAATATTCAGTGGGTCCACGTATATAAAGAAGCCGTCATTTCGTATATGGCGAAAGAATTTAGTTGGAGTGGCCAACAGGCAGCTGCCTATACGGAAGAATTGGAAAAGGCGTTGTACGAAGCGGTAACTCCGGTGGAAGAGGATCATCTAGGCTAATGACAATGCTTATAAATCTAATTCAACAGGACACTGGATATAGACAATAGTTTAAGCTCCAACGACATTCACACCCGCAGCAGCAAACTGCGGGTGTGTTTTTTATGTGGATGAATTGTTTGGGAATTGTGTGTAACACAGGGACAATATTATCTTGATAAAACTATTCCATTTTTGAATACATACTATTAATAATAATTATACGTTATATTAACAGGAAATAATCAAAATATCAAAATTATTTATCATTTACATTTTTGGATAATATCTATTTCAATATATCTTTATTCGTGTATAATGGGCATTGCTTCACTGCGGTGAAGGGCTAAAGATATAGAAAGAAGTGAGAACAGATGTTAAGTATATTGATCGGATTGATCTTATTGATTGCGCTTGCCTATTTGGGCTGGTCGATCATTTGGGTGGCCCCATTAGCAGCCGGCGTCGTAGCCTTGCTCAGCGGCCTCGATGTTTACAGCACTTATACAGAAACTTATATGAGCGGTTTGGTGAGTTTCGTCCAGAAATGGTTCCCAATCTTCCTCTTAGGGGCAGTGTTCGGGAAGTTGATGGAAGAGACCGGGGCGGCACGCGCCGTTGCCCAAAAGGTTACGCAGCTGATCGGTGGAAAGCGCGCTATTCTAGGCGTTTTGATCGCAGCGGCATTATTGACTTACGGGGGCGTCAGCTTGTTTGTTGTCGTCTTTGCGGTCTACCCGATTGCGCTTGAATTGTTCCGTGAGGCCAATGTGACGCGCAGATTGTTGGTGCCGACTTTCGCACTTGGGGCATTCACGTTCACGATGACGTCGATGCCAGGTACTCCACAGATTCAAAACCTGATTCCGATGGATACCTACAATACGACGCCAATGGCCGGGCCGGTCATTGGCATCGTCACCACGTTGATTATGGCGGTTGGTGGTTACGCCTGGTTGGCATACCGCGAGAAGCAATTGTCCGCAAAAGGCGAGGGCTTTGAGATACGCGAAAGAGCAGGGGCTTCGAAAGAGGAAGATGTTGCGACGCCGAACTGGATGTTGTCGCTCGTCCCACTTATCGTCGTTGTCGTGTTCTTGAACATCGTCAACCTCGAGCCGATTTATGCGTTGATGCTCGGGATCGTGGCGATCATGCTAATCAACCTAAAGCTTTACAAGAAGTTCGTCTCCTCAATTAACGAAGGCGCCAAAGGGTCGGTCATGGCAATCTTGAATACCAGTGCGGCTGTCGGTTTCGGTGCCGTCATTGCGATCGTTCCGGCATTCGACAACATCACTTCATGGTTGCTCAATGTGTCGGATAACCCATTGGTCGCCCAGTCATTGGCGATTCAAGTCATGGCGATGATCACGGGGTCTGCTTCAGGCGGCATGGGCATTGCGCTCAGCACCTTGGGGGATACCTTCTACAATTTATCTCAGACGACGGGCATCAACCCGGAAGTGTTCCACCGGATGGCTTCTGTCGCATCGGGCGCTTCGATTCTGCCCAATAACGGCGCATTGCTGACTTTATTGGCGGTAACAGGATTGACGCACCGCGAAACATACAAAGATGTCTTTGTTGTCGCATTGGTCATTCCGACCATTGCAGTCATCGTCGGCATCATCTTGGGCGGAATCGGATTAGTTTAAGAAGCATTCACAATAAAAAACAATAATGGAGGAATTTAATATGGTAGAACAAAAAGTCGTAATCATTACCGGCTCTGCACGCGGAATCGGATTTGAAATTGGAAAGCATTTCGCAGAAAGCGGAGCGAAAGTCGTGTTGTCGGATATCAATGATGAAGTGCTGCAAGAGTCTGCACAATCGCTGAGAAACGACGGGTTTGAAGCAATGGGCATCAAAGCGGATGTTACGAGTGAAAAAGACCTGGAAAACTTGGTGGCGGAAACGAAGAACACTTACGGCCGCATCGACATCGTTATCAACAATGCTGGATTGCAGCACGTATCGCCAATCGAAGAATTCCCGACAGAAAAATACGAATTGATGATCAAAATCATGTTGACGGCGCCATTCATTTTGACGAAGAACGTTTTCCCAGTCATGAAAGAGCAAGGGTTCGGCCGCATCATTAATATTTCATCTATCAACGGCTTGATCGGTTTTGCTGGCAAAGCTGCTTACAACAGCGCGAAGCATGGCGTCATCGGCTTGACGAAAGTAGCTGCTTTGGAAGGAGCAGAGCACGGCATTACGGTTAATGCCATTGCACCAGGCTATGTCGACACACCACTTGTCCGCGGACAAATGGCCGACTTGGCCAAAACACGCAATGTACCGCTTGAAAAAGTATTGGCAGAAGTCCTATTGCCGCTCGTCCCGCAAAAACGTTTGCTTGACGTAGCGGAAATCGCAGACTGCGCCTTGTACTTGGCAAGTGACAAAGCGAAAAGCATCACCGGCCAAACAATCGTCATCGATGGCGGTTACACAGCGCAATAAAGGTTTCTATAGAGAATGTGAACACCCCGCAGCTTTTAGCTGACGGGGTGTTTTTGCGTCGTCAAATTGTGTGGAACACAGGGACAAAAATCTACTGCCAAGCAAAAACCCCGCGCTGCATCTCGCTTCTCGGCGAATCTGATGCATGGAATTGTGTGGCGCACAGGGACACAACGGGTGGTAAAATGAAAAGAGACAAGAAACAGAAAGGGATGAGCCCATGCCACTGCAAATCGTGCGCAACGACATCACCAAAATGAACACCGAGGCAATCGTCAACGCCGCCAATTCGAGCTTGAAGATGGGCGGCGGTGTGTGCGGGGCGATTTTCCGGGCAGCGGGACCGAAGCAGCTGCAGGAAGCGTGCGATCGAATTGGTTATTGTGCGGTCGGCGAAGCGGTGCATACCGACGGCTTCGCGCTGGATGCAGAATACGTCATCCATACTGTCGGGCCGGTGTGGGAAGGCGGCGGACGAAACGAGGAAATGTTGCTGCGCAATTGCTACCGCAACTCACTGGCACTTGCTGCAGAGCTTGGCTGTGAGTCGATTGCGTTTCCGCTCATCTCGACAGGCATCTTCGGCTACCCGAAAGAACCGGCGTTGTGGGTGGCGACGGAAGAGATTGATGAATTTTTGAACGAGCACGATATGGATGTCTATCTAGTCGTCTTGGACAAGCAGTCATTCGGCATCAGCCAGAAGCTTTACGAATCGATTGAAGCGTTCATCGATGAACAGGAAGCGGCGATTTTGGAAGAACGAGTTGGTCGTTATCAAGACCGGCGGGAAATGGAAATACCGATGTCTGCATCAATCGAAATAGTGGAGCAGCAATTGAGCCTAGAAGAGTTTTTGGAAGAGGTGGACGAATCCTTCTCACAGCGGCTGCTCAGGTTTATCGATGACAGCGGCATGCCCGATGCCGAGACTTATAAAAAAGCGAATCTAGACAAGAAGCTGTTTTCCAAAATCAGAAATTTTCCAGGCTACACACCGAAGAAAAAGACCATCCTGGCGTTTGCGATTGCGCTCGAACTGGATCTCGATGAGACAGAAGAATTGCTCGGGACAGCCGGCTACCGCCTGTCAAACAGCCACAAATTCGACTTGATTGTCCGCTATTTCATCGAGCGGGAACAATACAATATTTTTGAAATCAATGAAGCCTTGTTTGCATTTGACGAAGCGCTTCTTGGTTCGTAAAAGGTCGCTTTCGAAGCGACCTTTTTTAGTCTGTCGAAAAACTTCAGAAAGTCGTATTTTCCGAAGCTTATCGCTCGCTTTCCGTGGGCTC
>NZ_JAPEHT010000200.1 GCF_028823615.1 Planococcus sp. A6
GCTTTCAAGATCATCTTACTATTATTGTTTTCTTGTGCGTACAGCGACTGTCGTGATCAACGCTGCAAGCAATAGTCCAGCCAAAGCCCATAGGTAAGGCGTTGTTGAGTTCGCGCTCATGCCGCCCATCCCTGTTGAAGGCATTTCAGATGGCATTTCCGCTTCACCGAACTGTTCAGGGAATTGGTCAGTGATCGCTGCAGACAATCCAGCTGCTGGCATTGTCATGTGTGCGTAAGCTTCACGGATCGAAGCGTAAGCTGTTTCGTAATCTCCAGCAACGTAGCTATCGAATGCTGTCAGCAATTGTTCAACGTGCTCTGTCAAACCTTCTTCAAGTGCATCAGCCGGGATACGGCCTTCAGTTGCTGATTCCAAGAATGCTGCTTGGTCCACGATGTATTGATCCAATTCAGCACGTGCTTGTTCTTGTCCTTCTTCATTGCCTTCACCAGTGGCTGTCACGTAGTCGACAAAGTAGCCGATGTGAGATTTCCACGTTTCTTCAAATTGTGCGCCGGCTTCTTCGCCGTAAACTGAACCGACTGCTGCAGAAAGGTCATCTGCGTTTGCCAAAAGTGCGCCAGCTGCCTGGTCGAAGCTCTCCGCTCCATCAGCGCCGTCTTGCATAGCCATTGCCGCAAGCCCAGCATGCTCCGTGAATGTTGTGTTCAAGCTTGCACGTAGATCAACTGCCGGCGTGTCCGGGTTTGTGTTATCGAATTTCTCAGGGAACTGGTCAGTGATCGCGATCGACAATGTTTCTGCAAACATGCTCATGTGGTGGATGGATTCGCGCTCCCACTCATAAGCTGTTTCGAAGTCGCCTTCTACGTATGCATCAAATGCACCGATCAATTGATCGACGTGGACATCAAGTCCTTCTACGACTGCTTCTTCAGACAAACGCCCTTCAGTAGCCGTATCAAAGAATTTTGCTTGCTCGACTTTGTATTCTTCCAATTCAGCTAGTGCTTGTTCTTTGCCTTCTTCATTGCCTTCTGCAGTTGCTGTTACATAGTCAACGAAATAGCCGATATGTGACTGCCAGATAGCATCGAATTGCTCTCCGCCTTCTTCACCGTAGACTGAAGCGACTGCCGCTTTCAAGTCTTCAGCGTTTGCTAACAATGCGCCGGATGCCTGGTCGAAATCTTCTGCTCCGTCCACGCCTTTACGCATCGCTTCAACTGCAAGGAAAGCATGCTCAGTTAATACCGTATCAAGCGCGATGCGAAGTTCTGCCGCTTTCGTTGCTGTCGGCGCCTCCATCTGCTGCGTCGATTCACCGTGTCCGCCTCCGTGGCTGTCTGCAAGTGCTGCTGTCGGTACTAGTAGGGATAAGCTTAGTGGTAGTGCCACCATCAATTTGTTCATTTTCATCATCCATCACTCCTCAGTTGTTTTTATTGTTCTACTAGCTCAACGGAAGGGAGATCAGTTTAGATCACTTTTTTTCAAAAAACTTTTTAAATTGTGGAAATCCATTCATTTCAGCGCTGGCATCAATGCTATGCTTGTTGAAAATGAACGGAACAGGAGCTGAACTTATGTCCCCTTATTGTGAACAGGTCTTTCACCAGCTCGAGCTTGTGGTCGCATCGACCGTCGAATTGATCTCTTCTATAGAAGAAAGCGATTGGAATGTGCGCCCGACTGACGGAAAATTTTCGATCGGCGAACTCATCGGCCACATCGCCCTCATTTGCGAAGCGGACTTGCGCATTGCAAACGGAGCCTCCGAATCGGAAATGAGCTCTTTTTACGGCTCCAAGCCGCTTCCATCCAAAGAACAAGCCATTATCGAATTGATGCACGGCTTCGAACGGCTCAAAAACGTCTATCTTCCATTAAATGAAGGTCAGCTTCAAAAAATGAACACAGCGTATTGGGGTGTCAGCTATAGTCGGTTCGAATGGTTGCTAGAGATGCTTGTCCATCTCACCCATCACCGTGGCCAATTGCATTCACTGATTGTCCATAGCCTCGGCAAAGATCCCAAAATCGCCTTATTTGAATGAGCTTGCAGAATTATGTATCTCTGGGCATACATTTTTTTGGTTTCGGGTATGGACAAAGACCTAACTGAAATCGTATAGAAAGCCAGGTGCATTCGTATGTCTCCATTAACCGAGCCCGATTTGTCCCGCATAAAAGAATTGAACCCCGATACGCTGGCACAGGAATTTCCAGTACGGCGCATGGTCGTCGAGACCACCCTCTATTCAGCTTATTTTGTGCCAACACATGGAACCGTCGGCCCGCCTTACGATATCCTGATCATTGAACATCCACCTGCCACACCCATTTCGGCCTTTGTTTGGTGCCGGCGCATCCAAGGAAATGGCACCAAGTTGGAAGTCGTAAAAGAAATCACTAACGCCATCGAGTATATGCGAAGCCGTAGTAATAAGTGATTTCGGGCAGGTGACAGCATGAACATTTTTTATTTTTTCTATATTTTTTCCATAATTTTCTTTTAAATATAAGTCATATGGGTATTTTTTCTGTACTTTCGTACCGCTAACCTGGGGTATAATAGTCCCCATAATATGATTGCGAAAGGACTGTTCCCGATGCCTCTCGAATTCGCACGCCTTGTGTTCATGGCATTTTCCGTCTTGACGGCCATTGCTGCCTCTTATATTGCCCTTCTTTTAATCGGCCGAATCGCTGACCAAAGCCGTACCCACCCGTTATGGTGGGTCGGCGGCAGTTCATTGGTCTTCGGAATGGGCATCTTTTCCATGCACTTTATCGGCATCTTGACTTACCATTCCGCGGCACCCGTCCAGTACGATCCGGTGTTGCTAAGCATCTCCCTCCTCGGGGCAATCGGCGCTGCGTTTCCTGCCTTCTATGTGTTGCGCACATCCCAGCCGCCCAGAGCTCATTTGTATTTTAGCGGATTTTCTATCGGTTTCGGTGTTTTGTTCATGCATTATATCGGCAACGCCGCGGCCCAGGTTCCCGGAATTCCCCAATTCAATCTCGTGCCGTTTTTATTTTCTATAGCTGTTGCATTTGGCTTTTCGATCGCGGCTTTGCGCATTTTCTCGCGCAACCGCAAACGCCCGGACTCCCCTGTAAGAAAACTCCTAAGTGCTACCATTCTTGGGACAATGATTTCTGCCGCTCATTTTATCGGTATGCAGGCGGTGAGCTACTCCACTTCAAGCACGGGCCCTGCATCGTTCACCAATATGGGACTCGCTTTTGTCGTATCGGCACTGATTTTACTATTGCTTGCAGTCGCCGGTTACCTTGCTTACCTCGACAGCAAGCAGTTGAGCAATGAACAGCGTTACCTAAAAAAAATTCGTGAAAGCGAGCGCCGCTTCCGCAAGCTTGCTGAATTGTCGCCGGAAGCGATCGCCATCCATAGCGGCGGCAAGCTACTGTATGTCAACAATGCCTGCCTGCGAATGTTTGGCGAATTGGATGCTGAGCAATTGATTGGCACCAATGTACTCGATTATGTTCATCCCGACTACCATGAAACGGCTAAAACGCGCATTGAGTCGATGAATCGGGGCCTCAGCACCCCGCCCGCCGAACAATTGTGGATAACGCCGAAAGGAACCGTCCATGAAGTCGAGCTGACCGGCATGAGCATTGAATTCGAAGGTGATTCCGCTGTCCAGCTGTTGATCCGGGATATTACCGAACAGAAGAAAATCGCACGCGAACTCGAATTGAATAGGCAGCGTTATGAATCCTTGTTCCAAAACAATCCGGACGGCATTTTTTCAATGGATGATTCGGGCCGCTTGATGGATGTCAACGATTCCCTTGTTCGGCTGCTCGGCTATAGCCGGGAGGAATTGACTGAGAAAACTTTCCATACAATTGTGGAAAGTTGCCAGCTCGATACGACCGAAGTGAAGTTCCGCCTGGCGCTCGATGGCATCACGCAGAATTACGAAACGGTTGCCACCCATAAATCCGGTCACAGAGTGGCGCTGCGCATTACCAATATGCCAATCTTGACCGACGGCACCGTAACCGGCGT
>NZ_JAPEHT010000201.1 GCF_028823615.1 Planococcus sp. A6
GTAACTGTTGATTCAGCTGCTGCGGCTTTCCTGCAACAGTTCTTTTTTTCGCGTCGACCAGTTAAAGGCGATGAAGAAGCAGACGAGCAGGATGAAGGTTCCTGTGATATACGGGAAGCTCATGTCGATGTCGAAGAGAATCCCGGCAAGCGCAGGCCCGATCATATTGCCGAGGCTCATGTAAGCATTGTTCATCCCAGCCGCATATCCTTGCGAGTCACCAGCAAGTTTTGAAATGAGCGTGTTGATTGCCGGACGCAGGAGGGAGGCGGCCGTGAAAAAGACAGCTGCCACGAAAAGAATCGTCCAGAATGTATTGACGAAGAGAATGCCGATCATGGCAGCGGCTGAAATGAGCAGATTGACGAGGATGACGCGCATCTCGCCGAAACGCTTGAACAAACTGTCGATGACGAAAGTTTGGACGATGACGCCCACAAAGCCGCCAACAGTGATGACAACCGAGATTTCCTTCGGCGTGAATTGGAATTGCTTATCGACATACAAGGCGATTGTCGATTGGAAATTTGACAGCCCGAATGCAAAGATGAACATGACCAGCAGCATGACGAAATATGGTGTGTAGACAGAGCGTTTCATCTGCTGGTACAAATTTTCTCGTTTATAATCCACAGCCTGCACCGCTGGTTTGACATTCGGCAAGGCGAAGAAGGAGAGCAAGGCGGACAACAAAGCGACAGAGGTCGCGACATAAAACGGGAATTGCAGGCTGACTTCAGAGAGGAAGCCGCCGATACCCGGCCCGATCATGAAACCGAGAGACATCGAAGCGCCGAGCAATCCCATTCCTTTGCCCCGTTCTTCGTAAGTTGTGATATCTGCTACAAATGCCATCATCGGCGGGATCAGGAATGCGCCGCCGACGCCGCTGAAGAAGCGTGCGAGATAGAGGACCCATAACTCGGTTGCCATGCCGAAGAGCAGCTGCGACAAGCCGAAAACGACCAGTCCGAAAATGATCAAGTTCTTGCGCCCGTATTTATCGGAGAGTTCCCCGGAAATCGGAGAAAATAGAAATTGGGCAAAAGCGAAAGTGGCGATCAAGGTGCCGAGCGCCTGGCCTGCGACACCGAATGTTTCCAGATAAGCGGGCATGATCGGGATGATGAGGCCAATTCCGCTCATGGCGATGAACATATTGAACATGAGTATATATAAGGCGAATTTAGTTGATTTGACGGCCATGAGGCTAACCTTCCCTCGTTTTTATTTCGTGTGGCTAAATTTTGGTGTTATGAACTTATTTACTATACCTTATTTAAACGGAAAAAAACAGGCAGAAGTTCTGCCTGTCATTTTTCCATATCCATCTTGAATTCCAAAAACAGTTCGTTGTAGACGCCGAGCATTTCGAGCCCGAGGTTTTCATAGACTTCGAGGCGGTCGCGCATTTCTTCTGTCGGATAGAAGCGCTCATCACCTGTCACTTCAGGATCCATCAACTCGAGTGCGGCTGCATTCGGGGAAGAATAGCCGACATAATCCGCATTTTGCGCAGCTACTTCAGCGTCGAGCATGAAGTTGATAAACTGATGTGCGGCGGCGATGATCATGTTATCGAACCAAAGATTGGAGCCTTCTTCCGGCACTGCATAATCGATGTCTTCATTGATCCACATCATATCTGCAGCTTGCCCCGACCAGGTGACGGCAACTGCCGCTTCCTCGCGGCGCATCATTTCGACAATTTCATCGCCGATAATCGCTTTGACGTTGGGCCCGAGTGTTTTCAGTTTATCGGTCGCTTCGCGCAATTCCCCGAGATCGGTGGAGTTCAGCGAATAGCCGAGGCTGTTCAAGCCCATGCCGATGACTTCGCGTGCGCTGTCGACCAAAATGACTTCCTGTTCGAGCGTTGGGTTCCATAGGTCATCCCAGCTTTCGAAAGTCTGCCCTTCGAGAAGAGTCGGATTATAGGCGATGCCCACGGTGCCCCAGAAATACGGGATAGAATATTCGTTGCCAGGGTCGAATGGCAAATCCAAGAAATACGGATCGATGTTTTCGAGATTCGGGATCTTACTGTGGTCGATCGGCAACAGTAAATCGTTTTCCTTCATTTTTTCGATGGCGTATTCCGAAGGCATGGCGACGTCATAAGACGTTCCGCCTTGTTCGACTTTCGTCATCATCGATTCATTCGAATCAAATGTCTCGTAGATGACCTGGATGCCGGTTTCTTCTTCAAACTGGCTGATCAGTTCGGGGTCAATGTATTCACCCCAGTTATAGACCGATATCGAGCCGCTGCCGCTGGTGGCAGAACTGCTCTCCAACAGATGGACGGCGTAGAAAAGGACGGCGGAAATGATTACGATCGCTGCACTTGCTCTAATGATGCCTTTCATGGTCGTGTCCCTCCTGTTCCAGCATTCGCCCCGGAGCGCTGATTAAAGAAATAATATCCGAGGACAAGGCCAAGCGTCACAACGAAAATCAAAGCGGACAAGGCATTGATCGTTAGCGTGATGCCTGCTCGCGCCATCGAGTAAATCTCAACGGACAATGTCGCAAAGCCATTGCCGGTGACGAAGAACGTGACAGCGAAATCATCGAGCGAATACGTCAGCGCTAGGAAAAAGCCGGCGAATATCCCCGGTTTGATGTAAGGGATGATGACGCGCGTCAAAATATCGCGCTGTGATGCCCCAAGGTCCGTCGCCGCGTCAATTAAGCTTGAGCTCATTTCCTGCAGTTTTGGCAATACCATGATGACGACAATCGGGATGCTGAAGGCGATATGCGATACCAGGACGGACGCAAAGCCGAGCTTGACGCCGACCATCGTGAAGAGAATCAGAAACGATGCCCCGATGATGACATCCGGGCTGACGATCAATACGGTGTTCAAGGACAAGACGGCGTTGCGCATTTTTCGGTTGCGCAGGAAAATGATGCCGATGGCGCCAAGTACGCCGATCGCTGTCGAGATGAGTGCAGACAGCAAAGCGACGATGACCGTGTTCAAGACGATGATGAGCAGGCGTGTGTCATTGAATACGGCCGCGTAATGCTCCCAAGTGAAATCTTCAAAGCCGGACATGGTGCCGCCGCTATTGAAGGAATAGAAAATCAAATAGAAAATCGGGGCATAGAGAATAAAAAAGACGAACGCCAAATAGATTTTAGCGGGTTTACTTAGCTTTGCCATTCAATGCCCCTCCTTTCTCTTTCGGGCCTGTGAGCAGCATGATGATAATCATGAACAAGATCAAGAACACGGCGATCGTCGAACCCATGCCCCAGTTTTGCGTCACCAGGAATTGCTGTTCGATGGCCGTACCGAGCGTGATCACTTTATTGCCGGCGATAAGCCGTGTAATGACGAACAAGGACAAGGCAGGGATAAAGACGGCCTGCACGCCGGATTTGACGCCGTTGATCGCCAGCGGAAAAATGACGCGGCGGAATGTTGTCCACTGGGATGCACCGAGGTCGCGCGATGCGTCAATCAAAGCCGGATTGATTTTATCGAGCGAGTTGAAGATCGGCAATACCATGAACGGGATGAAAATATACACGGCGACAAAAACGAAGCTGAAGTCGGTGAACAGGATCTGAAGCGGTCCTGCACCGAAAAATTGGATCAATTGGTTGGCAGGCCCATACAGCCCGAAAATACCGATGAACGCATAGGCTTTGAGCAACAGATTGATCCACGATGGAATGATGATCAACAACAGCCAGAGTTGCTTATGCTTTGTTTTCGTCAGCCAATAAGCTGTTGGATAGGCAATCAGCACCGAAATGAAAGTGATGAGGAAGGCATACCAGAACGAGCTGAGCGTCATGCGGAAATAAGTTGATGAAAAGAAATTCGCGTAGTTTTCTAGAGTGAAATCACCGGCTAAATCAAGAAAAGAAAAATA
>NZ_JAPEHT010000202.1 GCF_028823615.1 Planococcus sp. A6
TCTTTTTTATTGGATTATGGGCAAGATTTCACGAAAAACTCATGAAGTTTTATGCCATATGAAATAATTTCAGCTATACTAACAGCAGGGGTTTCAACAAATAAGATATGAGACGAAAGGAGAGTGTAGAGTGGAATTATACATCGGACAGCAGGCATTGATTTCAATCATCAGCCACATCTTTTTCACCGGCGTTTCATTTTATGCATTGCGGGCTGTGATGTTCGATAAATGGATAGCTAAACACCATGTATTGCAGGCCCAGATTTTATACATATTTTTAAGCATTGTCATCGGAACGTCCGTTTCCAACTTCTTTTTGGAAATATCGGCATGGTCCAGGCAATTGCCGTACCTGTTTTAGCATGGCCGATTTGCCATGGTAATGCGGATGCAGGCCGTTCCTATGGCAAATCGGCAATGTTTTACTATTTCCCGGGAAATATTCAGTGTCTAAGGGTTTATTTCTATTGAAGTGGGGAAACAATTAACTGTAATCAATTTGTAATATTTCTTTTTGCGCTACGGACATAAAAATACCTATACATGCGAACAACATGGGGTATATTGAGTTTTTGATAAGAAAGCCTTGTAATGCTTGTTTCTTATCAAAAAACAAGGTATTATAGATAAGGTTTTCATTTTTTACTACCATAAACTACAGAGATTATTAAATGAGAAAATATACGTGAGAGCTGTATAAATTAGGGACTATTAAACACATGGAGGGCTATGCTTTGGATCATATCATCGTTAAAGGCGGAAAGAAATTAACAGGGAAAGTACGGGTAGAAGGAGCGAAGAATGCAGTACTGCCAGTATTGGCAGGCGCGCTTCTTGCAAGTGAAGGAAAAAGCTTCATTACGGAAGTGCCGAATCTTGCAGACGTCTACACTATTCAGGAAGTATTGAGAAGCCTGAATGTACAAGTCGAGTATTTCCCGGAGAAAAACGAGATGCACATCGATGCATCTTCACAACTATCGAGTGAAGCACAGTTTGAATATGTCCGCAAAATGCGTGCATCGATTCTAGTCATGGGACCTGTACTTGCACGCAACGGATTTGCCCGTGTCGCTTTGCCAGGCGGCTGCGCCATCGGATCTCGTCCGATCGATCAGCACCTTAAAGGCTTTGAAGCAATGGGAGCGAACATCACGTTCGGAAACGGCTTCGTTGAAGCAAAAACAGATGGCCGTTTACGCGGTGCTAAAATCTACCTCGACTTCCCAAGTGTCGGTGCAACAGAGAACATCATGTCAGCCGCAGCGCTTGCAGACGGGGTAACAACCATCGAAAACGCAGCAAAAGAACCGGAAATCGTTGACCTAGCGAATTATATCAACGAAATGGGCGGAAACGTCAAAGGTGCCGGTACGGATACTATGCGTATCGAAGGCGTGGAGACTCTTCATGGTTCGAATCACTCGATCATTCCTGACCGAGTAGAAGCAGGGACATTCATGGTAGCAGCTGCCATCACAGAAGGCGATGTTATCATTGAAAACGCCGTTCCGGAACATATGGCTGCCTTGATTTCAAAAATGGGTGAAATGGGAGTCGATATTCAAGAGACGGATGAAGGCTTGCGGATCCGTGCGACACGGCCGCTTCGTTCCATCGACATCAAGACCATGCCGCACCCAGGATTCCCGACAGATATGCAATCGCAAATGATGTCATTGATGCTGACTGCACAAGGCAACGGCATCCTGACTGAAACGGTTTTTGAAAACCGCTTCATGCACGTTGAAGAATTCCGCCGCATGAATGCATCCGTTAAAATCGAAGGACGTTCAGTGATCATGGAAGGCCCTTCTAAATTGCAAGGCGCTCAAGTATCAGCGACAGATCTTCGTGCAGCTGCTGCATTAATCTTGGCTGGACTTGCTGCTGAAGGCATTACACGTGTACATGAGCTTTATCATCTAGACCGCGGATATGTTGATTTCCACTTGAAGCTGGAAGCTCTAGGAGCAGACATTGAACGCGTATCGACTGAAACAAGCGAAGTAAAAGAAGAGCAAATGGTTTAATTCATCAGGACTCATACTTCATATGATCAAGAGCCTGCCGCACAATTGAGCGGCACAATCTTTTTTCGTAGAAAAACGTGCTGAAAGTATTTTCGGAGAATTTTGTCAGTCGCTGCAGGATTATGATAAGATTTTAACTAGACAATTCTAATGGAAATGTAAGCTTGGAAAATCAAAGTTCAATCAACATCGCAGAATACAGGAAGGGGACGGCGTAATGTTTTCGAAAGATATAGGCATCGATCTCGGAACAGCTAATGTGCTGATCTATGTAAAAGGCAAAGGCATCATTTTAAACGAGCCGTCCGTAGTAGCAGTCGATAAAAAATCCAATGAACTGATCGCAGTCGGCACGGAAGCGCAGAAGATGATGGGGCGCACACCCCAGCATATTGCGGTGATCCGCCCATTGAAAGATGGCGTCATCCATGATTTTGATATTACAGAACTGATGCTCAAGCATTTTATCCAAGTATTGAAACTGAAAGGGTTTATGATGAAGCCGCGCATCCTTATCTGCTGCCCAGCAAATATCACGAGCATCGAACAGAAAGCGATTCGCGAAGTGGCTGAAAAAGCCGGCGCGCGAAAAGTCTATGTCGAAGTGGAGCCGAAAGTTGCGGCGATCGGGGCAGGACTTGATATTTATCAGTCGGATGCGAGCCTGGTTATCGATATTGGCGGGGGAACTTCCGATATTGCGGTTTTGTCGATGGGTGAAATCGTTAAAAGTACAACTTTGAAAGTGGCAGGCGATCATTTCGATTTGGATATACTCCATTACATAAAGAGAAAATACAAATTGCTGATCGGGGAACGGACAGCTGAAAAGCTGAAAGTGGAATTCGGGACGCTCAGCGGCGATCAGGAAGCGACGATGGACATTCGCGGACGGGATATGCTTACAGGTTATCCACGGACCATTACATTGAAAGCCCAGGAGATTACGGAAGCCTTGCGTGAATCGGTCGAGTTAGTGGCAGAAGGTGTGCGAACGGTGCTTGAACAAACACCACCTGAACTGGCAGCGGATATCATCGACCGTGGCGGCGTGTTGACTGGCGGAGGTGCTTTGCTTGGCGGATTGGACCGGTTGCTGGCAGAGCGTCTTGGCATCCCGATCGCCATTGCGGAACATCCAAAAGAATGCGTCGTTCTTGGAACCGGGAAAATGCTTGAAGCAAAGCAAGATATTTTCCGTTCAAGGAGATAAAATTCAAATTTTTGTTCCACAGCCCAGGCTTTTTAGTATAATGGCAGATAGTGAAGAAACTTGTAGGGGATTGGGCATTTAAAGAAGAAAGGTTGACATAGCAATGGCACAATCACGAAAAGCTGGCTCGACTCAGCCAGATAAACCGAATACGCAAACCGACAAGCCGAAAAAGAAAACACGTTGGGTGCAAATCCGCATGTTTCCGATCTGGCTGCGCATCCTCCTGGTCGTTGCGCTTCTCGTCGTTATGGCAGCACTGGGTGCTATGATCGGATACGGCGTCATTGGAGATGGCAATGCGGGAGATGCACTGAAATGGGAAACGTGGCAGCACATCTTCGACATCATGCGCGGCGTCACTTGATTACGCAGCGACAAAACCTTGAGATGAACAGAACGTGAAGAAGGGAATGGAACATATGTTGACGACAGAACAAGTACAGGCAATTTTGCCTCACCGCTATCCTTTTTTGATGGTCGATCGGATCGTTGAAATCGAAGCGGGGAAAAAAGCAGTCGGGCTGAAAAACGTCACCGCTAATGAAGATTTCTTTAACGGCCATTTTCCGGGATATCCTGTCATGCCAGGCGT
>NZ_JAPEHT010000203.1 GCF_028823615.1 Planococcus sp. A6
TTCTAATGGTCTTTATTCGCCGTGCGGTTGAACAATAAGACAAGAATAGGCCCGACTACCGGCAGCAAAGCCAATTGTTTGAAGTTCGCCTCCGGCAAGAAGCGGTAGGTGGCATAGACCGACAAGCCCCATAGCACGAACCAGTCGATGGTCATGACCGATACCAAGCTCGAAGTCTGGAATGCTTCCGCGTAAGCTTCTGACGAGAAGCCGCGGAAGACGGTGAGAAAGTTGATGATGCTGATGGCGGCGACGAAGATTAGCCACGCTTTCGAGCGCAAGATCCGGTGCAGCCAATTCGGCCCGCGGCGTTTTTTCTCCGGCGGCTTGTCGCCGAACGCGAAATACGGCAAGAGCGAGAACGCCCCGACGCCGAACGATACGAGCGCGAATGGCCACGCCGGCCAACGGAAGCGGTCATTCGGCACCAAAAGCGTCAAGAAGACGAGCGGAAAGATGCCGAGCGAGTTGAAGACAGCGAGGATGAGCGGGTCGACCCCTTCCCATTCACCCATCAGCAGCGGGCCGAACTCGATGCCGCCGGAACCCGAAGGCGCAAAAAAGACAGCGTATGCAATCATCAGCAGCCAAATTACTAGAAATGCCATGCGTGTCACCCCCGTTTTTCCTTGGTTTTTCCTTATCATAACGCATACAGCCCCTTGCTGTCTTTGCGGAGTCCATTCGTTATAATGGAAAGAGACGGAAAATAAGGGAGGAATGGGAATGGATGCATTGACGAAAAAACGCGGCAAGGCGCTGGCTATTGATTTTGCGATCTCCGGTGCGGTGAATGGGGTCGTGGAACCGCTGCTGCGTAAAAAGATTAAACAGGAATGGGTGCATGCGCTCATTACGCCGACCGTTGTCTTCTGGGGGCTTGAATACGTCCAGTTGAAGGCACGCGGACAGACCGTCGGACAACAAGTCGCTGGCATCAAAATCGAAAACGCAGACGGCGGCGAACTGACAGGCGGACAGGTCCTAAAACGCGTGGCACATCGTGATTCGATTATGCCGCTCCAATGGTTCAAACAACGCGGTCAGGACATGGGTGCGCAGATGCCGCATGACCGATACGCACACACCTTGATGCGTGAACTCGATAACTAAACGATGAGGCGGCATCCAATGGGGTGCCGCCTTTTGTGTGGAGTAGGGCAAAACCGTAATTCTCAAAAACGGTACTGTATCTTGCGGCACAGGAAAGGTTACAATAAATGTAAGAATCTTTTCGTTAATCAGGAGGAGCCTATGAACATTCGAGAAATGAGCGTTAACGGACAGAAAATCATCCCGTCGCTGGAATTGGACATGGAGAAGGGCAAAGTACTAGGCATCCAGACCAATGTCCAGCGCAAGAAAATCCTCCTGGCCCAATTTGCAGAGCGGGGAGATGCTTATTTGTCGTTTGCGGAACAAGGCGAATACACGCGTTTGACCGTCGAGGAATTGCTGCGCTTTATGAAGTCGCTCAGCGGCCACCACACACCGGTTCGCTCGATGCTTCAGCTGTTTCAATTAGGCGAATACCAGAAAGTGAAAATTGCCGATTTGCCAGCGTCGAAGAAAATCTATCTGTCCTTGCTACGCGTTTATTACGCACAGCAGCCGATCATCGTCCTGGAGGAGCCGTATTTTCAGCTCGAAGAACCTGATCAATTGGCATTTAAGCGACTGTTGGAAGAATTGTCGGAAGAAAAACAGATTCTGATTCTCACTGCCAATCTGGAAGATGCACTGATCAGCTGCGACGAAATTTACCGTTTGGATGAAGCGGGGTTGCATCTATTGGATATAACGGACGCTGAAGATGAAGCGGAAAATGCTCACGAAACCGGCGAAGCGGAGTTCAAGATCCAAAAAATCCCGACGAAAAAGAACGACAAAACCATTCTGTTCAACCCACCGGAAATTGATTATATCGAAAGCATCAATAGCTCGGCTGTGGTGCATGTGGCAGGGGAGACCTATACGTGCGCACTCACCTTGGCGGAATTGGAAGACAAACTCCAGCATTACGGGTTTTTCCGCTGTCACCGCTCGTATATCGTCAATCTGCAAAAAGTGCGGGAATTAATCACATGGACGAAAAACAGCTATAGCCTGCGCTTGACGACTGGAAAAGATTCCGTCGTGCCGCTGTCGAGGACGAAATTGGCCGAATTAAAAGAGCTGCTGAACATTTAATTTCCCGGGAAATAATCGCCGAATCACGGATTTCACGGTACAGTTCGGCCGGGAAATGGTACATATTAGCGGAATCACAAAGCGGTTGCTCCTTTTTCTGACTATGCTGGTGTCATCAACGAAAAGGAGTGGCGCACATGAATGCAATTTCCGTACAGAATATCCGAAAAGCATTTGGCGGCAATATGGCTTTAAAAGATGTATCCTTCGAAATTCCGAAGGGAGAGATTTTCGGCTTTCTTGGGCCGAGCGGTTCCGGAAAAACGACCTTGCTCAAGATTTTGACTGCCCAATTGGAAGCAACGGACGGGCATGCTGCCGTGATGGAGATGCCGTCTAGAATGATGCAAAAAACCGCCCAAAAACGGCGCTTCGGCATCTTGACCGATAATAGCGGTTTGTATGAGCGTTTTTATATAATTTGCCGAAATCTTCTATTGACCAAGTGCTGCATTTCGTCAATTTGAATACCGACCGCAAAAAGCGGGTCAGTGTGCTGTCGAAAGGAATGCGCCAGCGCGTCACGTTGGCGTGCGCGATCATCCACGAACCGGAACTGCTGTTTTTGGATGAGCCGACGTCCGCGCTAGACCCGGTCAACACGGCACATATCCATAAAGGCTTGCGCTATTTAAATGAACGGGGGACGACGATCTTTTTAACGACCCATGATATGACGGAAGCGGAATCGCTGTGTGAACGCGTGGCGATTTTACACAAGGGAGAGATTCGTGCAATCGGGGCCCCTGATGAATTGAAAAAAATACACCGCGACGGCACGCTGACCGTGGAATTGACGTCCGGAGAAAAAGAGCGCCTGTCGATGAACGGGGATTCGGCAGCGGCCATCGCCGGGTGGATGAGCCGCGGGCAAATCGACCGCATGTATACGAATGAGCTGAGCCTGGGCGATATTTTCATTAAACTGACGGGGAGTGAATTGGTATGAACGTATCACTGAAGCGCATCCAAGCCATTTTCATCAAAGATTATAAGGAATTTTCGAGAAACTATGCGGTATCGATCATGATCGTGTTCCCGATTGTCTTTGCGCTCCTCTACCGGACGGAAGCCGGCGATCAAGCGGCGATCTACGCGTTCATCATGAATTTTTCATTAGCGATGCTTACTAGTTTTGTGCAGGCGTGTTTGATTGCCGAGGAGAAAGAGCGCAATACGCTGCGTTCGCTCATGATGACCCCGGCCTCGATGCTTGACGTGCTAATCGGCAAAAGTGCGCTGGTGTTTCTTATTTCTGCGGCCGTCCTGGCGTTCACCACCTACTTATTCGGTTACGAGACCTCGAATGTGTTACTGCTGACGGCGGCGCTCGGGATTTCCATCCTGCTTTATACAGCGATCGGGACGATTTGCGGATTGTACTCAAAGACTTTGCTGGAAGCCTCGCTGTCGGTGTTTCCGGTATTGATCATCTTCACGGCTGGGCCGTTTGCATTGTCGTTTGAAGAACAGTATCCATTTTTGGAAGTGCTGCGCTATTTGCCGAGCAGCCAATTGAGTGAATTGCTGGTGGCTATGGAAATCGGAGCGGCTTCTGGTGATTTGGCCAAGCCGCTTGTGATTATCGCGGTATGGACAATCGTGGTGACCATCATTTCGTTTGTCCTTTATAAAA
>NZ_JAPEHT010000204.1 GCF_028823615.1 Planococcus sp. A6
AGGCCAGCCCCAAGCGGGAGGCGACTGCTTCACGAAGAGAAGATCAATTAACAATCCATTTCACTCTCAAGTCCAGCTAAGCGACGATACCAGCGGATGAACCCAATCAATAGCGATACTTCCTCGAACACAACATCCTCGCTATCAAGTCCAGCTCTCCACAACGACTCTATACATGATGACTCAAACCGCATCCATACAATAGCTTGATAAAATGCGGTATAATAATAGGTAGACACACGCTATCTGGAGAGTTCACTGAACGCAAGAGATGGTGACACAGAAGCTTGGACAAGGGGGTATTGGATGAAGATTTTATTCGTCTGCACGGGAAATACGTGCCGCAGCCCGATGGCGGAAGCGATTGTGCACACCCGTAAAATTGAAGGCATGGAAGCCCGCTCTGCGGGAATCTATGCGGGGCAAGCACCGCTTTCAGGCAATGCGCGTAAAGTTCTGAACGAACAGTCCATTGAATTTAAGCATATCTCGAAGCCGCTGGACCCGCGCGATGTGGAATGGGCGGAGCTGATCTTGACGATGACTTATTCGCATAAGATGACGCTCATGCAATACTATCCCGAAGTAGCGACAAAGCTGCACACGGTGAAGGAATTTGCGGAAGGTTCGACTGGCGATGTCAGCGATCCATATGGCGGTTCCTTGGCTGATTACCGCAAGACGTATCAAGAGTTGGAACAATTGATCGACAAGATGGCAAAGCAATTAGACACCACGTAACTGAAACGAGCTGTCCAAGAGCATAAATGCATGTGCTTCAGGACAGCTCTTTTCGATTGCCGGACGCGAGGATTTCAGTTGCAGAAAGCAGGCGTGAGGAAGTAACATGGAACTGTTCAAAAATGTTAGAATTAAATAAAAGCGGCGGCGCTGATTTCAGAACTGTCCGCTAAATGAAAACGAAAAGAGGGTTAATCATGAGAATAGCAATTTCATCAGACCACGGCGGCAATAATCTGCGCAAGGAGATTGTCAACCTATTGAACGAGCTGGGCATTGAATACAAAGACTTCGGGCCGCAAACGGACGACTCTGTCGACTACCCGGATTATGCACAACCGGTAGCGGAAGGTGTCGCCAGCGGAGAATTTGATAAAGGCATTTTGATTTGCGGGACAGGGATCGGCATGTCGATTTCCGCCAATAAAGTAAAAGGCATCCGCTGCGCGCTTGTCCATGATGTATTCAGCGCGAAAGCGACGCGTGAGCATAACGATTCGAATGTCTTGGCGATGGGCGAGCGTGTCATCGGGCCAGGACTTGCGAAAGAAATTGCGAAAACATGGCTGACGACTGATTTTGAAGGCGGCCGCCACGAAAACCGCGTACAGAAAATCAGCGCACTCGAAAACTAAGGAGGAGTAAGCATGCAAAGCTTATGGCAGTTGCAGCTTGAAGAGGTTCTCAGCGAATTGGAGCAACAGATTGCATTCAAGGAAGGCCAACTATTCGTCGTCGGCTGTTCGACTTCTGAAGTGGCCGGCGAGCGCATCGGCACAGGCGGCGGGCTTGATATTGCGGAAAGCCTGTTCGAACCGCTGCGCGTGTTTGCGGAACGGCATGGATTGTTTCTGGCATTTCAAGGCTGTGAGCATATTAACCGCGCGCTGACCATTGAGCGGGCAGCTGCCGAACGCTACGGCTTGGAGCCGGTATCGGTGGTGCCGGTAGCAAAAGCCGGCGGGTCGATGAGTGCTTACGCCTTCATGAATATGAGTGACCCGGTCGTCGTCGAGGAAATTGCTGCTCACGCCGGAGTGGACATCGGGCAGACGATGATCGGCATGCATTTAAAAAGAGTCGCCGTTCCGGTGCGGACTTCTGTTAAACTAATAGGGGAAGCGATCGTATCAAGTGCGACGACACGGCCGAAATTGATCGGCGGCGTCCGTGCGAGCTATGATCGCCAGGTTCTTCAATCACGGGAGGGAAAGACAGATGGAATTGATTAAGGCGCAGGATCAGGCAGTATATGAAGCAATGAACGCGGAAAAAGAACGCCAAGAAGCGAATATCGAATTGATCGCATCGGAAAACTTTGTATCCCAGGCAGTTATGGATGCACAAGGGTCCGTGTTGACCAATAAATACGCAGAAGGCTATCCGGGCAAACGCTATTACGGCGGTTGTGAATTTGTAGATGTAGTGGAAAATATCGCACGCGACCGCTTGAAAGAAATTTTTGGCGCAGAGCATGCAAACGTCCAGCCTCACTCCGGTTCACAGGCGAACATGGCTGTGTACACAGCGATGCTTGAACAAGGCGATACAGTTCTTGGCATGAACTTGAACCACGGCGGGCATTTGACACACGGCAGCAAAGTCAACTTCAGCGGCATGCAGTATAATTTCGTCGAATACGGCGTCGATAAAGATACGCAATTGCTCGATTACGAAGCAGTTCGCCAGGCAGCTCTTGAGCACAAGCCGAAAATGATCGTTGCCGGCGCAAGTGCCTATTCCCGCACATTGGATTTCGCGAAATTCCGTGAAATCGCTGATGAAGTCGGTGCATACTTGATGGTCGACATGGCGCATATCGCAGGGCTTGTCGCAACCGGTGCACATCCGAATCCAGTGCCTCATGCACATTTTGTTACTTCCACTACCCATAAAACATTGCGCGGCCCTCGTGGCGGCTTGATTCTTTGCAAAGAAGAATTTGCGAAGAAAATTGATAAAATCATTTTCCCAGGCATCCAGGGCGGCCCGTTGATGCACGTTATCGCAGCAAAAGCTGTCGCATTCGGCGAAGCCCAGCAGCCTGAGTTCACCGATTACATCGACCAGGTGGTCAAGAATGCGAACGTCTTGGCTGATAGCTTAACAGCTGAAGGCGTCAACATCGTTTCCGGCGGAACAGACAACCACTTGTTGCTGCTTGATCTCCGTTCACTCAACTTGACGGGGAAAGTCGCGGAACATGTGTTGGATGAAGTCGGCATCACGACCAATAAAAACACCATCCCGTTCGATCCGGAAAGCCCATTTGTCACATCCGGCATCCGTCTCGGCACAGCAGCCGTCACATCCCGTGGCTTCAAAGAAGAAGAAATGAAGGAAATCGCTTCGATCATGGCGCTTCTCTTGAAAAATCCGGAAGATGAAGCTGTGAAGAAGGAAGCGGCTGACCGTACAGCGAAATTAACAGCTGCCCATCCTTTATATAAATAAGCAGCTGGCTATTTAGATGAATATAGAAATGAATAAAGCCGCCGCATGCATTGGCGGCTTTTTTTCACCATACATAATGAGAAAAACTGGGAGGGACGCGTATGCATCAATATGAAATCCAGGAAGACCGGAAAGTGATTATAGATTGGCTGCGCCGTCTCGGGATCGAATTCCACACGAGTTTTGTCGTCGTGAACCCGGAAATTTCCGAACACCCTATTGCCTATGCGAATGAAGCGTTTTTTGAAATGACTGGGTATACCGAAGAGGAAGTTATCGGAAGAAACGGTAAATTCCTCCATGGTACGAAAACCGATGCCAATACCGGCAGCCAAATCCGTGAAGCAACGGCATCCGCCCAGCCTGGCATTTTTGAAATCGTCAATTACCGAAAAGACGGAACGCCTTTCTGGAATGAAATCACGGTGCAACCTTTGGCGTTCCCGGAAAAATCACTGCGTTATATCCTAATGCTCCAACGGGATATCAGTGACCGTCGGCGTGCGGAGACTTTGATTGATTTGCAGAAAGAAACATACAAAGGCATTGAAAAAGGGCATGTGCTCGGAATGCTGCTGCAGAACATCTGTGAAACGGCTGAATCGT
>NZ_JAPEHT010000205.1 GCF_028823615.1 Planococcus sp. A6
CTACCTCCAGCACTGGTGTCTGGTGTATACGACCGATTCATTATTTAAAATGGAAAAGGCAGTTAGTTTGTGTTCACTAATAACTTGTACAATTACACAATACCCAATTTATTTCATTAAGTAAACTGACTATTGAGAAAATAGTTAGAAAGGAACGCTTGTTATGAAAATTTATCTAAAGTTTAGAAAAATAACTTTTACATTGCGAAAAACAGGGGCTGCTTGGGTACTGGCATGAGCAATCATTGCATTGAAAAACCCCGGGCTGTAGTGTTGCCACGACAGGTCCGGGGGATTGAATATAGGCTTATTTTTTAAAGACCAATAACGCGTAGCCTTTATCTTCTTCAAAGTCCCAGTCGACATAACTGCCGATTAACGGGCGGTTAACGATCGCAGGCACTTTCGATTCTGCAAATAACATATATTCCAGCGGCCGTTTTGCCAGTTTCAAGGCTTCCTGAAATTCATTTTTGATCAGTTCTTTCTCCAGCAAAGTGAAGATGCCGATCCGTTCAATGAGCAGTGTCCGGTCGTTCAGCCAGAAGAAATTGGTTTCTTCCGGTTCTTTCTGTCCGGCGATGCTCAAACGGATCACTTCTTTCAGGAGTTCCGTTTCATCCACTTCTTCCGGCCACCTGAGTTTATGCGATTTCGGTTCTTCCAATACGCCCAGAATCATGCCGGAATGATCGTCCAAATTCCAATCGGCATACAACTCCATGACATCGAGATCGGCTTGCTTCCAGAAATTCCTCTTGAACTCAGCCATCAATTCAACCATTAGTAAATCCCTGGTTTTCAACACGCGGTTCTTTTCATTCTGATCCAACAGGATTCTCTCCATCGGGGCCAAGAAATCCCGGACTTGAATGCAGACGAACGATTTGTAGATGGTCACGTACACAGAGCTGGGCCCTTTACCGAAATGCTCCCGCAAGATGGTCGCAGTGAAACCACTGATGACAGATTCTACCGTTTTCTCCTGAGGCATGATGCTCTCTCCTTTAAACGGAAGAAGCTATCCATCCATTTGGGCAAGTGTACAGGGCTTTAGCAGAAATAGATACCTTATGGAACCAATTCAATAAATTACTGGTATCGGACCATCAGTCACTTCATTTTCTCGCGTTGGAACAGCCTGTCACTCATCCAGTCCCAAATAACGGTTCAATTGAGTAGAAAAAACGCCTTTGTCGACCTTCACAAACTTCGCTGCTTTCAACAAAGCCAGCTGATGATGCAAAGTCGTCTTGGACATTTTGAATCGTTCACTCATTTCCTGCAAGGGAGCGGGGCCATGGCATAAATAATGCAACACGTTCAAGCGCAGCCCATCACCGAGCGCTTTATGCCCTTGAATCAATTCGTTCGGCGGCACTTCCGGATCGAGCAGCTGCTCTTCACTGACCGGATAGAAAAACAATTTCACATCTGCCGTACGGATCGTCAGCAGCCATGGCCGATACGATACATGCGGAATAAGCTTGACCGACCAAATGGAAGGCTCCGGTGCATAGTCGACACTCGCCACGCGCTCAATTTCCTTCGCCGCATTCGCGGAATCAAGCCCGCGGTGCTGCTGTTCTTCAAACGTCAGCGCATGCAGCCATCTCCCGATATAAAACTTCTTCGTCATCCAGTCCTGCCATTCGCTTAGCACCTTCATAAACAATTCGCTTAGCTGGGCTCTTGTATGCCCGTGAAGTTGCCATACGTAACCGCTGAGATATGCATGTCCTTCGAACAAGCGGGCATAAGAAGACCACCAGCCACTGTCTTCAGGCTGTTGTGCTGCCTGTTCCCGTAACGCTTCCGCAGCGCGGCTGTGATAGGGGAGCAGGAGGTCATAAAACTGCTCATCCGACAAGCCTGCTAGACGCTTGATAAATTCATCCACCGACTTGGCCCCGAACTCATTCTGCAACAACAGCAGCCCGTACCATAAATTCGTCTCTTCGATCTTCGCTAAAGACTCAAGCAAAGCAGCAGGCATCGCTTGTGCATCCTGTGTCCATTCCTCATCCATCTCGAACGTATGACGCAATTGCCCATGCGTATAGCCTGCAATCCCTACAATCCATTCCCACACCGGCGACTGTTCTACAGCTAAGTGAATCGTCTCTTCGGGTAACGCAGCATCCATAATCTTCATACTGAAAACCTCCTTAAGCATTTTCTCTATTCTAAATGAATGGAATCATTAATTCAATATAAATTGAATTTTAAATTCTGTTTATTTCGAATGAAGAGAAAAACGATGCCTTTATATATAGAAGAAAGAGAGAAAAATCCCTTACAACAAATGAAGTTCACTCAAAAAAAGCACAAAAAAAAAGAGCACCCGAGATTTCGGATACTCCCTGAAGCCTATATTATTTGAAACGTTTGAAGCTGTGGAATTTCTTGCCCCAGTATGGGCCGCTCAAGCTTTTCACTTCTGCTTTAGAACCGCCAGAGTGTACGAACTGGTTATTCCCGATGTAGATCCCAACGTGTGAGATTCCTGGGCGGTAAGTGTTTGCGAAGAAGACCAAGTCTCCTGGGCGTGGGCTTGAAACTTTATAAGACTGAGCATATTGAGAAAGCGTTGTGCGTGACACGCTTTTGCCTGCTTTTTTGAATGCATATTGTACGAATCCTGAGCAGTCAAACCCAGCTGTAGTTGTGCCGCCGAAACGGTACGGGATGCCTTTAAGCGCTAGTGCTTTAGAAACGACTGCTGAAGAAGAAACGCTAGATGAAGCTTGGACAACGCCAGATCCTGATGATTTTGTTACGAGTGAGCTGTGTACCCAACCGTGCGTACCGCCAGTGCGGACTTTGAACCATTTACCGCTGCCGATTGTAGCGGATTTTGTAACTGTTGCAGTTGCGCCTTTAGAAGCGACTTTGATGACGCCGTGGCTTGTGCCGGCATCTCTGCGGACGTTAGTAGCGTATTTGAATTTATAAGTGCTGTTGGAAACCTGGACGATCGCTGGCTCAGATGCTTTCTGTGCAACTTCTGTCTGTGGTTGTGCTTGTGCTGTATTTTGTGCGTCTGTAGCTGAACTAGAAAAGACCAATGCGCCTGCTGCGAGTAGTGTAAAGAATGCTTTTTTCATTTAGTCAGTACCTCCGAAGGATAGTTTTTTTAAATTTATGTTATGTGGATATAAGGATTATCATTAATTTGCTCTGCCACTTACTATATAGACTGCCCCCTAAGAAAACAATGTCTGTGGAGTTTCAATTAGGTTACAACAATATTACAAGTGAATGACGGCTCATAAACCCAGGTATATCAAGGGTTTTGGAGGTGGTAATATTTACAAGTGGATGTTTATTTCTTTGAAAAACGGGAAATGTGAGCATCTCGTGCGTGTTTGAATTCATAAAATATTACAGTCCAGCAGAATTTGTTGTAAATTTCAGAGCCTATAATTTCCAAATCGGGACTCTGAATACTTTCATAGCAGTTTTTTAGTCAATTTAATCATATAATTATTAGAAAAATCAAAAACTATAGCAATAAAGCTTTGTTACACAACTGTAACAATCCATTCATTGCTTTATTTTTGTGGGTTAGGGGTATACGGGAATTAATAGCGTTTTTATCTTTGCGGGATATAGAAAAAGTAAAGGGGGAGATTGCGCTGCAATCGGACGCTTTCCGGAGGGCTCGCATTG
>NZ_JAPEHT010000206.1 GCF_028823615.1 Planococcus sp. A6
CCGCCGCCGAGATTCAAGGCATGTTCGGCTTTTCCTTCCATCACTTGGTCGACAGCGGTCAATGTGCCGCCGACCAAACGTGCACTCGCTTCGTGCATATTTTCAAAAATCGGCGTATCTTCCGTACCGATGCCATAACCTTCCCCGGCTTCCGGAGTGATTTCGCCGCGGCTTGCTTTCTTGACGATATCGATATAGCGCTGGTCATGCGCGAGCAATAGTTCTTCATCTGTTGCAGTCCGTGCAGGCACAATCAAATCCTCTGGAAGGGCGTCCATTTCCCTAAGTAAATCAATGGTAAGAATGAGCCGTTTTTGGTTGAACGGATGCGTATCAGAAAATTTATACCCCAATTGATCTTCTGAATAGATGAAGACAGCGTGTTTTTTCATTCCTGCATGAGATTCGGCCATAAGACATCGAAACCTTCTTTGCGCAGATCTTCAATAATGGAAATGGGGTTCATCGTTTTGATGCGGAAAGCCAGGATCTTATTGGAGTTGTCTTCCCGATCCGGGTAGACGAGGACGCTCAATACATTGACTTTGTGCTCATAGAACACTTTGCTCACTTCATAGAGTGCACCTGAACGGTTAGGGACTTTGATTTCGATTTGAGAGCCGGGCTGGTGTGCGCCGGTCAATTCGATATACGTATACAATAAGTCGGTTTCCGTCAGAAAGCCGACAAGTTCATTTTGGCTGACGACCGGCAGGCAGCCAATCTTCTGTTCATAGAACAGCAAGGCGATTTCTTCAACAAAATCGAGCGGGTGGGCGATCATCGGATTTTTGGTCATGATCTCCGATACTTTCTTTTTATACGGTTCGCCTTTCGGGGATACCGTGAACATGGAAGGCATGGCATCTTTCAAGTCGCGGTCAGTGACGATGCCGACCACTTTCCCGTCATCAACGATGGGCGCGTGGCGAATCCGTTTTTCTTCGAACAGATCCAGCACGTCTTGGACAGTCTGGTCTGAGCGCAGCGTGAAAACATCCTTCTTCATGATTTCTTCTACTAACATACAAACACCCCTTTAGTAATCAGTACATATAGCGGTTCATGAAACGCAGTTGGTCGAACTTCTGAACTGATTCTGGATCGACGCGAGAACCGATGCGCGCCATCAGCGTATTGGCTGGATGCGAGCTGATTTCCGGATCGTCAGTAGCGAAATATTCAAGCCCGCCTGCTTGCATCATCTTTTCCATAATCTTTCGATATTCCCATACATTGAGCCCTGTCCCTTTTAAATCCCAATGCCAATAATATTCGGTCGTGATGACGATGAAATCGTTAAAGGCATCATCCATCATCGATACTTGCAGCAGTGCTTTGCCGACACCGGCACCGCGATATTTCGGAATGACCTCGATCGCCCCGAGCTCGATCAAGTTTTCCATCTTTCCTTCGGACCAGCGTTCAAGTGGATCGGGGTAGAGGTAGGTGACATACCCGACAATCATGTTTTGGTCACGCGCAATCAATATACGCCCTTCCGGTAAATCCGCTATTTCCGTGATGGCTTTATGCTGCTGTTCCGGTGGGCGGAAAGCGACCAAGTCCTCATGGAAATCCAGTTCTTTCAATTCCTTAGATGGGACGGGGCCTTCGATGATGAGTGGCCCGTGTTTCGTTTTCAATTCCATCGCATTGTACGTCTTCTTATGTTCCATCATTTCACCGCCTGTGGTTGCAATTAGCTTCATTATACATGAAGGGCGGAAGGAAAAGAAAGTTGCTTGGATAAATACACCGTATTTTCTAAAGAATTAAAATTATTAGCATTTCCCTTCCAGGTTGATGTAGAATATAGAGAAACAAAGGGAAAGGGTGATTTATGTGAAAGTGGAAGCGTTACCAGCAAAACCAGGGGAGCATCATTTACATAATTACGAAGAGCAGTCGGCGAGTTTCGATTGGTCGGAAGTTGAAAAAGAGTTCAGCTGGTCTCAAACCGGGAAAATCAATATGGCCCATGAGGCGATTGACCGCCATGCTGAATCGGACCGCAAAAACAAAGTCGCTCTTTATTATAAAGACCAGCATCGTCATGAAACCTATACATTCTATGAGATGAAACGCATGACGAACCGCGCGGCGAATCTTTTGAAATCGCATTCCGATTTGGAGAAAGGAGATCGCATCTTCATCTTCATGCCGCGTTCACCTGAACTGTATTTCCTTATGTTCGGTGCATTGAAGATGGGCTTGATCGTTGGGCCGCTATTTGAAGCATTCATGGAAGGGGCAATCTACGACCGTCTGGATGACAGCGATGCCAAAGCGATCATCACGACGCCGGAATTGCTCCCGCGCATCCCGAAAGACCGCCTTCCCAATTTGAAGACGATCTTCTTAGTGGGAGCGGAAGGGGCAGAAGAAAGCGGGGGCCATGTCGATGTGCTCAAGCATCTTGATTCCTCCTCGGATCAATTCGATGTCGAATGGCTAGAAAAAGAAGATGGATTGGTTCTTCATTATACATCCGGTTCTACAGGCAAACCAAAAGGCGTCCTGCACGCGCAATATGCCATGGTGCAGCAATACCAGACAGGCAAATGGGTACTGGATTTCCAGGAGCAGGATATTTATTGGTGCACAGCTGACCCTGGCTGGGTGACGGGAACGGCTTACGGCGTGTTCTCTCCGTGGCTGAACGGCGTCACGACTGTCATTCTCGGCGGTCGCTTCTCTCCGGATGCCTGGTATCAAGCAATCGAAGATTTCGGTGTCACTGTATGGTATAGTGCCCCGACAGCGTTCCGCATGTTGATGGGTGCAGGAGATGCATTGGTGAAAGAATACGACTTGTCGACATTGCGTCACGTTTTATCGGTGGGTGAGCCGTTGAACCCGGAAGTCGTCAAGTGGGGTGCGCAAGTGTTCGATAAACGGATCCACGATACATGGTGGATGACGGAAACGGGTGCGCAAGTCATTTGCAATTATCCTTCCATGGCGATCAAGCCAGGTTCGATGGGCAAACCGATTCCGGGCCTCCAAGCGGCGATCGTAGATGATCAAGGCAAGGAATTGCCGGCCAATCAAATGGGCAATCTGGCGATTAAAAAAGGCTGGCCATCCATGATGCGCCAAATCTGGAACAACCCGCAAAAATACGACTCCTATTTCTTGAATGATGAATGGTATGTGTCCGGAGACTCGGCTTATATGGACGAGGACGGGTATTTCTGGTTCCAGGGAAGAGTGGACGATGTCATTATGACATCAGGCGAGCGTGTCGGACCGTTTGAAGTGGAAAGCAAGCTACTCGAGCATCCTGCAGTCGCTGAAGCAGGTGTCATCGGCAAACCTGATCCGGTGCGCGGGGAAATCATCAAAGCGTTCGTCGCGCTTGTGGAAGGCTACGAGCCATCCGATGAACTGATCGAGGACATCCGGCAGTTCGTCAAGAAAGAACTGGCTGCACACGCAGCACCGCGTGAAATCGAATTTAAAGATAAGCTTCCGAAAACGCGAAGCGGCAAAATTATGCGCCGCGTCTTGAAAGCTTGGGAATTGGATCTGCCGACTGGCGATTTGTCCACAATGGAAGATTAAAAAAAGCCCCTCTGCTAAATGCAGAGG
>NZ_JAPEHT010000207.1 GCF_028823615.1 Planococcus sp. A6
ACTGATCGACTTCGGTACTTTCAAGTCACGTTGCGCGACTTCCATGGAGACAGGAAGCGTTCCGGTGCTGCTGGATGTACTGAAAGCGACCGTCATGGCCGGCATAAAGGTTTTGAAAAACCAGATTGGGCTTTTCTTCGCCATGAAGTAGACGGTGCCGCCGTAGGTAAAAGCTGCGTGGATCAATAAGGCGCCGATGACGACGAGCATGTAAGAGCCCATCGCCTGGATAGCGGCGAGGCCTTGCGAACCGATCGCTGTCGCAATCAATCCGAAGGTACCATATG
The DNA here is from genome assembly GCF_028823615.1 of Planococcus sp. A6. GTDB lineage: Bacteria > Bacillota > Bacilli > Bacillales_A > Planococcaceae > Planococcus. Next base: position 288 of record NZ_JAPEHT010000207.1, read on the forward strand.
GCGCAAAACGCATGACGATGCCGACTAGGTACATCATGATTTCATTGCCTTGTTCGACCAGGCTCAAGATGCCTTTTGTCTTATCACCGAGCGCAGTCAAAGCAAGTCCGACGAATACCGCGAAGACAATAATCTGGAGCATATTGCCTTCGGTCATCGCTTCAAGCGGGTTTTTCGGGATGATGTTGAGCAGCGTGTCAGCAATTGACGGCGCATCATCCGGGCTGTAAGTCGCCGCATCGATATCGAAATCGCCGGCTGTGCCCGGCTGGACAAGTGCGGATAAGCCGAGTCCGATGGTGATGGCGATGGTCGTCGTTACCAAGAAATACGAAATCGTCTTGATGCCGATGCGTCCAAGCTTCGACGGATCGCCAAGTCCTGCAGTACCGAGGACGATGGATAAGAACACAAGCGGTACGACAAGCATGCTGATGAGGGCGAGGAAAATCTGGCCGACCGGCACGAAGACGTAAGGATTGAGTATTGCGAAAACTTCCGGCGCAAAAAGATTTAAAAGCAGTCCTGTGATCGCACCTAAGATCAAGGCACTGATGACTTTAAATGTTAAGCCTTTCTTTTTCTTCAATTCATCCACCAACTTTCTTCATTTAAGGAAACGCATAAAAATAAGTGTAACCGAAGCTGAACAAAAGCAACAGTTTCAACAGACCTCTCTGCTTGGGAAGCGATTTCCTAAAAAACTGCAACTATTACCATGGGTCCGTCGTCTAACATGATAGAATTACGGCGAAAAGAGGTAAAAATATGGTCAAGAAAGCAGTCATCGCAGGCGGTACAGGGTTTATCGGAACGTATTTGAAAGAAAAATACGAACGGCTCGGCTATCGCGTTTACATCATTTCACGGCACTCGGAGCATATTCAATGGGACGACACAGACAGCATGAGAGATGCGCTTGACGGGGCGAAGTTGGTGATCAACCTTGCGGGGAAATCAGTCAATTGCCGTTACACGGAAACGAATAAACGCGAAATTTTCAATTCACGCACCGAGACGACCGAAGCGATCGGCCGGGCAATCGAAGCGTGCAGCACTGCCCCAGAACTATGGGTCAATGCCAGCACCGCAACGATTTACCGTCATGCCGAAGACCGCCCGATGACTGAAGACGGCGGAGAGATCGGGCGCGGATTTTCCGTAGAAGTTGCAAAAGCTTGGGAAGATAGCTTCTTTTCATTCCGACTGCCCGGCACGCGCCAAGTGGCATTGCGCATCGCCATTGTGCTCGGTGACGGCGGTGTCATGGAACCTTACCGCAAGCTCGTGAAATATGGACTGGGCGGAAAACAAGGCAACGGCCGACAGATGTTCAGCTGGATCCATATTGAAGATCTGTATCGGACCGTTCGTTTCATGCAGCACCGCGATGAACTCTCGGGCGTCTTCAACGCATCCGCGCCGAATCCCGTGACGAATAGAGAATGGATGAAAGTGCTGCGGCAATCGATGAACCGCCGGACCGGTCTGCCAGCATCGAAATGGATGCTTGAAACCGGTGCCGCCGCACTTCGGACCGAGACGGAATTGATTTTGAAAAGCCGCTGGGTCGTGCCGGAACGTCTCGTTCGGGAAGGCTTCCGATTCCGCTATCCGGGTGTCGGAAGTGCATTGGCTGACTTGAATAATTAATAGACTTGCAGGCATTCAAGAGAATGTCTGTATTTTTATGCGCATTCGTGCACCAGGTAGGGTATGCTTAAGAAAGATCAATAAAAGAGAGTGTGGGGGAAAGTAATGAGACAGCGTTGGGAACCAATTCACACAGCGAAAGTATTTGTCGAAACGAATTTCCGCCACTGCCGCGGAGCGCTGCTGGCAGGGAGTGTGGTGCGCGGTCAGGAGACAGCGACGTCAGATTTGGACATCGTCGTGTTCGATGAAACCTTGATGAGTTCATACCGTGAATCGATGATTTTTTATGGCTGGCCGATTGAAGTATTTGTCTATAACTTAAGTTCCTACAAGGAATTTTTTGAAAAAGACCGAAAAGCCGCGAAACCTAGCATGCCGCGCATGGTCAGCGAAGGCATCATCTTGAAAGATTCAGGGATCATGGAAAGCATCCAGCAAGAAGCGAAAGCATTGCTCGAAGCAGGGCCGGAAGCGTGGAGCTCGGATACAATTCGCACGAAACGCTATTTCATCACCGATGTGCTGGACGACCTGAGGGGCAGTGACGACCGCAAAGAACGGCTGTTTTGCGTCAACACGCTTTCGGATTTGGTGAGTGAATTCATTTTGCGCACGGAGCAAAAATGGATCGGCTCATCCAAGTGGGTCATCCGTTCACTTGAAGCGCATGATCATGAACTGGCGGTCCGGTTTGTCGAGGCATTCGAGCATTTTTACCGCACCGACGAAACGGCGCACATTATCGAATTCGTCGAAAGCGTGCTGGAGCCTTACGGTGGTCGCTTATTTGACGGGTTTTCGATCGGGAAAGCGGAAGCTGAGAGGAAGACGGAGAAGCTTTGACGCGGCAGTTTAAAAGAATTTAGATTTTGGCTCTGATAAAGTTGAGAGTTGATATTGCCTAAAAAAGAGGTCCTCCAATATATAAAAGCACTCATTTGTGTCCATACCATATGATGAAATTGAAATAAAATCTGGATTTCATACACATCTAAGGGAGGAGCAATCATGGATCAGTCATTCATTCAAACGAGAGAAAAGTTGATCAGTTTGTTAAGAGATTTAAATGATTACGAGTTAAACACTGCTACGGTACTTGGAGGTTGGACGGTTGCACAGGTGGTCGAGCATCTGGCAGTGGCTGAGGTGAATTTTATCGGACTGGTGGAGAACGCCGTGCAGCAAAAACAAATAGGTCATGCTGAGGAGAAAGATTTCTCCATCGTGCGGGACCGTTCAGTGAAAATGAAGGCACAGCAGGAGCCCTCCACTGTCCACAGGAATGCAGAAGACTGCATCAAAATGCTGCAAAACTCAAGAAACGCAACCGAAGCTTTTTTAAATGAGAACAAATACATCGAAAGATATATCGTGTTCCATCCTCGATTTGGAGATATTCCTGCCAACAGTATTTTCACTCTCATAGCCGAGCATGAACGACGCCACATTGAGCAGATTGAAGAGATTTTGGAGGCTATCAAGTAAGTCATACGTCCAGCGCTAAAGGTCAACCCAAAGCCGGGCGGCGAATACTATTAAGAAGAAAAACTGAACATCAAAACTATTCCAATCTAAAACTCTCACGATCTACTTTATTCAATATAGTAGAAACACTAGTGCATAACAAA
>NZ_JAPEHT010000208.1 GCF_028823615.1 Planococcus sp. A6
CCGACTTTGCCATGTATTCTGCTAAGGAGAATGGCAAGAACAATTTCCAGGTATTCACCCGCGAGCTCGACAGTTTGATGACCCGCCGCAGCCAAATGGAGCAGGCGTTGAAAAAAGCGATTGATGATGAGCAGTTCGCGCTCCATTACCAGCCACAGATCAATTTGGCCAGTGGCGAAGTACTTGGCTACGAAGCGCTGCTGCGCTGGCACTCGCCATTTGGCAATGTGCCGCCGTCGGAGTTCATCCCGATTGCAGAAGAAACCGGCCTAATCGTGCCGATCGGTGAATGGGCGCTCCGCCAGGCTTGCCGTGACGCGAAAGAGTTCTGCGCACTCGGCCAGGCAGCGGAGAAAATTTCCGTCAATGTCTCGGCGCGCCAATTCAAGGATCCTGACTTCAGCGAAAAAGTGCGCGCGATCTTCGAACAGGAAAATACAGACCCAAGGCGCTTCGAAATCGAGATCACCGAAAGTGTCATGCTCGACATTGAACAATCTGCCCGCATCATTTGCGAGCTGAAAGCACTCGGTTTGCGCATCGCCATCGATGATTTCGGCGCCGGCTATTCTTCACTGAACGTCGTGAAAAACGTCGAAATCGATACATTGAAAATCGATAAATCCTTAATTGATGAAGTCCTCATCAACCGGCGCAATTTGTTCATCCTCGCGGCCATCATTGAGGTCGGAAAAAACCTCGATGCCCGCATTGTCATCGAGGGCATCGAACTCGAAGAGCAGGCAGAACTTCTGCACCCCTTCGGCATCGTCGGGCAAGGCTATTTGTTCAGCCGGCCTCTGCCACCAGGAAGCCTCGACGCCTTTCTCAATGAGTCCAAATATATCGCTGCAAGAACTGCAGCGAAGCTATTGGAATAAAAAAAGCGCGCAGCCGGATAAGCTGCGCGCCTTTTTCTTATTCAGTTAATCTTTTCGTGTGTATTTACGCACCGCCGGCAAAATTTCCGACGACAATAAATCCAGATTGCGCTCGAGGCGCTCCATCGGCACTCCACCGAAATCCATCTGTGCGATATAGCGCTGATGGCCGTAGAGTTCGTGCTGGTAAAGAATCTTCTCGATGATTTGCTGCGGGCTGCCGATATTCATGACGCTTTCTTTCGTCGCGCCGTGTTGGAATGATTCTTGTGGATAACCACGGCCATTGGTTTTGACCATCCCTTTATCCACATGTGGATAATATTCCGCAAGTGCCTGCTGCGTCGTTTCGGCGGCGTTGAAGAAGCCCGCTGTCGCAACCGGCAATTGCGCTGCGTCGTATCCTGCTTCTGTCGCGGCATTGCGGTAGGCATCGATAGTCATCTTGAACGTCTCCGCCGGGCCGCCGAGCGTCGCGAGCATCATCGGCACCCCGGCCTGCCCCGCTTTGACGGCACTTGATGGATGCCCTCCGACTGCACGCCAAATCGGCAGCCGGCCGTTTTCCGGGCGCGGTAAAATCTGTGCATCTTTCAATGATGCACGGAATCGGCCGTTCCAGTTGACGGTTTCCTGCTCATTGATTTCAAGCAACAGTTTGAATTTTTCTTCATACAATTCCTCATAATAGCGGATGTCGTAGCCGAGCAAATCGAACAACCCGACACGCGACGCTCGCCCGGCGATGATTTCCGCGCGCCCTTCCGAGATCAAATCGATTGTCGCGAAATCCTCGAAAACACGCACCGGGTCGGATGTGGAAATGATCGTCGAAGAACTCGACACTTTGATTTTTTCGGTTGCCTGCGCAATCGCCGAGAGGACGACTGAATGCGCTTGCGTCGCGAAATATTCCTGATGGCTTTCGCGACAAAGTCGACGCCTGCCTGTTCGGCAAGCTGCGCGAAGCGGATAATCTCGCGGACCCGCTCCCCTTCCGATTGCCGTTTTCCTGTATGTGGGTCCGGCAAATGATCGCCGAGTGTATAGATGCCGAACTCGAGGCCGTTGTTCGGATTGATGCGGTATTGTTCCATGTTCTCCGTCCTTTCGCCTTGCGTTTTCCCAATCCTTTTCAGTATAACGGCTCGCACGATGGTGTGGAAATCATCCATTCGGCTGAAAAGAGGGAGGAGAAGAGCCCGATCCTCCTGAACTAGTTAGAGAAGAAAGTTATAGCATTAGGAGGCCAATAGATGAAAAAATGGACAGCCGCCGCATTGGTGCTTGCAGGACTCCTGCTCGCTGCCGGATGTTCCGGCGATAACAATGAAGACACAGCAGAAAGCGAAACGGCTTCGAAAATCGATGGATTTTGGCAAGGTGCAATTGAAGTTCCAGGACAGCCAATCCCGTTTTCGATTGAATTCACTGGAGACAAAGGCACCTTAAGCATTCCGCTGCAAGGCGTCGAAAACTACCCGTTATCGACAATCAAATTCGATGACCCCGAAGTGGCTTTTGACGTTACCTTGCAAGGCGAACGCTTGGTGTTCGAAGGCACACTGGAATCGAAAAAAATCACCGGCCAGATGACGCAGCAAAACCAGAAATTCCCTTTTGAACTCGAACGCGGCGAAAAAGAACAAGCCGCCGATCCCGAGAAAATCATCGAAACGGAAGTCGAAGGCGGCATGATGCAAGCACTCGAAGAAATTCCGGAAACTGGCGGTCCCCATCCCGTAGCGATATTGATTGCCGGCTCAGGACCGACCGATAAAGATGGCAACTCGCTGGCTCTCTCCGGCAAAAACAATAGCCTGAAGATGCTCGCAGAAGATCTCAAGGCGGAAGGCATTGCCGTGATCCGCTACGATAAACGCGCAATCGGCGATAACCGTTCGCTTGCCGTACAGGAATTGGATTTGCGTTTTGACGATTACGTTCAGGATGCAGCCGCATGGGTGCGCTTCGCCAAGGCGGACGAGCGCTTCTCGAAAGTCGCCGTCATCGGCCATAGTGAAGGAGCGCTCGTCGGGCTCGCCGCAGCCAGTCAAGAAGGCGTCGATTCCTATGTATCGCTGACGGGCGTCGGGCGCACAGCGGATGAATTATTGAAAGAACAGCTCAGTACTTTGCCTGCCGCACAATTCGAGGAAGCGGAAGCGATTCTCGAGCAACTTGCGCAAGGTGAAACGGTAGACGATGTAAGCCCGGAACTGCAGCAAGTGTTCCGTCCATCCGTTCAGCCATATCTCCAATCATGGATGGCGTATGACCCGATCGAACAAGTCGAAAAGCTCGACGCGGAGGCATTATTTGTCGGCGGCACGCGCGATTTGCAAGTGCCGGTACGGGATGCAGAACTGCTCCACGAAGCGAAACCCGGTTCCGAACTGCTCATCGTCGATGGCATGAATCACGTACTGAAATCGGTGCCGGATGACCAGCAAGCAAATATGGCGGCTTATGCCGATCCGGAATTGCCGCTCGCCGACGGTTTAGTGAATCGAATCGCGGAGTTTTTGAAAAATTGATTGATCGCAAGTACTGAACTTCCTTTAAAAAATAACCATAAAAAT
>NZ_JAPEHT010000209.1 GCF_028823615.1 Planococcus sp. A6
TTTTATTTCCCTATCATTCTAACTAAATTGATCAATGGGCGGTAATTCTTCCCTGCGAGTCCGACCACTTCGACGAACAATTCGATCGCCAGAAGCATGACACCGATCAACAGGATGCCTCCCCAGAGTGTCGCTTGGGAGAATAGCAAAGCCGCAAGTCCGAATAATGCGGAGATGCCATAGATGATCAGCACGGTCTGGCTATGTGAAAACCCAATGTTCAACAAGCAATGGTGCAAATGCGATTTATCTGCTTCTGAAATGGATTTCTTTTCACGCACGCGGCGCACGATGGCAAAGAAGGTATCCGAAATTGGCACGCCGAGCATGATAATCGGGATGATCAAGGCAACGACTGTCACGTTTTTGAAACCCATCAAGGCGAGTACGGAAATCATGAAACCAAGGAACAAAGCCCCTGTGTCCCCCATGAAGATCTTCGCGGGGTGGAAATTATAGAATAGGAAGCCGATAGAACTAGCAGCAAGAATGGCGGCTGTCGACATGACGAAAATATCGCCCATGATGAAGGCCATCGCCGTCAGCGTCAATAACGCCACGGTGGAAACCCCTGCGGCTAAACCATCAAGCCCGTCGATCAAGTTGATGGCATTGGTGATGCCCACGATCCAAATGATCGTCAGCGGGATGCTGAAGTAGCCGAAATCCAAGACGCCGCCGAATGGCAAGTTAATGAATGAAATTTCGAGCCCGCCGCCAATGACGACGACGCCGGCCGCAGCCAGTTGCCCGAGCATTTTGGCTTTTGCTGTAATTTCGAGCATATCATCCAAGACACCCGTAACGATGATCAAAAACGCACCGATGATGATGGCTGTTTCAATCGGGATCAGCGATGATTCAAAAGCAGCTGAAACCGGATCCTTCGGTTGAAGGAAAAGATAAGCGATCAAAAATGATCCGAATATGGCTAATCCGCCTAAACGCGGCATGATCCTTGCGTGTACTTTTCGGTAATTAGGCCGATCCACTGCCCCGATGCGAAATGCCAATCTCTTCACAAGGGGTGTCAGGAGAATCGAAGCGATAAATGCCACAACCAGCGTCAGGTATAGCATGTCCTTCCTCCTTAAAAAACTCTCATTTTGCATACATATCCATCATTATTATAGCACGGCTGATAAAAAAAGGAAGTGATATATGTTGCCATTTTTTATCTTTCCTTTAATTATAGACGGCCTCCAGGAAAGAAAAGTTTCCGGCTCTCCGATATTTTTCATGAATAAGTTATGTGCATGATGCTTTTGGACCGGCCAATGAATTTTTTTGCTAATTTTCAGAATTGAAAGGCACTTTTATAGTATTATATCCATAATATGCTATAATAAACCCATGGATCACGAATATCATACTAATTTGAGCGGGAGTGCGGAATATGGACAGCAATCTTCTATTTTATGCATCGAAGAAAGAATGGTCTCCTTATGATGAAGCAGCTGTATTGAAAATGGATTATCTCAAACGGGCAGAGCTTGCACGTTCCATCAATTGTGAAGGGCTCCTTGTAGACTTATCACTCGATCAACATCCTGAAGTCCGAAAAGGCGTCGCCGCCAATGCAGCCACCCCTTTGACCACGTTAAAACGGTTAGCAGCCCAGGATTTATGCATTTCAGTTAAGGAAAAAGCAAAAGAAACACTCAATGAACAACCTTTAAAATCATAAACTCACGCTTCCCGATTCTTCGTCGGGGAGCTTTTATCTTTTATATAGAAGGTTTATAAACTTCAAGATAGGAAATATAGGGAGTAAAGATATTCTAAAGGAGGCATTCAAATGGCTGATAAAGAAGGTTTCTCAGATAAAGTGAAAGGTGCCGTCAGCAAAGGCAAAGGCGAATTGAAAGACCAGGTCGGCAATGCGACCGATAACCCGGACTTGCAGGCTGAAGGCAAATCCGATAAGACAAAAGGCAAAGTTCAAGATACCGTAGGCAAGTTTAAGGAAGGCTTTAACAAAGATAAATAAGTATATAAAACCCGGCTTAATTGCCGGGTTTTTTTATTTCCAAATTTTAATTTTCATAACTGCGTGAATTCAGTTATAATAAATTCTTGTGCGACTATGTTTAATTTAGAAGGAGAACTCCCATGAACAAGAAAACGCTTACAAACTCTGAAACTTTAACTATTGGCCTTATGCTTTTCGCGCTGTTCCTCGGTGCCGGAAATTTAATCTTTCCTCCCTATCTCGGACAATTGGCAGGAGAGCAATTGCTTCCCGCCATCATCGGCTTTTTGCTGACCGGCGTCGGTTTGCCGCTGTTAGGCATACTTGCCATCGCAAAAGCGGGCGGAGATCTGCAGTCGATTGCCGGACGGGTTCATCCGGTCTTTGGCATCGTCTTCACGATGATCGTCTATTTGGCTATCGGTCCGTTCTTTGGCATTCCCCGAACAGCCACTGTCGCTTTCGAAATTGGCACTGCTCCTTTCTTGTCCGCTGAAATGGCATCATCGTTTTGGTCATTATTTCTCTTCACAATCATTTTCTTTGTCATCACCGTATTGTTTGCATTGAACCCGACGAAACTAGTCGATCGCATCGGTAAAATCCTGACGCCGATCCTCATCGTCGTCATTGGCTTTTTAGCTGTCAAAAGCTTTCTGACGCCTATGGGACCAATCGGTGCGCCTGTCGGAAATTATGACACAGAAGCGTTTTTCGAAAGCTTCCTTCAAGGCTATTTGACGATGGACGCAATTGCTGCGCTCGTATTCGGGATTGTCATCATCCAATCGATCCGCGCGAAAGGCGTTGAAGATAAGAACACCATCCTGAAAACGACGGCATACGCGGGCTTCATCGCGGCAACCGGATTGTCGCTGGTGTACCTATCCTTAAGCTATATCGGAGCGACCAGTGTAGAAGCTATCGGCATGCAGGACAACGGCGGAGAAGTCATTGCGCTCGCTTCACGCGTACTGTACGGCGAAATTGGGGGCATCATTTTAGCTGCCGCGATCACATTCGCCTGCCTGACGACTTCCATCGGGCTTGTGTCAGCGACTTCCCAGTTCTTCAATAAAATTTTCCCGCAATTGCCATATGTGGTCTATGTATTCATTTTTGCTGGATTTTCGACCGTCATTGCCAATGTTGGGTTGACCCAATTGATCGCTATTTCATTGCCGGTATTATTGGCCATCTATCCTCTTGCAATTGTGATTGTCATTCTATCGTTTTTCGATCATTCCTTTTACCAAAAATCGTACGTCTATATCATCCCACTTGTGCTTACAGGTATTGTAAGCGTCTTTGATGCATTGAAGAGTTCAGGTTTTGAATTCAATGCAATCACGCAGATTTTCTCTTACTTGCCATTTTATGAACAAGGAATCGGCTGGCTTGTTCCCGCAATTATCGGAACGCTTATAGGCATCATCATTGCGCGCAGCACCCACAAAAAATAAATGCAGACAACAAAAAGG
>NZ_JAPEHT010000020.1 GCF_028823615.1 Planococcus sp. A6
TGTTTTCCACAATCAATACGTGTTCATCGCTCTTTAACCCATCCAAGATGAAAACGACGATATTATCGATATAATGCTTAGTGTCTTTTGTCAGATAAAAGATATGGCCGCCGGAGCTGTTTCTGATCTTCAACGCGAGTGCTGGTATTTTTTGTTCCATGTTCCACTTCCTTTTCCCCGTACTTTTGCGATAGTGCCTATAATCCTGACGCTCCGGCATTCGAAATTAAATCTAAAACTGAAATGATTCTCACGAATACACGTTCTACCGCTTTCCCAAAATATATCACATTTTGGGAAAGGACTAAAGAGATTTTGGCTCTTTGCCTGGTAACTCATCGCTTTGCTGAGCCATTGAGTGAAATAACGGGCATTGGAATCATGAATCATTTTATAGAGATCAAATTCAACTAGTGTTATTCAATTCGTAAACTTCACTCCCATCACTTTTCTCTCGCTTCCCATACGTAGTAGACAAAACTCATATCTTGGCCATTCATCTCAAATGTTTCTTCTCCCATGCCCACTTGCTTAAATCCATTTTTCGTCAATATTCTTTGAGAGGCGTGATTAACGGTCGTCGTTTTTCCGTGTATTTGCCTCAACCCCAAATCGGTATTGAGCAACAGATTCAAGGCCCGGTTTCCAATGCCCTGCCCGCCGTAGTTCGCCCCAATCCGAAATCCGATTTCTGCCGTATGATGATTCCTGTCCAGATCCACTAAGTTAATTCTTCCCAGAATGTCTCCTGCATCGTTCTTGATCAGGTAGAAGTTTGCAAAGCCTTCTTGTTGTTCTTTCAATAACTCTTCATGCCTCGAAAGAAAATTGTCGAAGACGTAGAAATCATCTCCACGGCTTGGCACCAGCCGCTCGAAAAACTCCCGATTCTCCAATTCAAACCGGAACAATCCGGCCGCACCCTGTTGTTGGAGCAAGTGCAACGTGATTTCCATAAGCTTCCCTCCGCTGATTCGTATTAGCGAATTATATTGATCCTATCTATTTACACTGAGAATAGAATTAAAGATTTAGTGCAAAAATATTCATTAACTGTCTTCAAATAACCTTCTCATTTTTTGACCACGTTTACATTTTGTGCATTATCGGTAACAATTCTTCGCTTTCAATGACGATGGCCATCAAACCTGTGTTTGTCTTCGTTTCATGCCATTCATCCTTGTTCCAGAACACCGCATCTCCAGCTTCAACCTCTACATACTCTTCTTTTTCACCCCTAACAAGACCCTCTCCGCCCACGATTAAAAGCAACTGTGGGCTTACTGCTTGGTGATACCCGGCTACTCCATTTTCTTCTAAATGCATGCAGCCGATGTGAGCGGGCTGTGCCGTTTGAGTAATTCGGGACATGATGAAATCCGAATTGAACTTGGAGATCTTTTTGCCAATACTTTTATCGAATTTGAAAAGCTTCATTTCATCTATCCCTTCTACTGACTATGGCCTGTTAGAATTCAATAGTTTAACGAGCTTGCAACAAAGTCATTTCAACAGCTTCTGTAATGCCTTTAGCAGCTTCTTCTTTGTTTACATACTCATTCATTTTCATTTGCTTATCGAATACATAATGCGCTGCCTCTTGCGTATAAAGAGAATCTGAAGAATTGGCGACCATATAATCAGCATCAGAATCCCGCATTCTAATTTCTGCTCTTTTGGTGAGTGCAGCTTTATCCAATTCGCTTTCCAATTTAAAACCGATCAGTAGCAGATTGGCATCCCACAATTTAATTTGTTTCAGGATTTTGGGAGCTTTCTTCAAATGGATAACAGGGGGATTATCGCTCGATATCTTCCCCTCCTGTGAGATAATCTCGCCATCTTGATCGGTCACATAATCTATGATCCAATCAGATCCTGCAGCTGCCATGATTACGGCATCGATTTTTTCATTGCTAATGATTTTTTTCATTCGTGCCTCAAGATCTAAAATTCCTTCAAACCTTTCTAACTGTAAGTTTTGTCCTTCATCCATAACTGGTTTTACTGAAAAATAGCCATGTAAATAGATGACAGCCGCTCCTTGCCGCAAAAATTCTTCAGCTATCAACTTGCCCATGTTTCCAGTCGCTAAATTGGTATGGCCCCGTACCTTATCCCATCTCTCCAAACAGCCGCCACTCGTTATTAGTATTGTTTTCCCTATCATAATCACTGCTCCTTGTTACTCCATATACTCGTAAACTCATTCGAATCAGACTCTACCGCTATTCATCAGCCAATAGCGAAAAGATAAGCGCATCATGGGATCGATCGTCCTGATAGAGATAGCCCCTCAGCATGCCTTCTTTTTCGAATCCTAATTTTTGCAATAAAGCGATGGATGCTCTATTTTCAGGAAAGGTGACAGCACCTAAGCGGAATAATCCAAGTTGGCCGAAACAATACGCCAAGACTTCTTTGACGGCTTCTGAAACATAGCCTTTGTTCCAATAGGACGGATGCAGCTCAAAACCGATTTCCGCTTTTTTGCTTTTGAGGTTCAAATTGTTCAACCCTACTGTCCCGATGAAAGTGCCTGTTTCTTTCACGACGAGTCCCCAGCGGATCCCTCTGCCGCTTTCGAAGGTCCGCCTGAACGACTCGATTATGTTTTCAGCCTCGCCTATATCCGTTAAATTGCTCATGCCGTAATATTTCGTGACTTCGTTTCTAGACATGATATTGAAGAAGCTTGCGGCGTGATGTTTTCCAATATGTACGAGTTCCAGCCTATCTGTGGCCAATGCCTGAAAATCCATGTCCCCATCTCCCTTTATAATTATCTAGTTACTTCATCTTCCGGTGTTTCAGCTAGACTCCCCTAAATGAACAGCTCCCGAAAACAGCAAAAAAATGAAAACTAAAGCAACGGCAGCTGCTTTAGTTTTTCTTATAGAAGGAATCGATGGCTCGAATTTCGATTTCCCAAGCTAATTGCTCTCCTTCTGTGACCTGTACTGTCGGATGCAAAGACGCTATTTCGATGGCCTCCTCGATATTTTGAGCTTCTATGATAAACGCGCTTCCAATCATTTTTTCGAGCTGAGTCAACTGGCTTTCTCCGACTTGTAGCTTACCGTCCACCTGCCGCAAGTTCTTTGCTTCTTGTGAAACGCCAACATCTGCCACTACTTGACCGCTTTTATAGAATTCTTCGAGATGCACCTGACATTTCTTCATGATCGCTTCTACTTTTTCTTTCGGCAATGCGTCCATCTTTTTCTTATCAAAATAACCCAAACCCAAGTAATTCATCAGAACCCCCCCTCCTAAAAAGTTTCTGCCACGCTTTTCGGTACAATTTATCGAAGTGAAGTAAGGCGCCCCAGATATTTGCTAGACTCAATCTATTTCAGATATCGTTCCAGCTCTTCTTTTTGACGCAGATGGTGGCGAGAATGCATTTCCACTAAATCCAGCCATTCTCTTGCGTTCAGCCAGCCGAACCCGCCATGTTTCGCTTTACGCTCTGGAGGAATCCCCTCCACTTGCGATTCCCAATACCCAACCCTTTGAATTAACTTTTCCATCCTGTTGATCAGCTCTTCCTGGCTGTCTGAATTATTAGGGGGAGCATTCATTTCGTCCGGCAACCTGATTTTGATTGGCGGAAAGCCTTTATTATGAAATAATTCTTTGCCAGCAGGAGTTTTCTCTAAGAGTGGATCCCCTTTTGTCTCAGCACAAACAGCTACATTGTCGAGATACTCATGCGCCACGACGATTATGTGGTCGTACATTTGGCCAATAGACCACACGCCTTCTTCGGGAATACTTCGCAGCTGCTCAGGTGAATAGGTACTAAGCTCCTTTTGAAACGTAGAAAGCACTTCCATACCGCCCATACGAGCCCTCCTCAAGGTTTTCATTTTCTTTACCTACTAGGATATGAATATATTTAAGGGCTTACTTCGTTCTTCAATGCTTCTGTCAGATTCCCGATTTCCGATGCAGCCAAGGCTTTCAATTCACCTGCCAATGTCGCGAGCCTCTCTTCAATTTGCTGCTTATCACCGTAGCGGGTACGCGCTTCTTCCGGCAATTTTCCAGACAATAAATGAAAATGGCTATAGGCGGTTTCCAGCAGCTGCAGCAATTGCTCGCCTCTGACTTCGGCCGTAACCTGTTTGTCGCGATCGCTATAGCCGTCCAAAAATCCATCGGCAATGGCCCTTAAATTGCTTGCACACTTTGCAAACTGATGTTTTTTATAGCGCTCTGTTTCCGATAATGCGATAAAAAACGTTTCATAGAGGTTCATGAAGTTCCCGGCCATTCCCCGCGGGTAATAAACATTCGGGAACGGATCGATCAGGCAAATCTGCGTTCCGTTGATCAATATATTTTCGGGCGAAGCGTCTTGATTGCTGAGGAGCGGTTGGGTGAATCCTCCCTCTCTGAGTTCCGTTGCCAATTTTAATGCCTCGTTCACTGTGTCGTCTTGAAATTCAGGACGCGCATCGCTGAGTTCCTGGTAATCCGATAAATGCTCTTCACTTTCTTCTTTCAGGAATCGGCGGACATCTCCGGTGATGCTGCCTCTCAGCCCGCTTTTCTCTGTCCAATGCAGATAGCCGAAACCGTCCAAGCCATGCGGGATCTCTTCGGTTTTTCGGTAAATCTCACCGAGCGCCTTTCCGGTCTCAACCGCTTGTGCTCGCGTCAGTTCATGCAGATCGATATGCTTTCCAGCGAACGACTCGAGCGTATAGCTCAATTGTTCAGAAACGTGGAATTGGAAAAATTCCGGTGCCGCGCCCTTTACAGCCTGATTGACCGAGCGGTAGTAAAGTTCTGTCGCCGCGTATTCGGCGGTTAATTCTTCTTCGTTGAATTCAGCCGGCTTGCCGTATATAACGTCCTTTGGAATCCGCAAGACCAGTTCACGGCCATCTTTTGCGACTTTCCACGCATGATGCCATGCCCCTTCCCCTAAAAATTTCGGAGACTCCACTGCTGCATGAAGAACGGCTGCTTGTAACTTCGCTTTATTCATGTGAATACCTGCTTCCCATTTCAAAGATTTTCCGTACTAGTTTTTTGGTCATAAGCTTTGTTTCTACTATATCCAATATTTTCTTTCACCGCCATTTGTTTTCCAATTATTTAGAGTATAATGAAAGCAATCCACCCTGAAGATAAATTCCCCAAGGTTTGTCTTCCTTACGAAAGGAACATCCGACGTGACGATCAGTCCAATTTAAGTTATCCCCTGCATTAGAAGTCATTTACGAAATAGACTCTTGGGGGATTCATCATGAAACTGAATAGAAATTTCAACTTATTGCTGACGGGCCAGTCGCTTGCGAATATCGGCGACGTGCTCTATATCGTCAGCATCATTTACCTGATTTTCCAATTGACCGGTTCTGCCACGGCTGCCGCTTTGGTGCCGTTCGTCATCACCAGTTCGATGTTCGTCTCGAACACCTTAACGCCGCTACTCATGCAGCGCTTTGATTTGAAATGGCTGCTCGCGGGATCGCAAATGGGCAAGACCGGCTTGTTGATTGCCTTGGCGTTGTTTCTGCCGCATTTAACCGCGGCCAATTTTATTGTGCTGTTTTTAGTGATCAGTTTGGTGGCGCTTTTGGATGGCTGCGCCAATCCGGTGACACAGGCCTTAATCCCGAATTACGTGAAAAGTGAGCAGCTGTTGAAAGCGAACGGCATCACCGAGACCGTTACGCAGCTGATCCAAACAGCGATGTGGTTTGTCGGCAGTTCCTTATTGATTTGGCTGGCCGCCACCGAACTGGTCTGGCTGACAGCGGGATTGTTCCTGCTTTCAAGTTTGTTGTTGAGCGGCTTGGATAGAGTCGACAGCGCTCCGCCAGAACCTCAAAACAAATGGCGCCAAATCACCAAAGGCTGGCACACCGTCTCACAGACGCCGGTATTAAAGCGCATCGCGTTGATGGAAATGCTCGAGACAATTGCCGGCGCCGTGTGGATTGCCGCTATTTTGTATGTATTCGTCAGCGAAGCGCTCGCAGTCGATGAGAAATGGTGGGGCTTTATCAATGGTTCGTTCTTTATCGGTTTGATCGCAGGAAGCCTCATTTGCCTACGGTTTACGGAATGGGTCGAGAACAATCTCAGCCGTTTCATCCTCACCGGGGCGATTTTCAGCAGCGCGGCGACTGTGCTGTTCGGGTTGAACAGCATGCCACTCGTGGCGCTCCTATTTTCAGCCAGCTGAAAAACATTCCTCAGCAGACCGTCGTGCAGACGAGCGTGCCGAAAGAGCAATTGCCGACAGTGTTCACGACGCTCGGGGCAATCGGCATGGGCACGTTCGGCGTTTCTTCGCTATTGATGGGGATAATGGCCGACCTGTTCGGCATCCGCTCAGTTTTTGTCTTATCTGGTGTTTTGCTCGCTCTCGCCAGTTGGATTGCTTACCGCGGCCGCAGCTCTTTTCAACGTACGGTTCAGGAATAGAGTTATACATGAAAAGGGACAGCCGGAAAATTTCGGCTGTCCCTTTTTCATTGTTAAATTTAATCCGTCAGGCCAAATCCCATAATATGCTCTGAAAAAACGGCATAGCTTTCATATTCAATGATATTTTCAGGGTTCGCAAATGGCACGATCTTGACGTCATTCAAAACGATCATGCCAGAGATATTGGTGACATTGCTGTCTTTGATTAACGGAAAGATTGTATCTTCTGATTTAAGAATGGCAGAATCCAGTAATGGAAGGTTTTCTATATCTGGTGCTTGCGTACTGATTTTCTTAGCGATAATCAGCGCACTTGAAGTAGTGATCTGGATGGCTCTTTTATTCTTCGTGTCTTTCTGCATTTCGTCGAGATGTACTTGCGCAATCACGATCGATAGTTTCTTCATATCATGAATTGAGTTTAATTCGTGTCCTTTTAACGTAATGGTCAAAACTAATCCTCCTCTATCATTTATGTCCTTAAAATATGCTAGTTAAACGCTCCCAAATAAACCGAATTTCCGCCACCACTTTCAAATTTCTGGATAAAGCGGCGGATGCCTCTCGGATAAATCCGGTACTCCAATAAGTCCTCGATCTCCACCCATTCAAAGCCGGTTTGCTGCGTGTCGGGATTCGACGGTGCGGCCGATTGCAAGTCATCCAGCAAAAGGCATTCAAAATAATATTCGATCTGGTGAACGCCGCTATCGGTCTCGGCATATTCGTGGCGCACGCCTATGTATTCGCGGATATGGATGAGGCTTTTCACTTCGACGGCGCAGCCGATTTCTTCGATGCATTCACGTGCGGCTGCTTCCGGCAAGGTTTCGCCGAGCTCCTGGCCGCCGCCAGGAAATAGATAATAGCTGCCTTCTGCGTCTTCATTGGTCGTCAGCAACACTTTGCCGTCTTTGACAATGATCGCTTTCGCGGAATTTCTAATGGCCAAGGTGTCCACTCCTTTGCCGTTCCAGCATCCCAAGAGACAGGCATACGCGGACTGCCTGTTCTGTCGCGGATTTGATATAGTCGGTAATTTCTTTAATCGTATATATCTCCAAATCCTTGCTGGAAGATATTTTCGTTGAGTGGAAGTCGCCGAGCGTTTCTTTGGTGAACTCCCGTAAGTTATTGATTTCAATTTCTTCTATAAGAGTCTTAGGAAGTTCGGCAGATGCCAGTTGTTGTTCCAATCCGGAGCAGCCAAACTGGTCAATAAGCATGCTGTTAAGCTTTCTGAAATCCGCGTGCCATTTCTCGAGCACGGACGGATCGGCATCGATACGTTTTTTCATATCTTTTTTGAAATAGATGTCTTTCATCCACACATCATCCGCCACTAAATGCACGATATACCCGAGAATGAATTCGTCTTGTATCTCTTTCTGATATTTCTCTATGAAGCCTTCATAATGAACGCGTCTCGTACCATCGTCTACGCTACCTTCGTAATAGTGTGATTTGGTTTTTTGCTCTCTGCCGTGAACTGCATCCGGTGCAATGCCGCCCAAGAGAAAACGCGGCCGGTCGGAAATCTCGATTCTTTCCGCCACGTGCTCAGCAATGATCAAATGCATCATGCGTGATCCCATTTCGGCTCCCCCCCTTTTGTAACTTCATTTGTCTAACGCTGCTTTAACTGCTGCTTCGACATGGATCTTCGCCGTATCGAACAGCGGCACAGCTGCATCTTCGTCGTGAATTAACAACCCAATTTCTGTACAGCCAAGAATGATGCCCTGTGAGCCGCGATCGATGAGGTTTTGGATGGCTTGCTGATATTTCACTTTCGACGACTCGCTGATTTCTCCTAAACACAATTCGTCGAAAATGATTTGGTTGATCATATCGCGTTCTGCCGCTTCCGGAATCAACACCTTGATGCCGCTGTCGGCAATACGTTCTTTGTAGAAATCCTGCTCCATCGTGTACTTGGTCCCAAGCAACCCTACTGTATGGAGATGGTTTGTGCGGATCTCTTTTGCGGTTGCGTCTGCAATATGCAAAACCGGCACCGAAACAGCTTCTTCTATAGAAGAGATCACTTTGTGCATCGTATTCGTGCACAACACGATCAGCTCTGCACCGCCTTTTTCAAGCGAACGGGCGACATCCGCCAATCGCTCGCCCGCTTCCTCCCATTTCCCTTGTGACTGAAAGCGTTCAATTTCCTCGAAGTCGACACTGTACATGAGGCATTCGGCCGAATGCAGGCCACCTAAACGCTGTTTCACTTGTTCGTTAAGCAGCCGGTAATATTCTGCTGAAGATTCCCAGCTCATCCCGCCGATCAATCCGATGGTTTTCATCCTAGCCCTCCTCCATTAATGAATCCATTGCTCCGTGATCTCAACTCGTTTTTCCGTTGCATCCAAGGTGACGCTTTTACCGATTGGCATCGTCAGCATCGGCTGGGTATGCGCGCAGTCAAACTCAGCAAGAATCGGCAGTTCGCGGTCTCCCAGCACTTCCAGCAAAATATCGTGCGGTTTTCTCCCCGTTCCTTGATCGTCGAATAATTCATGCTTGCCTAAAATGATTCCCGCTGCTTTGTCGAAAATGCCGTTGAGCTTCAGCAAATTGAAGTTCTTCTCCACAACAGCCGCCGTTTTCATCGTATCTTCCAACAATAAAATATCGCCGCTTTCAATTACCGGCATATACGGGCTGCCCATGATGCCGGCCATCGTATTCAAATTTCCGCCGACCAGGCGTCCCGTCACCTTGCCTTGTGTCACGCTCACCCACTCGTTGTTTCTCATTTCCTTGTCCTGTGTCTTTTCTTCCCAATTGACCGGTTCATCCGTCCAGTACGGTGGCAATTCCACTGCATACGGAAGGGCTTGCTCGTGCATCAAGGCTTTTTCAAAATAATCATATGTATAATCCACGAACGGTTCATGTTCACCGAAAGACGGCACGAGCGCCGGGCCGTAAAACACCGGAATGCCGGTCTTGGCATAGATGGCGAGCAGCACGGCCGTCGCATCCGAGTAGCCGATCATGATTTTCGAGTCTTTTTTAAACGCTTCGTAATCGATATACGGCAACAGCGCATTGGAATTCGTCCCGCCGATCGTCGACATGATGCAGCGGACGTCCGGGTTGCGGATCAATTCGTTCAGCTCTTGTGCCCGCTCCTGTATCGTGCCCGATCGGTAGAAATCCCGCTTGCCCGTCAAGCTTCCTTCCACAATTTCAAAGCCTTTGGATTCCAGAAAATCTTTTGCCCGTTTAAAGCGCACCGGTGAATTATAGGTAATCGGAGACGACGGGGAATAAATCCCGATCTGGTCCCCTGTTTTCAATCGATTGAATATAGTCATGTACTTGCTCCTTTGCTTTTATTGCCTCTCTGATGCTCTTCAACCTGGCTGCAAATCAGTTCGATGATCGCTTGCTCGGACATCTCTCCTGTCAGCAGTTGTTCGCCGGGCACGCCCAAATCGTCTTTCGGGGTCCACCATTTTTGCAATGATTCTTCCCCGAAGTCTTGAGATTGAGGGCGCATACTATGGCGCTCCAGCGTTTTTTCAAAGGGCAAATCAAAATAGTAGATCAATGCCTCGCCGTCATAAAACCGGATCAAG
The DNA here is from genome assembly GCF_028823615.1 of Planococcus sp. A6. Taxonomy (GTDB): domain Bacteria; phylum Bacillota; class Bacilli; order Bacillales_A; family Planococcaceae; genus Planococcus. The sequence continues at coordinate 10,044 of NZ_JAPEHT010000020.1, forward strand.
TCGAGCAGCAATCCTTCATAACGCTGCTTCATGAAGATTCCTTCCAAAATGACGATTGGGCATGTGCCTTTGCCGTATTCAGTGATCTGCCGAATCAACTCTATCGATAGGTTGCCGTCTCGGTCCTGTACTCTCAGCATGTCACGGCGAACTACATCTTGCGACACCAATAAGGTGCCTCGCCCGAAATGATCTTGCAGGCGTTTCGCTATCGTCGTTTTGCCGCTTGCTGAATTTCCCCTCAACACAATTAGTTTGGTTTCCAATGTGATCACACTCTCTTCGGCCCTGTGTTTCAAGGTGTTTGGGTTAATTTTTGTGCCATCGCAATGACCAAGTCTGGCCGGTCGAGATAAATCATATGGCCAGCACCCTCCGCGAAAAACAATTCACTGTTTTCGGAAAGGGCGGATTGCTCCAGGATCAATTCATGCCATAGATGTTCCTGCGCCCGCAGTTCTGCTTCTGGCCATCCTTCTTCTATTCCTTGATCCACGGCATACTTCTTATCGCGCCCGATGACTATAAGCTGAATCCCTGAAAGCGAACCTAAGCTTTTGATGGTCTTGGCGTCCGCTCTCCAGTTTTCGACTTCGGATTTCATTGCTTTATACAGATTGGGTTTTTGCTGAAATTCGATTAGCTGTTGTTGTATAGGATTCGGCAATTTTTTCTGGTTTTCGCTTAACATGGGCCGAATTATTTTTTTCAATTCACTTTCATCCAGTTCGGCGAATTTGCCGCAGTCTTCCAACCATTTATCGTCAGAAGCATCTTCAGTCAAATCAGGAAGTTCGTCGAGTTTTTCCAGGCTATCCGACGTGGAATCCACTAATAGCAGCCCTTTGACTTGTTGTGGATAGAGTTTTGAAAAATGTTGCGCGCACAAACCTCCATACGAATGGCCAATCAACACGACCGGCTCCGTCACTTCCAGTGCATCCAAAAGACTCTTGGCATCTCGCGCCGCGGCGGCTGTCGTATGCGATTCTGCTCCCATTTCACTTGCACCGAGCCCTGCGCGATGGAACAAAATGACTTTGTGAGTTTCACATAAACTTCCCGTGATGTTGGTCCATTCTTCAAATGAACAACCCATGCCCGTCATGATGAGAATTGGCGTGCCAGCCTTGCCTTTTTGAAGCACTTCCATTGCACGGCCATTGAGATTCACAAAACTTTTCATCTTTTTCTCTCCTTCTATTGAGAGGATCCGACGACCCGCAACCGTCCCAGTTCTCAATGGTTCAACTCAAAATGCGCTTCTTTCAATTCTGCAATTTCCACGTCCGGATGCATTTCCGCGATTTTCTCAGCCAAGCTTGCCACCCCGAAGATCTCTGTGAAGGTGTGGCTGCCGACCAGTAAATTGACTCCGGCAAACTGTGCGTACTGAATCGTGTATAGCGTAGCTTCTCCGGTGACATATGTATCGCATCCTCTTTCGGCCGCTTCACGGATCAATGCAGAGGAATGGCCCGCTCCTGTCAAGACGCCGATCCGTTTGACAGGCCGGCTATTATTCTTCCAAGCGCGCACCGGTTCGTTTAAAACGCCGCGCATTCTTTCAGACAACTGCTCAAACTCCACAGGTGCGGAATATTCCGCGATACCCGGAAGTTCGCCATCCGCTTCGTTGTACGTAGAGTAAACCTTGATTTCGTCCACTTCCAATCGCTTCATCAATGACGTACAGGTGCCAAAGTCTACGAAATCCAGCGGTGCATGGATCCAGAAATGACTGATATTGTGCGCTTCCAGCTTATTGATGCAGGCTTCCCTCAAACCGTAGATGAAGTCCCAAGCATCATGATGCGTCACCATCAAATCGACGCCTTGTGCGATAGCCATTTCAACAGTTTCAATGGATAAATTGGTCGCATAGCCAACCTTGTGGATCTCCCTGTCCGATTTGTTTGTGAAGCCGTATTCGTCATCTTCTTTCAATAATTCCTCGCCGAACAATTGCTGGATTGTTTTCTCAAAATCGTTTAGTTTCATCTTAAATGCCCCACTATTCTGTTTTTTCTTGATTTTACCATATTTAATTACTTAGATAATATTGGCAGTTGGATTTAATTAAGAAATTGTCGCTTTAAAACGCTTTGTTTTGACATATCGAATAGTATCGATATAAGATAGCCCCATGGAAAATTTAAATGTTATCGATATATTTAAAGCTTTGTCGAATGAAACCCGTTTGAACATTTTAAAATGGCTGCGGGAGCCGGAGAAGAATTTCCCTGCACAGCAAGCGCATTTGCCCAAGGAGGTCAGCATCGAAGGCGGCGTATGTGTCGGCGATATTCAAGAAAAGGTGAATTTGTCCCAATCCACCGTCTCGCATTATTTATCGCTCATGCAAAAAGCTGGATTGCTTGAGGCTGTGCGCTACGGGCAGTGGACGTATTACAGGCGCAATGAAGAGACATTAGCGAAGGTCGCAAAATTCATCAACGAAGAAATTTGAGACCGGGCTCGTCTCTTTTTTTGATTTCTTATATCGATAATATTAGATATTTCTATATTACAATAAACTGATTTTCCCAATGAATTACATAGAGGAGTAGATTGTTATGGAAACAGCTTCACCACAAGAATTATTCACTACTAAACAGAAAGTATTGGCGTTCACCCTGACCTTGTTGACCTTCGTCATGGGCACGAGCGAATTCGTCATTGTCGGCTTGCTCGCCGAAGTATCGGCTGACTTGAATATTAGCTTAGCGGTAGCAGGGACACTCGTGTCTGGATTTGCGATCGCTTATGCCATCGGAACTCCTTTTTTGACCGCTTTCGTCAGCCGCTTCCCCAAATATCCGCTGATGCTGGTCTTGATTTCCATCTTCACTGCCGGCAACATCCTCAGCGCTTTATCCGGATCGTACGAATTGCTGATTTTCTCGCGCATCATTACAGCCGTCGTCAGCGGCGTCTTGGTCGCTTTATCGATGAGCATTGCAAGCGACATCATGCCGGAAAACAAAAAAGGCCCGATCATCGCCCTTATTTTCGCCGGCTTCACCATTTCCAATGTCATCGGCGTCCCGCTCGGCACATTGATCGGCCAGCTCGGCAATTGGCAGTTGACGTTTTGGTTCACGACCTTGCTCGGCATTATTAGCTTAGTGATGGCTGTCTTTATTCTGCCTCGCAAACTGAAAGTGGTTAAAGCTTCGGCTAAGGACCAGCTCGGGTTGTTGGCGAATCCGCGGATGATTTTGGCATTCTTTATCCCGACCTTGTCCATCGCCGGCACCTATACAATCTACACATATATCACGCCGATCTTGGAAAACGGCATGGGCATCCCAACACGCTATGTGAGTGCCGTCCTGCTCGCCTATGGTGCCTTCTCCATTCTCAGCAATGTATTGGCCGGCAAGATCGCCGGGCGCAACGGCGTCAGCAAGCTGCGCTATGTGTTCATCGTGCAAGCAGTTATATTGGCTTCCCTGTATTTCACAATGGGAACGACTTTCGCAGGGCTCGTCAGCCTGATGCTAATGGCAATCATGATTTATGCGATGAACGCCACCATTCAAATGTATTTGATGAATTTGGCTACGGTCTATTCACCTGCAGCTAAAGATTTCGCTTCTTCGCTGACGCCTGTCGCTGTGAATATCGGCATCGCGCTCGGTGCGACACTCGGCGGATACGTCGTCGCACAAGGCGGCTATATCCATCTGTCATGGGTCGGCGCATTATGTGCTTTGCTTGCATCAGGGCTCGCGTTTCTTAGCACCCGCTTGGACCGGGCGGATGAATTTTCGACAGCACGCGCGAAGGCTGGCCTCGAGCAATAAGTGAGACAGCGCTATGTGGCAACTCCCCTTGCCGCCAGATTCATTTTTTCGGAATGCGAAATGTTTTTCTTGACCGCTAAAACTGATTTCTATAGTCTTAAGGGCAGAAACACGAGGGGCTGCCCTACTGACTGGACGATTAATCTGGAGTTTTTATGAAAACTTGAACGACATTAAGTTGTACGTAAAAGAAATGACTCTATACATCAAAGATGACTGGCAGGGTCCCCCCAGGATATGGGGAGGAATGAAAGATGAACGATAAACAGAAAATGTCTACGCACGATTCATTGAAAGCCGTCTCCTATAAATTATTTCAAGTAATCAGTGATGAACTCGGCGTCAACACCGCTTATGTTACACGGCGCGGACCGACGGCGATGAAAGTAATCAGCTCATTCAATAAAGACCATTACATTATTCCTGAAGGATACGCTGTGGATTACGATGGCACGTATTGCCGCTTGATCATTCAAAGCGAGCAGGAAGCGATGCATACAAATAATCTTGGCTCATTTACGTTAACGAAAGACTTGGAAGTGACGCCGCAGCTCAAAGTGAAAGGTTTTCTCGGCGTAACGCTGCGCGATTTCTACGGCGAAGTGTTCGGCACTTTATGCGTCATGGACAAGGAAGAAAAGGAATTTACCGATGAAGATATTCATTTCCTTAAACAAATGGCGGAAGTGTTGTCTTACGTTATCCATTTGGATTCTACCCTGGCGGATATCGAACTGCTGAGCGTGCCGATTATCCCGATCAAAAAGGGCTTGGCAATCTTGTCACTGCAGGGGAATATCAATGAATCACGTTCTCAGAAAATCATGGAAGACACTCTGCATTATGCGGCGGATAAAGGCATCCATTCGTTTATCATCGACTTGTCGCAATTGATGCTCTTGGAAAACCAGTTCCCGGACGTCTTGAAGAATTTGGTGTCAGGCTTGAATGTCATGGGCGTCCAAGTCATGATGACTGGCCTACCGCCTGGGCTCGTGCAAAAGCCAGGTGTCAGTGAACACTTATCACAGTTGAAAACCGAGTATGTCGCCGACATCGAATCGGCGTTGAATAAAATCGGCTATAAGCTGGAAAAATAAAAGGAAGAGAAAAGCTCCAGGGCTTTTCTCTTCCTTTTTGTTATGACTGAAAAGGCAAACACTTACCTAATGTCAGTGTCTAGTTCCCTTTAAAAATCAAAATTATCCGGATCCGGTCCGACGCGGCGGTCTTCGTTCAATGCTGAAATCTGTTGCATGTCTTCCTCTGACAATTCAAAATCGAACACTTGCGAGTTTTCTACAATGCGCCCTTCATTGGTCGACTTCGGAATGGTCACGACGCCGTTTTGCAGATTCCAGCGCAAAATGACTTGAGCGACCGATTTATCGTATTTCGCTGCGATATCTTTCAACTCCGGCTGTTCGAGCGCTTCGCCTGCCATGAGCGGAGACCAGGATTCCGCCTGGATGTCGTTTTCGCGGCAGAACGCGAGCAACTTCTCTTGTGTCAAGCGCGGGTGGTACTCGATTTGATTGACGACCGGCTTAATGTCCGCGTCTTCCATCAGGTCTTTCAAATGATGGATCTGGAAATTGCTGACGCCGATCGCTATGACCTGTCCGTCCATATAGAGATGCTCGAGCGCTTTCCAAGCCTCTTTGTATTTGCCTTCGACGGGCCAGTGGAGCAGGTACAGGTCCAGGTACTCCAGCCCCAATTTCTTCAGGCTCGTCCCGTAAGCTTGGATGCCGGACGTGTAGCCGAAATCGTCGTTCCATAGTTTTGACGTGATAAACAAGTCCTCTCTCGAGATCCCCGCCGCTTTGATTCCCTGGCGGATGCCTTCTCCGACGCTTTCCTCGTTTCCGTAAATGGCAGCGGTATCGATGCTTCGGTAGCCGTTGACGATCGCCGTTTTAACGGCTTCAGTCGCTTCAGGTCCGTCTTCTACCCGGAACACGCCGAGGCCAAGCCAAGGCATTTCGCTTCCGTTATTCAACGTGACAGTAGCTTGTAAGTTTTTCATAAATGATGTCCTCCTATTTCTTATCTAAAGCAATAAACTTACTATACCCACTTGCCTAAGAAACTATCGTATGCGAATGAAAACACGATAGTTAATCCATAATTATTTCTTTTCGACTAGACCATTTATTATTTAAAAATAGTTTATAACTACTACTCTTTAACACGGCGAAGTTTTATAGGAGACAAATAGTTTCATTTCGAGACAATTGTGGTATTCTAATGGAAAATAGCTTTATTTGGGTATTTTTGATGTCAAATGGACCTTTAAAGACTAGAATTAATCATTTTACTTATGTCTTATGACCTTTGGGAATTTCGGATTTTTTAGTTGTTTTTTAACATTAAATTGTGTTTTCGGGATGCCGGAACCGCTTCAGTCATTTTTCAGCTGACGGTTTGTTTCTATTAATTTAATAGCATTCGTCCTTCAACACATTAAAGAAAGAGCGTGAATCCCATAACAGATCTCGTCAGTTCGTATAACCTTCCCCTCGTCGCCCTTTCCATCTTGGTCGCCGTGTTCTCGGCCTCTGTCGCACTCGATATCAGCAGCCGCTTGAAATACGCCAAAAACGTATCGCACCTGCGCTGGATTACAGCGGGTGCTTTTATTCTGGGGCTCGGCATCTGGTCGATGCATTTTATCGGCATGCTGGCGTTCCATTTGCCGGTCGAAGTTTCTTACCATTTCGGCCTGGTTTTGTTGTCGATCGTGCCAGCGGTCATTTCTTGTGCAATTGCCTTCTACCTCATTAGCAAGCCCTCTGTCACTTGGCGCAACCTGTTCACCGGAGCTTTTTTCATAAGCGCCGGAATCGTGTCGATGCATTATCTTGGCATGGACGCGATGCGCATGGAGGCGATGATTTCCTACGATCCGTTCATGTGGGCTTTGTCAGCGCTCATTGCCTTTGCCGCTTCGTTTATCGGCTTGGCGTTGTTGTTCTGCATCCCGAATGTCCCGAGATTCCACTGGCGAAAGCTGGCTGGTGCAGTTTTGATCGGGCTCGCGGTTTCCGGCATGCATTATACCGGCATGGCCGCAGCTGATTTTTCACAAATGGATCACTCAGCTACCGGCCATAGCGCGCCGTTCTCGGTCAATAGTACGCTTCTTGCTTATGGCATCGGAGGTGGCATGCTGATGCTTTTCGCATTGACACTTGCGAGTGTACGGACTGATCGCCGTTTGGAGATGCAATCGGAAGAATCTGAGATGAAATTCAAATCCGTCATCGAATCCGCGAAAGATGCGATTATCGTAGCGGATTTCCAAGGCGCGATCGTCCAGTGGAACCAAGGCGCTGAAACGATTTTCGGCTATAGCGAAAAAGAAATTCTGGGTCGCAATATCAGCGTCATCATTCCGGACCGCTTTAAGGAAGCACATGAAAAAGGCATGGAAGCCTACCGCAGGACACGTGAGCCCCATGTTATCGGCAGCACCGTCGAATTGACGGGTTGCCGCAAAGACGGCAGCGAGTTCCAGCTCGAGATGTCGGTCGGCACATGGGAAACGGAAAAAGGCATCTTCTTCAGCAGCATTCTTCGCGATGTCACCGAGCGCAAAGCGTCTGAGAACAAAATCAATGAACTTGTCTATTTGGACCCTTTGACTGGCTTGCCGAACCGCCGTTTGTTCAATGACCGCCTCGATTCGCTGCTGCGCCAGGCAGATGAACGCGGCTTGAATTTTTCACTCTTCTACATGGATTTGGATAATTTCAAGATGATCAACGACCGTTTCGGGCATTCCATCGGAGACCTCTTTTTACAAAGTGTCGCCAGCCGCCTCGAAGCCCAAATCAGCCCGAAAGACACACTCTCTCGGCTGGGCGGCGACGAATTCATCCTGCTTTTGCCAAACACCGAATACAGCCAAGCGGCGGCCCGGGCACAGGAATTGATCGATGCCTTGAATACGCCGTTCCGATTTGAAAATGAAGAAATCTTCACCAGCGTCTCTGTCGGCATCAGCATGTTCCCTTTTGACGGCGACGATTCCGAAACTTTGGTGAAGAACGCCGACATTGCGATGTATCAGGCAAAAGAAGGCGGAAAGAACGCTTTCCAATTTTTCACGCGTGAAATGAACGAAACGATCGACCGGAAATCGAGGCTTGCTACAGGCTTGCGGAAAGGCTTGGAACACGGTGAATTCACCATCCATTATCAACCGCAGATCAGCCTGAAAACCGAAGAAATTATCGGCGTGGAAGCTTTGCTCAGGTGGAACCATCCTGAATGGGGAACGATTTCGCCTGCAGAATTCATTCCAATTGCTGAAGAAACCGGAAGCATCACAAAAATCGGCGAATTCGTTTTGGAAGAAGCGTGCCGCCAAAATAAATATTGGCAGGACATGGGGCTCGCGCCATTCCGCGTAGCAGTCAATATTTCTGCGCGCCAATTTGCACAAAAGGATTTGACCGAGGTCGTTAGCGTGATTTTGAGAAAAACCGGCTTGGCCGCACGGTATCTGGAACTGGAACTGACGGAAACAATCATCCAGAATGCGGACAGCGCCCTCACCACCATGGAAGAACTGGCGGCACTCGGCGTTCATTTATCGATCGACGATTTTGGCACCGGCTATTCGTCACTCAGCTATTTGAAACTGTTCCCGATCGACAGCTTGAAGATCGACCAGCATTTCACCCGAAATATCAAAAGCGATTCAAAAGATGCAGCACTCGTCAAAACCATCATTCGCATGGCGCATGACCTCGAATTGAACGTCATCGCAGAAGGCGTGGAAACAGCTGAACAGCTGGACTTTTTGAAATCCGAACAATGCAACCAGGCACAAGGATATTACTTCAACCGCCCATTGCCTGCACAGGACATTGAGGAAATTTACTATACGACGAAACCGGCTTGAAAAATTTGTTGAAAGAACCTTTGATTGTCCAATAAAAAAGCGAGGAAATGCTGCGTGTAGCAGCGTCTCCTCGCTTCTTTTTCATGCATTTACTCTTCTTCCCAATTCCACAATTCCACTTGCCCCAGTTGCTCACCGGCCACTACAGCTTCCTCTTCGAGCTTCAATAATTCTTTGACCGGTCCAGTAACCACAGCGCCGTATACCATAAAGCCGTTTTCTTCCATGTACTCATAGCGTTCATTCAAATAACTCAGGCCCAAGAATCTTTCATAATAAGAGGCAGATTTTTCTTCGAGCAAAGTTTCCATATTAGCCATCATCATCTGTTGGCTGTCTTGTATAGTCTCAGAATCAAGCCGGTAGATAGAAGAAAAAGATCGGAAATCATCGGAAGCGCTTTGCCCCCCTGTCAAGCCGAAGAGAGTGTTTACGGATAGATCGTCACCGCCGCCTCCCCAGCCACCTGGCGTGAACGTTTCAAATTCACCCGTATGCAGCGGCATCCACAAAACGTCAATATCATAAGGTTCCAATTGTGTAATCAACTCTTCAGGTGTCATGAAGCGATCTGTTGAAAAGGCTAATTCCGCTACGGTGCCTTCGTGCAGCTTGTTCAGTGTGCCCCAAACGTCGGTCTGGCCGTGAGCTTTCAGTGAATTGCCGTTGCGCGGGTCTTCCGGATAGAAAAAGAAGAAACGATCGAGTTCATCTCTCGAAGGGGTTTGGTACTCTATAGACGACAGGCTGTTTGCTAAGCGCTTCGTCACTTGCGCTTCCCCTACAACCATTTCCTTCTTGCCCACTGTCCTGACCAAAGTATAGGACAGTGCACTGGTCCCTAATGGAGAAATTTCTTCTTCTTCAAACCCAAATGCCCCGCGGACATTGGGCACCGTCCAATCCAAAGCAAGTTTCGTATAGTAGTCATTTTCTTCTGCCACATGCAGCCCATCCGTAATAAATGCCAAAGCGATCATGTAAGCACCGTATAGTAGCACCCCAATCATTAATATACGGAGAATGCGAACGGTTAAAACAAAACGGGATTTCTTTAGTATTTTCTTTTCCAAGGCTTCATTCCATTCTGTCATCATGCCACCCTCTCTGTTGTGCAATGGTCTCCAGTTTTTTTCGTGACCGATGTAACATAACTTTCACTTGATCCACTGATAAATCCATCGCTGTTGCTATTTCAGCATAACTAAATTCCGCCACTTCCCTTAAATAGAGAATCGTCCGGTAATGTTCCGGCAAATAATCGAACAGCATATTCAAGTCGTCCCGTTGCTCTTGCGCCAAAGCTGTATCTTCCGGCAATCCGTATGGGCTGATCATTTCCTCGGCCGGCTTGAATCTATTCACTAATGGAATACTTTCCCTTCTCTTGCGTTTGCGCCATTCATCAATATAAATATTACGCGCCACCTTAAAAAGCCACGCCCGCGCTTGTTCTCCTTGGTAGGTATGAAGTGAAATCGTTGCCCTGACAAATGTTTCTTGGGTCAGATCTTCGGCCAGGTGGGAAGAACCTGATAACTTCCAAAGAAAATAATAAAGGGGTTTTGAATACAGTTTAAAAAGCTGTTCCAGCTGTTGGTTTTTCATCCTATCCCCCTTTATCGATCTCTACTGTTTACACGTTCGCCTTTCAATAATGTTACAGTTTTCTTGAAATAATTTGTAAAAAGAATACTTTCCCTCTTCCTGTAACTGGATAAAATTATTTTATTTCGGCACACAAAATTGTGTTGACTTTTCCAAATAGAGGCGTATATTTTAGCTTGTACAACAGAATCCACCTTTTATATCGCTGAGACAGAATGAATTTCTGTGCGGGGGAACCAATTTGATCGCAACTTGATCTCGGGGTGAATCTTCATTTTGAAGAAGGGGTACTCTCCATCCCTAATCCGACAGCTAACCTCGTAAGCGTAGAAAAGAGAGAAAAGGTCTATCTCAGACCGTTTCTTTGAAATGGTTTTTTTGTGCTCAAATTTAAGGGAAAAGAGTGGAAGAGAAATGGGATGGAACAAGAAGCAGTTCGCAGTGATCGGATTAGGAAGATTCGGGGGCAGCATTTGTAAAGAACTGCATCAAATGGGTCACGATGTACTGGCAATTGACCGCGACGAGAAAAAAGTGTCGGAGTTCGCGGAGTTTTCTTCTCACGCGCTTCAATTGGATTCGACCAATGAAGCTGCATTGAAGCGCTCGGGCATTACCAATTTTGAAAATGTCATCGTCGCAATCGGGGAAGATATCCAATCGAGCATCCTGACGACACTCGTTTTGAAAGATCTCCAAATCCCCAAAGTATGTGTTAAAGCCCAGAACCACTATCACCAGAAAGTGTTGATGAAGATTGGAGTGGAGCAAGTCGTCCAGCCAGAGATTGAAATGGGGAAAAAAATGGCTGAACATCTAGGATCTCAAAAAATCATCGATTCCATCGACCTTTCTGCAGACTATAGCATTACGGAATTAATGGCCACGCCGAAAGTTAACCGGAAGTCTTTGAATGACCTGAAAATCCGCTTGAAATTCGGCGTGACCGTCCTCGCCATTAAACGAGGAGAAAAATTAAATGTCTCCCCGTTGCCAAACGACATCTTGCAGGCGGGAGATGTTTTGACGGTGCTCGGGACAAAGAAAAATATCCACCAATTCGATCAGGCAGGTTTATAACATGAAACGATCCACCTATTTTAAAAAAATTAAAATATCGCCACCCCAAATTCTAACGATGACTTTTCTGGTGGCAATTCTAGTTGGCACTGTCTTATTGTATTTGCCAATCTCCACAGTCGAACCGATTTCATGGATCGATGCGTTATTCACTGCCACGTCTGCGACGACGGTGACCGGCCTAGTCGTTGTCAGTACCGGCAATGATTTCACGATGTTCGGCCAATCGGTCATCATGGTCCTCATGCAGGTCGGCGGGCTCGGCCTCATGACATTCGCTATTTTGATCGTCTTGCTGCTCGGTAAAAAAATTGGCCTGCGGGGACGGATTTTAATCCAGCAGTCGTTCAACCAGTACTCACTAGGCGGGATGATCCGCCTCGTGCAGGTTCTGCTGTTTTTCGCATTCGGCATCGAATTATTGGCTACTGCGATTTTAGCGGTTCGCTGGGTTCCGGAATACGGCTGGACTTATGGAATTTTCACGAGCGCTTTCCACTCCGTTTCCGCATTTAATAATGCCGGATTCTCCCTGTGGGATGACAGCCTGAGTGGCTATGTCGGCGACCCGACAGTCAATATCCTGATCACCCTCTTGTTCATTTCAGGCGGGATCGGCTTTACGGTCTTGTATGATTTGTGGAAAACGAGAAACTTTAAGCAATTGTCCCTCCATTCCAAAGTGATGCTGACGGGAACTTTAGCCGTGAACCTGATTGCGATGCTGTTTTTATTCGTTTCGGAGTACGGCAATATGGAAACCTTGGGCGCTCTGCCGCTCGGGGATAAACTGTGGGCTTCTTATTTCCAGGCGGTTACGCCGCGGACTGCAGGATTCAATTCCATCGATATCGGCAGCATGGAGACCGGTTCGATCGTGCTCATCTCGCTGCTCATGTTCATTGGAGCGGGCAGTGCCTCGACCGGGAGTGGTATCAAGCTTACGACTTTCTTGGTCATTATTTTAGTGACCACTTCTTATTTGAAAGGAAAAAAAGAAGCGGTTATTTTCAACCGTGCGATACCTTCCCACTTGCTGGAACGGTCTCTAGCGATTGTGTTCATCAGTATGGCCGCTGTTTTCGCCGGTATTCTCATTCTGTCCTATACAGAGCAGGCGCCATTCGAATGGATTATTTTTGAAGCGTTCTCCGCTTTCGGGACAGTTGGGCTATCGATGGGCTTGACCGGAGAACTCTCCACCATCGGCAAATTCGTCATCATGGTGCTGATGTTCATCGGCCGAGTCGGCCCTGTGACACTGGCATTCGCATTGGCTCGCCAGCACCGAGAACAAATCAGCCACCCGAAAGGCGATATTTTTACAGGCTGATTTTTATCCATATTAAAAGCAGCATCCATACCTTAGGATGCTGCTTTTTCAATATGCCTAAACTTCAAGTTTACGTCCCAACAACATAATCTTATAACAGCGGCCATTAATTTTTCATGACCCCTTCACTTGAAAGCCGAGCCAATAACTCCATCAACTCTTCAAGTGGCGGTGCATCTTTTTGGTTAAACCAATAACTCAATACCCCTATCATTGCAGACAATGCATATTCCAGTGTGTAGTCTAATTCAAAATCATCTTTTGCGCCTTGTCCTAACATCGCCTCTTTCATTAAAGGCTTCATACTGCGCTTGGTTTTAGCTTGGAACGCTGGGTCTCCATGGTCTCCCAACAATACTGCGAGATACTTGCTATGTTGCATATATACCGTGACTAAAGATTCGAACGGAAAAGTAGAATCCGCAGTGGACAATTGCTGAACAGGGAGTTCCTGCAGCTTCGAGATCAAGCTGTTTTCCAGCTGCTCCAATACATCATAGACATCAGTAAAATATTCATAAAAGGTGGAGCGATTATATCCTGCTTTGACGGTCACTTCCTTCACAGTGATTTTCTCAATTCGTTTCATGCAGTAGATTTCCCAAAAGGCATCCATGAGATTTTGTTTTGTCTGGGTTGTAATCGCTGAGCTCTTGTTCATCTTAGTTCCCCCATTTGGCAAATTAAAAAATCCGACATTCGAGTTAAACTGTCGGTTGATGAAGATACCAGTTCGCCATACACTTATATCATACGACACGTTGTTGGAAAACAAAATAGAATGAGCAGGTGATATTTATGGCGGCAATAGATATTCAACATTTAACGAAGGATTATGGGAATGGGAAAGGAATCTTTGATATCACGCTTCAAATCGAAAAAGGACAAGTATATGGATTTTTAGGTCCTAACGGGGCGGGTAAAACGACAACCATCCGTCATTTACTGGGATTCATCAAACCTCAAATCGGCCAGTCCACTATTTTAAATCTAGACTGCTGGGAGGAGCCCAAAAAAATTCAGCAGCAACTCGGTTATTTACCGGCCGAAATCGTCTTTCCCGAAAACATGACCGGCACGCAGATTATTCAACATACAGCTAAGATGCGCGGGATTCATGATAAGGCAGCGGCTAAACAATTGGCCGAGAGGTTTGACTTGGATCCTTCTGCCCAAATAAAGCGAATGTCTAAAGGAATGAAACAAAAGCTCGGGATTGTCTGTGCTTTCATGCACGACCCTCAAATCCTCATTCTGGATGAACCGACTACTGGACTTGATCCGCTTATGCAATCGGTATTTGTTGAGCTGATTCACGAGGAAAAACGAAAAGGCAAGAGCATCCTTATGTCCTCTCACCTATTTGAAGAAGTCGAGGGCACCTGCGACAGTATTGCGATGATCAAACAAGGAAGATTGATTTCAGTAACCGATGCACAAAGTGTTAAGCAATTGGATAAAACCACTTTTCGCATACACTTCCAGAACCTGCTGGATTTCCAGTCTATCCAGCAGGAAAACTTCCTTATTCGCGAAGCACATCCAGAAACGATGCACATTGTAGTCGACATAGAAAATCTTCAACTGAATGCGCTGCTCCGAGCTCTTGCGGACAGAGAAGTTGCCTCAATACACGAAATCAAACATTCATTGGAAGATTCGTTTATGAACTTTTACCACAAGGGAGTTGATTATCATGTTTAATAGCCGTTTATTTGCCCACTTGGCGAAAACCAACTTCAAAACTTTATTTATCACAGCCGCCGCTCTCTCGGTGCTCATCGGAATCATCATGAGCGTATTTACACCTGAGACAATGACTGATATCGCGCAAGCCAACGAGAATTCACCCGTTAACCCGCTAGGTGACATTTCGACTTTAATCGCTTTTGTTGCCAATCAGTATTTCGGGAATTTCGCCCTCATTTTCGGCATGATTTATGCTGTAATTGTCGGGAACAAGCTAGTAGCCAGCCAGGTGGATAAAGGCAGCATGGCTTATCACCTTTCCACCCCGATCACGAGAACTCAATACACCTTTACGAGCTTTCTCTATATAACCTCTTCCCTAGCGGCAATCTTTGCACTGGTATTTCTCGTTGGGGTTGGAGTGGCAGAGCTCATCCAGCCAGGCGAATTACCTGTTGGGACCTTTTTTATCCTTACCTTAGGTTCGTTATTATTGAATCTCGCGATCAGCGGCATCACTTTCTTCGCCTCCTGTTTATTCAACCGCTCCAGCCAGTCCTTGGCCCTAGGTGGTGGGCTAACGATATTTTTCTTTGCGGCCAATATGCTCGCTGGGATGAACGATAGCTTAGAAATTCTCGAAAACGCAACCATCGTCACGCTCTTCGACTCCGCTGCAATGATTTCAGGAGAAGGGTACGCTATTCAATTATTCATCCTGGCCGGACTCGCCATGGTTATGTCTCTTCTTGGCATAACGGCTTTCAATAAAAAAGACCTGCCCCTATAAGATGGACAGGTCAGGCTTACGGAGTGCCTATGACTGGATAGTTTGCAAGGACGCTTTCCAATTCTTTCAGTAATGGCGGCACAAAGCTTTGATCCGAATCGAATTCGAAAGTGAGTACCGCTCCGGTTCCGACCGGATACTGCGTTTCCACTTTCCACACAATCCGGCCAAGCAGATTTATACGGCCTTGTACGTCAATGACGCCTTCCATTGAAGTTAATTCGACTTTCCTTTTTAACCGCTTGTTCATTTCCTTCAATTGTTTATGAAAATCCCTGAATTCATCTGCCCTCAATTGCGCATCAAAGTGAGCAGAATATCCAGGGATTTTTATTGTTATCATTGTATCCAGCCAGTTAGCATCCCAAAAATCCACTGATTTTGGATAACTTCTTTTTAACACTTCTATTTGCGTCTGAGCTTGTTCCCCTAGTATGTGGACTTTCACTTCAAACAACCTCTTTTCTATATAACACGTTCAACTTCTCAAAAATCCACCCTCCGAATGAATCACTTGCCCGGTAATCCAGCCCCCTTCTTCGCTGGCAAGAAACGCGATCAAGTTCGCCGCATCTTCGGGTTTCCCGATGCGCCCCAAGCCGAACTTCGGCCGTAGGTAATCCCGGATGTCATCGTCCATCCAATTGGTGTCGGTCGGTCCTGGATTGACGGCATTCACGGTGATGCCCAGTTCCGCGAGTTCTGCGGACAAAGAGGAAGTGAATACCGAAATCGCGCCTTTTGTTGCGGCATACGCCAAGTTTCCTGGCATCGGCCCCTGCTCCTGCCCGGAGTTTAAATTGATGATGCGCCCATCGTTTCGGGCAGTTCGCTGAAAGCCTTTCGCGAATTCTGTGGACAATAAAAACGTCGCTCTCATGTTCACTATATAATGATCGTCCAAGATCTTGCCGGTAAGATCCGTGTAGTTGGAATCGATCGAATGCGCAGCGTTATTGATAAGGATATTCGGGAATCCGATGACGCTTTTCACATGCGTTAGGATAGCTGCTTCGGCATCCCGTTGTGCTAAATCAACCTCCAAAAACTCACAGCGCACGCCAAGATCCATGATTTCTGAACGGAAGCGCTCTGGAAAATCCGGCTCTGCTTGCCAGTGGATGAAGAAAATATCCATTTCTTGTTGTGCCAGTTTCCGGCACACAGCCGCGCCGATACCGGTGTGGTTGCTGACGCCGGTGATTAATGCAATGTTTTTGGATTTTGCCATGCTGATAGCCTCCTTTTGTATAGCTTATTAAAGCAGCTTTGCCATAAAATACTCATCCACATAGCAATCATTGATGAAAAGCGAATCCCGTTTCACGCCTTCAATTTCGAACCCCATCTTCTGATATAAAGTAACTGCTGATGCATTTTCTGCTATTACTGTCAGTTCCAAACGATGGAGATCGACGGATTTTGCCCAAGTGATGACATGGGAAAATAAAGCCACGCCTGTACCACGGCTATCGCTATGGACACCTACCACAATATAAGCGCGGTGTGAAATTCGCTGGGGATTTTCATTTTGGACAATTAGGTATCCTAGAACTTGATGTTCTTCGCACGCAATAAAAACACCTGATTTTTCTTTGGCACTCAACACATCGATGAACTTTGCGAACGATTCGGGTAAAATTTGCCGCTCGCCTGGATTGAACATCATGTATCCTGAATTCTCAGCGTTTTTGATGACCTGCACGATTTGATCTGCGTCATGGCTTTCAGCTTTTCGAATTTCAATCATTGTTACACTCCTATCCTGTTAAAAAGCGTTCCAAGTTCATTTAGCTCCATTATTTCCGAGGAAATAATCAGTGCATAAATATATACCGCCTTCGCTACTCTAGAATCGATTCCATGTTTCAATATCGCGAACTACTTCTTGATTTCAAATTCTGCCGCTAAAGCGATCTCTTCCACTCCTTCATTAATATAAAAGGTTTTGACGATCCGATATGTTCCGGCCGTCAAATCGTAGTCCAAAAATTCAAGTGGCATCTCCTGCTCCAAGCTCTCTCCCGCCCCCAAACCTAAACCAATGTCCGTGAAAGCAAATTGCTCTCTGTAAGGAACTTCATACCATGTGTCTTCTTGTAATTTTTCCAAGCTTCGATGCTCACCGAACCCGACATTACTTGAACCCGAGTTGGAAATGATTAATATTATCTCATCGACAGGAAGAGTGTAATTTTCTTCATCGCTTTGCATTGAAACTGCAGTTTCTCCATTAATGAAGGTAGTTGGCAAATTTTCATGGGAGGAAGTATTTTCTAGAACTTCTTTCTTTTGATTTGTTTCAAATAATGAACAGGCTGACAGCAATAAAAGCGAAGTTAATAAAATACTCGTTAAATTTTTTCCAGTCACCATATCTTCCTTTCAACGATTATTAATTAACTAAATTCTACCATTTATTGAATACAATAGAATCCTGTTTTTCAAACCTTCTTCGATACTCTTTGGCTTAAATATATTACCCAGCAAAAAAGCACGAAAGAGAATCTTCTCTTTCGCACTTTCATCTTATAGAGCCGCTTTTACCGTTTTTCTGTAATAACCAACTGCTAAGACAGCGAAAACCAGATAAATCAACGCATAGACACCCATCGCAACCGACGCAGGGAACAAGATATCCGTCCGGAACAGGAATGATGCGGCTTGAATGGCGAAGATGGAGTGCGCCAAGCCAATGGCCAGTGGAAGCCCGAAAACAAAGGCCTGTTTGCGGACGATGCCGCGCATGATGTCTTTGACCGTGAAGCCGAGCTGGCGCAATGTCGCGTAGCTTTGTTTTTCCTGTTCGGCTTCGGTCATTTGCTTGAAGTACAGAATGCTTCCGGTCGAAATGAGGAACACCAGCCCTAAAAATCCAGCGATGAATATGAGCAATCCATTCGACTGGACAGACTCTTCATAAGACGAGTAATAATCGACGTGAAGATCCGAAGTTTTGTACTTGTCCTGCTGGTAAATGGCAGATGCCGCGGCCATATCCTGTTCCGCAATATGGAATCCGTCCATTTGCTGAAGTGCCGTCTCACCTGACTCACCGGCCAGCTGTTCTTTCAGCGTTTGGTAGGTTTCTTCGTTCACCACAATTTGGCTTGTGAAGAAGGACCAATTGAGCACATTGTATTGGGCGATTTCCGTAACGGACAAAGTGGTTGGCACTTCGTCTTGGAAGGTGAGGTCGAACGGCAAATCCACCGAATTGAAAAGCGTCGAGACCGATACGTCATGGAAGCTCGCTTCGCCGTTTTCCGGCGCGCTGACATCGATCCCAGCCTGCTGCAATTGTTCGCTGCTGAGCACAGCGATGTCTGTTGCCCGCTCTAAAAACGGAGCTGGCTTTTCTTCGAATTCAGCGGGTACGACAAAAGTTTCTACTGCTTCGCGTTGATAGGAAATCCCGTTGCTCTCGAGTTCCTCGCTGATTTCATCCGCCAGGCCGGCTTCATTTTCAAACATCAAATCAAACGGCATGATCGCCTGTGTTTCACGCTCTGTCGAATAGTACATGGAATAAGCTGCCGCGGTCATCGTCAAGGTCATCGCCGACAGCACGGTGATGATGGTCAGTGAATTGGCATTGCTTTTCATGCGGTGCATGAGCGGTGCCAAAGACAAGCTGTTTTCCAGTCCGAGGTGGCCGTTTTTACTGCGGCGGATGCGGTACAGCAGCCAACTGATCGTCACTCGGAATATTAAATAAGTACCGAGGATGACAGTAGCCAATACCGCCAGCATGTTAAAGAACAGCATTTCGTTTAACATGCGTCCCGACAGCCAATAACCAAATGCGATGAGCCCGATGCCAAGCAATGCCAAAACAGCGGAAATGGCGGTCTTCGGCTTGCGGGGGTGCTGCCCTTGCTTTTCGGAATTGAATAAAGACAGCAAGGAATTGCGGTACACCGTAAACACCATCTGGATGGTCGTCAACACGAAAATAGCGATGAAGACAAAGAAGGTTTGTGTGACCGCCGCTGTAGAGAACGATACTTCAATAAACGCCTCGTAGCCGATCAGCTTCATGAGCAGCAATAAAAAGACGCGGGAAACGAGCATGCCGACAGCAATCCCGACAATCAGCGCCATGATGCCAAGAAGCATGTTCTCGAGGATCAATAGCCTGGCGACGGCGCGCTTAGTCAGCCCGATCAATTGGTATAAGCCGATTTCCCGGCTTCTTCTTTTCAAGAAAATGGCATTGGCGTAGACGATAAAAATGCCGGCGATCACGATCAGCAAAATTCCAGCCACCTGGAATGCGGTGCCCATCGTTCCTGTGCCTTGTTCGGCGACTGCCGCGTCGTGCTGCAAGGTCGCGAACACGAAATACAGCACGACACTGAGGATCAATGCGAAAAAGTACAGGTAATAATGCTTGATGTTTTTACGCATGCTGCGTTTGACGAGATCAAAGAGCGTCAACGCTGTCACCCCCGAGCACAGCCTGCACATTCAGGATTTCCTGGAAAAAGGCTTGTCTCGTTTTGTCTCCCTTATACAGCTCCGAATAGACATTGCCGTCTTTGAGAAAAACGACGCGGCTGCAATAACTCGACGCGAGCGGATCGTGTGTCACCATCATGATGGTCACGCCTTGCTGCTTGTTGACGTCTGCCATCGTCCCGAGAAGCGATGAGGCGGATTTCGAATCGAGTGCGCCTGTCGGTTCGTCGGCAAACACAAGTGACGGCTGGTTGATAAGCGCGCGGGCTGCTGAGGTACGCTGCTTTTGCCCGCCTGAAATTTCATGCGGATATTTATCTGCGAGCGCTTCAATATCGAGGATTTTTGCAATCGACTGGAACTGGGCCTCCGCCGCTTGTTTCTTCATCTTCCCGAGCGATACCGGAAGCAAAATGTTTTCTTTTACCGTCAATGTATCGAGCAAATTATAATCCTGGAAAATGAAGCCGAGTTGGTTTCTGCGAAAAGCGGACAGCTCAGCATCTTTCATCTTGGAAATATCGGCGCCGTCGATCAAGATGGTGCCTTCAGTCGCCCGGTCGATGGTGGCGAGAACGTTGAGCAAAGTCGTCTTGCCTGCTCCCGACGCGCCCATGATGCCGACAAATTCCCCTTCCGCCACACGCAGGTCGATGCCTTTCAGCACTTGCTGGACATTGCCTCGCGCACCGAAAGATTTCCGGACATCGTGCGCTTGCAACACGGTTTGCTTGCTTGTTTTTTGTGTGATTGTTTTATTTTCTGTCGTCATGTGATAGCCTCCCTGTAAACTTCTCCCCTTATCTTACTGCGCAACAATGGCCGGGTCGTTTGATTTGGGTGACAAACCGGGAGGCCAATGTGACGATGATGTCACTTACGGATATGATCAAAGTCGTTTTCCAGCGGGAACGCTATTTCTATCGTGGTCCCGTGTTCCGTCCGGGAATCTGCTGTGAGCGTGATGCCGATTTTATCCGACACCGTTTTTGCCAAATAAAGCCCGAGCCCTGTCGCTGCGTTATGGAGCCGCCCTGTGCCGCCCGTAAAGCCTTTGTCAAAAATGCGTGGCAAGTCGTGTTCCGGTATCCCTGGCCCCTCGTCTTGAACGGATAAGATGCTGTGGCCCGTGCTGTCTATGTGCGCTGAAATATGGATTGTGCCGCCTTGCGGGCTGTACTTCACTGCGTTCGATAAAATTTGGCGCAAGACGAATCGGCCCCATTTCTTATCGCTCATGACGGTTTTGTCCAACCCGTCCAATTCAATTTCCAGATCCTTTTCCCTGCACCAAGCCATCAATTCACGGACTTCAGGAGCTACTATGTCTTTTAATATTACCTTATCCACTGCATAATCGGCTTCTAAAGAAGACAGCCGCGATATGTATAATTGCTGGTCGATCAGTAAGAACAGGCGCAGCCATTCCGCTTCGATCCGCTGCATGCCGGGGGCTGAGCGATTCGAGTCGATCAACAGGCGAATCGCTGTCAGCGGTGCTTTTGCTTCGTGTACCCAAGCGGCAGTGTAATCCCCTTGGATGAGGTTCTGCTGGCGCAATTCATTTAATTGGGCGGCCATTGTTGCGGCGGCTGTCTGCAGCACTTCGTTCATCTGCTCATCGCGCTTGAACTTCGCTTCAGGCAACAGCTCATGCCAATCGGCTGCTGCTTCGCCTTCCAAACGCACCAGTTGCCGGCTATAGGCCGTTTCTCTTCTGTAGCGCCAGATGACGAACACCATCAGCGCAATAAGCAGCAAGGCATTCATATACAGCAGCGAAGAAAATTCAACCGCAAGGCCTGCATCAAGCCAAAGAAGTGCATCCGCAGCTCCCAACGCCGCAATAAAAAAGAAGATCCAGCTTTTTATGTCGTTCACATAAGCCCAAAACATCGAATCCCTCTTTTCTATAAAGTGACGGCCACGTAGCCCAAGCCTTTTTTTGTCAAAATGGCATCGCCGAGTCCCAAATCCGCCAGTTTTTGACGCAGCCGCGTAATGTTGACGGTCAAGGTGTTGTCGTTGACGAACCGCTCGTCGTCCCATAGCTTGCGGATGATCTCATCAAGGGAAACGATTTCATCTTTCGCTTCGACGAGGACCGTTAAAATGAAAAATTCATTTTTCGTCAGTTCAGCTTCCTTGCCGCCGAGCCGGATGATGCCGCGCTTTAAATCAATCATGGCCCCGTTCCATTCCAATACGTCAGAAGTTTCTTCGCCGTATGAATAAACCCGTCTCAACGTCGCCTGGATTTTCGCCAGCAACACATCCGAATGAAACGGCTTTTGGACATAATCATCTGCACCCATCTGCATCGACATGACCATGTCCATCGGGTGGTCGCGCGAAGACAGGAAAATAATCGGCACTTTCGAAATCGCCCGGATTTCACGACACCAATGAAAGCCGTCATACACCGGCAACTGGATGTCCATGATGACCAATTGCGGCTGCTCAGTCATAAAACTGCCCAGGACATCGTCGAAAGATCCGGGACCGACCACTTGCATCCCCCATTTGCCCAAGCTTTCCTTCAACGATTGGAAAATCGCCTGATCGTCTTCCACGATAAAAATCTTCATGTCCATTTCGGCACTTCCTTTCGTTCCGGTTGTTTTCTCCATTCTAATGGAAATTCGAATGGACAGGAAATGAGAACGTGCAATAGGATGAGCATGATGAAATACGGTGATTTTTCCTAACCTTTTAATTCTCTCCATTAGAAAAGGCCGGAAATGCGATTCATTTCCCGGCTTTTACTGTCAGATTTTCTCAAAAAGCTATGAAACAAGGTGTTTATCCACACACTAACCATACGTTATCCTTTGATTTTTACGTTTCTGCATCTTTTTGTGACAACGATCCGATGACTTTGTAGTAAATTTCCATTTGCTCATTCGTCTCAATCGTCCGGACTTTTTCCAATTGAATCTCCAGGTCTTCCAAATGTTCAAACATGCGGGTTCCTGTCCCGAGCAGCAGCGGGGCGAATGCAATTTGCAATTCGTCCACCAGATTCACACGCAATGCTTGCTGGCCCACATCGGCACCGAGGACGACCACATCCTGCACCCTTGCGGCTTCTTTTGCCATGCGGACTGCGGATTCGATGCCATCGGTCACGAACGTAATGCTTAAATTCTTGTTTTCTTTTGGATGCTTGGCCGGCGGATGATGCGTCAAGACAAAAATAGGCACCTGGAATTCGTAATTGTCAGCGTAGGCATCCGGGTCGTCGGTCATGTCGTAAGTTCGGCGGCCCATCACTACCGCGCCTGTTTTCGCCATCACCTCATTAATTTCATCATTGGGCTTGAAGCTTTCGTAAAGCTTATCGAGTTTTCCATGCCGGTCGCTGATAAAGCCATCGAGTGAGGCGATCATTCCAAAACAGACTTTTGTCATACTTTTCCCTCCTTTTCTTCTTTCCTTGTAATTCGGTTATCTTCGTTACTCTATTCCACTTCGCCCTACCTTTTCCTTCTACAAAAGATTTTGTTCAAAACAAAAGAGGCAAACTTCGATCGAAGTTTGCCTCTTGATAAATTCAATGGAAATCACAATCAACTAAATTCCTTTCGCCTCGAACCGTTTTAAATCATTACGATGTCCCATAGCAACCAGCACATCGTTCAACTTTACCTGATCGTCCGGCATCGGCGCGACGTTCACTTCATCTCCTCGCTTGATGGCGAGAATCGTGCATTGGTATCGCGCCCGGATGTCCAGTTCGAGCAAACTTTGATCCATCAATTTCTCTGAAGCCACCAATTCCACGATGCTATAGTCTTCCGATAAATCGATGTAATCTACGACTTTCTCCGAGTCCATATGATGCGCAATGCGGATACCCATCTCTTTTTCTGGCTGGATGACACGGTCCGCCCCCACTTTTTCAAGGATCATCTGGTGCTGCAAGTCTTTCGCTTTAACCCATACGAGCGGGATGCCGATTTCCTTAAGCATCAATGTGCACAGTACGCTCGTCTGCATATTCTCGCCGATCGCCACGACCGCGTGTTCAAAATTCCGCACCCCAAGTTCCCTCAAGCTCGCTTCGTCTGTCGCATTCGCCACGGCGGCATGGGAAGAGTAATTCCGCATTAAGTCTACGCGTTCCGGCGATGAATCGATTGCCATCACATCATGCCCTAGCTTGAACAATTCTTTGCATATGCTGCTGCCAAATCTCCCAAGGCCGATTACGATAAATTGCTTTTTCAAGTCATTTCCTCATTTCTATAATCCTTAAAAAAAGATCCACTCTAAAGCTTATTGCACTAGTGATGGACCTTCGTTTAATTCCGTATCAGCCTCTATATCATTTACCGGCTTTAATGGTTCAATTGACTAAAATCTACATCTGTTGAGTATTGTTGTCAATATTAACAATAGAAAGTTTTTTCCGTTTTCATCCTTACCGATTAGAAAAAAGACTCTTTCCCACAATGCGCAGCGCAGGATAAGAGTCTTCTATTATAAAGTCTGACATATTAACAATAATAGATAAAAACTTAATTTAATTAGTAATATTATTCCATTTTATAAAAATATTTAGCTACATGTCTTCTCACTATGAAGTTGGCACCTTTGCGTTCGCTTCCTGCACCTGATTTTGCCGTTCACACACTCAATCAAATAGAACATCAGGCGTTTATCCCCGCTGAACTGCTGCGGATTTTCCCACAATCGTTGAAACACCTCTGTTAGGACGTTTTCGCACACCGCGTGGTCGTTAAATTCCCGATAACAGACTTTCCATAACAATAAATAGTATTCATCATATATCAATTCCAAGGCGGCTTTGTCTCTAAACTTCAGTCTTTCCAACAATTGTCCATCCGTAGTCATTTAGCACCTCTCTCTTCTTATTCAAAATACCCATTAAAAGAGAAATAAAACCCTATATTCATTATAATATTAGGATAATTAATTAGGCACCTATAACAAAAAGGACCGGCACTGATTAGACAGTGCCGATCCTTCTCTCCTATTACTCTCTTATGACTGGGCAGGATTCCCCAAACCTTTGTGAATCGTCACCTGATGTGGGAAAGGAATTTCGATATCATGAGCATCGAGTGCTTCCTTAATGGATTTGCGCAGCTCGCGTTCCACTCCCCATTGCTCTCCGCTTTTCGCCTTGGCAATAATGCGCAGGGTGACATCTGATGCACCAAACGCCTGAACGCCGATGACATCCGGTCCTTCAACGATGGCAGCATTGTCTTTCCCAACTTTTTCGCATACTGTTTTCAGCACGGCCATCGCTTCGTCGATGTTTTCGTCGTAAGACACGCCAATATCCACGAGTGCCCGCATATTTCCGCGCGAATGGTTGCTGACGGTCGTAATATCGCGGTTTGGAATGAAATTCAAGGTACCGTCGAAGCTGCGGATTTGCGTCGTCCGCAACCCGACTGATTCGACCACGCCGTCAATGGCACCGACCGTTACATAATCGTTAACGTCAATCTGTTTCTCCAGCAATAGGAAGAAGCCGGTGACCACATCGCTGACGAGACCTTGTGCGCCAAAACCGATCGCGAGGCCGACGATTCCCGCACCGGCGATGAGGCTCGCCACGGAAAGCCCGAACAAGCCAAACAAAGTCGCGACCAAAATAAAGATCAAAACATACGAGAAGACATTTTCCGACAACGCGCGCAGCGTCAAGGCGCGGCCATTGGTCACGTCGC
>NZ_JAPEHT010000210.1 GCF_028823615.1 Planococcus sp. A6
CTTTTTTGTGCTTTGGATTTATTTCAGGAAGCGTTTAACGGCTTTTCCGGCTGGCAACTTCGCTGCCCAACGGTCACCGGAATTCGCCAGTTTGCTGAGCACTTTCAACAGATCTTCGTCTCCCGCCCAATGCTCGGTCACGACTTCTTTCGGGAAGCGGTTCAAGACCGTGTTGATGACGTAGACTGCGACGATGACATCGTCCATGAACCCGCCCGGCCCGACTAAAATTTCCGGGAGAAAATCAATCGGCGCCATGAAATAAAGCACGCCAGCACCGACGTAGGCTTTGCTTTTCTTATCGATCCGGCTGTCCAGCAGCAAGCGGGTCAATAAGTGGAAAAGGTCTGGTGCAAATAAGACGAACTGGCCAGCGGAATCCAGTTTTGATGATTTGCTCTCGAGCCAATTGTGTACCCTGACACGAAGCTTTTGATAGAAATCGCGTTGTTTCTCTTCACTTGGCAATGGCTTTTTTAAATATTCGTTACCCATATGCGTTCCCCTTTCATCCGGCAATTAGAAGACTAATGTAACGTTCGTCGCTACCCGTTCCTTGCCGGGAGCACCGTCGTAAATGGTAAATTCAACGTGTTGGTTCGGCATGAAGCGGCGGAAGCCCTCTTCATTGATGTTGATCGTTTCGAAATAGAACAATTCGCCTGTATCGCCTTCGATATAGCCGAATCCTTTGTCGTCATTAAATTCTTTGACTTTTCCTTGCATGGATAAATCCCCCTTCAATATTCTTGGTATTCTAATTTAGATATACCCGACTAAGACGGAAGATTAAACAATGGAAACCGCCTAGGAAAAAATCCATCAAAAAAGAACTGCCATTACGGCAGTTCTTGGATTGGAGAATTAAAGTTTAGTTACGTTAGTAGCTTGAGGTCCGCGGTTGCCTTCCTCTACTTCAAATTCTACGCGCTGTCCTTCGTCAAGCGTTTTAAAGCCTTCGCCTTGAATCGCTGAGAAGTGTACGAATACGTCGTCGCCGCCTTCAACTTCGATGAAGCCAAAACCTTTTTCTGAGTTAAACCATTTTACTGTACCTTCTTGCATGTTAAATTACCTCCTGTGGTAAGAAAAATTTTTCAATATGCGAACTTTCATAAAAAAATTCACATATTCCCAAAAGTACCGACACTTGCTGATCACTTTTGGGAATATGTGAATAGCTGTTGCGGAAGTTCGTATGTTGAATTACCTTAATTATATCAAATTGACTATAAAAGTCAAACAAATCTAAAAACTTTCTGAATTTTTTCCAAACTATTTTTTTGGCTTTCTAAAAAATCCTTATAAGCATTATGCCAAATTAATGGGAATTTGTAAAGCGCTAATGTGTCAGGCTGCTAACGGTCCGGAAGTTTGTATTGGCTCTCCCGTTCACGTAAAATAAGGGATAGAGACGCGCGCGATGAAACTTTTTCCTGCGCCGCACGTATAGTTTAGTAGCCGTTAAGGAGGTTAAAGCATGAAACCCATTAAGCCGATCGAAAACTTCATTAAAAGACAATCGGTCAGCCTCCCTCTCATGTCCGCTATGTTTCCGATCCTTTATTTAGGCGCGGAAATCGGGCTGCTTGCTTCTGGTGCAGTTGCTGCCGGCACCTATTTTGCCAGCAATACGTCGATGAAGCAATACCAGCTGTCGAGCGATTCCAAGCAGCTCGGCATGACCAGAAGCGAATACCGGAATATCCGCGTGCAGATCAAGGAAGGCAAAGAAAAAATCAAAACCTTGCAAAGCCAATATTATAAAGTGCGTTCCATTTCCTCTTTCAAGCAATTAATGGATATGGTCAAAATCGCCAATAAAATTCTACTTATTGTCCAGCAAAACCCGCGTAAATTCTATTTGGCAGAACCGTTCTTCTATTCGCATCTGGATTCTGCCATCGAATTGACCGGCAAATATACATTATTGGTCGGGCAGCCCGTCAAAGACATGGAGATGCGCATTGCGCTCCAGGAAACGCGTGAAATGCTTCGTTCATTGCAGCAAGTA
The DNA here is from genome assembly GCF_028823615.1 of Planococcus sp. A6. Taxonomy (GTDB): domain Bacteria; phylum Bacillota; class Bacilli; order Bacillales_A; family Planococcaceae; genus Planococcus. Next base: position 2,015 of record NZ_JAPEHT010000210.1, read on the forward strand.
ATGGAAGCCGACTTGAAGCGCGTGCTGTCTACGGACGTTGAGCAATTGCGCATGGAACTCGATTATGCGCGGCTCGCTGTCGACCAGCACAATACGAGAACGATCGACCAGCAACAGCAAATCGAACATAAAGGAGACATGGAAAATGACCAACAATCAGACGAGAAATGAGTTGGATGAGCTTCTTGGAACCCCTTTCGGCATGGAGGAAGCATCCTCGCAAACACAGTTGGCGCAGACGGATGGGCAGCCTGTCGCGCTGCTCGACCGCCTGAGTGCCGAAGAACAGGAAAAAGCACGCGAATTGGCCAAGCAAATACCGACCGGCAACCGCGAAGCCATCCTCACATATGGTGCCAATGCCCAAAACCAGCTGAGCCAGTTTTCGCATAAAATGCTCGATCATGTACAGCGAAAGGATATCGGCCCTGTCGGCGATGTGCTGCATGATCTCATGAAAAAGCTCGAACAGCTAAACCCGGAAGAACTGACGCAGAAAAAGCAAAAAGGGCTGCGCAAAGTGTTCAACCGCGCGAAGTATTCCGTTCAGGAAATGATGAGCAAATACCAGAAGTTAAGCACGCAAGTCGACCGCATCAGCATCCAACTTGACCATTCGAAACGAGGCTTGTTGGAAGATGTCCAGATGCTCGAGCAATTATACGACCAGAACAAGACTTATTTTCAGGCTTTGAACGTCTATATCGCAGCAGCGGAAATCAAACGGGACGAAATCATGAACGAAACGATTCCGGCACTGCGCAAGAAAGCGGAAGCATCCAACGACCAGATGGCCTATCAGGAAGTGAACGATATGGTCCAGTATGTCGATCGCTTGGAAAAACGCCTGTATGACTTGCAATTGTCGCGCCAAATCACCATCCAAAGCGCTCCGCAGATCCGCATGATCCAACAGACCAACCAAACGCTCGCAGAAAAAATCCAATCATCAATCATGACATCCATTCCGTTATGGAAAAACCAGATTGCCATCGCTTTGACCTTGAACAAGCAGATGAAAGCGGTCGAAGCGCAAAAACAAGTGACCGCCACCACAAACGACCTGCTATTGAAAAACTCGGAAATGCTCAAGATGAATTCGATCGAAACCGCACGTGAAAACGAGCGCGGCATCGTCGAAATCGAAACCTTGAAGCAGACCCAGGAGAATTTGCTTGAAACGATCGAAGAAACATTGAAGATCCAGGCAGAAGGCCGCCGCAACCGCAAAGCGGCAGAGCTAGAGATCGGCCGCATGGAAGAAGATTTGAAGCAACGCCTGCTCGCCATCCACGACGGCCAGGAAAAGAACTGATAAAAAACCCCTTCGCATTTTGCGAAGGGGTTTTTAGAGAGTGTCGAAGAAGTCTATAAATCCATTGCGAAATAGAATGGAGTCGT
>NZ_JAPEHT010000211.1 GCF_028823615.1 Planococcus sp. A6
TGGTGCTTCAGGGCATCGTCGAGTTTCATCTGCTCGAGTTCCAGCCGCAGCTTCTGTGTTTCGATGACGTAATTGTCATGCTTGAGCTTTTCGAGTTCCACTTCCGTCTCCAAAGCACGTTGATGCATTTTTTTCTTTTTGGTCAAATAGTCCGTCCAGATAGCGACGAGGGGAATGGAAAAGATCATGATGACAGCTACCAGTCCTGTCATAGTGTTCACCTCTATTCAGATTATTCTGCATATAATTCAGTATACACGTTTTTCTTGATTTTAGAAAGTTATGGAAAAGCAAAAACCATGACAGGTGTCATACTCAGAAACAGACGTTTATGTCTTATGAAGAAGGGGGTAGGAGCGTAATATGATGGTTAACAAGTACACCGATGGGCACGACGCCCATTCTAGGAGGAAGACAAGATATGAGCAAAGAAAAGACAGCGCAATTACGTAAGTTTGTCGCCCCTTTCGAAAAAGCAGATGTTAAAGCAAGTGTTCAACAAATGATTAACACGATACCCCCATTTTTCATTCTTTGGTTTTTAGCTTATCTCGCACTGGATGTTTCCGTTTGGCTGACAGTAGGGATTTCCGTTATCGCAGCTGGATTTGTCGTCCGTATGTTCATCATTTTCCATGACTGCACACACGGATCGTTCTTCAAAAATAAAAAAGCGAACGCAATCGTCGGAACGATTACCGGCATATTGACACTTTTCGCTTATGAAAAATGGAAACGCGAGCACGCCATCCACCACGCGTCGAGCGGCAACCTCGACAAGCGCGGAGTCGGCGATATCTGGGTCATGACAATCGACGAGTATGTAGAAGCTTCCAAATGGGAACGCTTCAAGTACCGTATGTACCGTAACCCTCTCGTAATGTTTGGGTTAGGGCCGTTATTCCTGGTCTTGATTTCAAGCCGCTTCAACCGTAAAGATGCACGGAAGAAAGAACGCAACAACACGTACTTAATCAATGCTTCACTAGTGGTCCTTTACACAATCATGATCTTGGCGATCGGCTGGCAGGCATTCGTGCTGATCCAAGGCACAATCATGTTTACAGCTGGGGCACTTGGCATTTGGTTGTTCTACATCCAGCACACGTTCGAAGATTCTTATTTCGAGGACGAAAGCGAATGGGATTACGTGAAAGCGGCAATCGAAGGCAGCTCGTATTACGAATTGCCGAAAGTGCTGCAATGGGTGACTGGCAACATCGGTTTCCACCATGTCCATCACTTGAGCCCGCGCGTTCCGAACTACAACTTGGAAAAAGCGCATGTTTCCACGCCGCCATTGCAAAAAGCGACGACGGTCAACTTGAAGACAAGCTTTCAATCCTTGAAGTACAAAGTGTACGATGAAGAAAACAAGAGATTTGTTACATTCGGTGCCATCAAGCATTTGCTTGGTGAATCCCGGACCGCACAGCAATAAAGTGGAACTGTTCTTGCCTCCTCCTAGAGGCAAGAACAGTTTTTTCTTTGCGGAAAAGCTTGTTTGTAACTGGTAAACTGCGCAGGTTTTCTCTTTGTCCATGAGCTTTGGTATGATGGTAGCAAAGAAACTTTAGGAGGCAGTTATGCAAAACTGGTATCAAATTTTCCCCCGCAATACGTGGTTGAGCATTTATGCATGGACGATCTTTTGCATTTTGCCGTTCTTTTTCATTTTCCGTTCATCTTCCCCAACTGAAATCGCAGCAGGCATCATCCTGCTGGTGGCGTTTTTCATCGCTTACCGCTTGTCGTTCAGTTCGCATTCGTTTCTTGTGTACTTATGGGTAAGCGTCGAGATGATCATCAATGTCGCGATGATCTTTCTATTCGGCTATGTATACCTGGCGATTTTTTTGGCGTTCTTTATCGGCAATATCCGCAGCAAAGTCGGCTTTTTCATCATTTACGGCTTGCATATTGGAACAACGCTCGCCGCGATCATCTACGGCTTATTGGCCGATTTCAATCTGTATATCACGCAATTGCCGTTCATCATTTTAAGTGTTCTCGGTGTTATCTTATTGCCATTCAATACGTATAACCGGCACAAGCGTGAAAAGCTTGAAGGAGCGCTCGAAGATGCCAATAAGCGAATATCGCAGCTCGTACTGATCGAGGAGCGCGAACGGATAGCGCGCGATCTCCACGATACACTCGGCCAGAAATTGTCATTAATCGGCTTGAAAAGTGACTTGGCGGGGAAACTATTGAGTAAAGACCCGGAACGTGCCGCAGCTGAAATCCAGGATGTCCGCCAAACTGCACGCACCGCCTTGAAGGAAGTGAGGGAACTGGTGACGGATATGCGCGGTACGAAACTTGAAGACGAATTATTGCGCATCCAACAGATTCTCCGTGCCGCGGATATCGATTTCGTCTTTTACGGCAATGCCAAACTCAACAACACGCCGCTGTTAATGGAGCATGTGCTGAGCATGTGCTTGAAGGAAGCGGTCACCAATGTTGTGAAACATAGTGCAGCGTCCCGCTGTACGGTGCTGATCAAGCAGACGCCGAATGAAATCCTCGTGCAAGTGCAAGACGATGGCGTCGGCTTTCCAGAAGGCAATCCACTTGTTCAAGGGAATGGGCTTGCGGGAATGCGTGAGCGCCTGGACTTTGTCAATGGGCAAGTCGATATTGAAGTAATGGACGGCACAACTTTGAATATCCGGGTGCCGAATGTCATTCTTTATCAAGATATGGAGGCGAGAAATTCATGATTCGAATTGTACTGGCAGAAGACCAGCGCATGATGCTTGGCGCGCTCGGGTCGTTACTAGATCTGGAAGACGATTTGGAAGTGGTCGGCATGGCGTCGAATGGGGAGGAGGCGATCCGCTTAGTCGAGGAGCTGAACCCCGACGTTTGCATCATGGATATTGAAATGCCGGTCAAGAGTGGTTTGGACGCGGCAGAAGCCCTGAAAGACCACCCGTGTAAAACCATTATCCTGACGACTTTCGCGCGTTCAGGTTATTTCGAACGGGCACGAAAAGCGGGTGTCAGTGGCTATCTCTTGAAAGACAGCCCGAGCGAAGAGCTGGGGACATCGATTCGCACCATTATGGACGGCCGGCGGATTTATGCACCGGAACTCGTCGACCTCGCGTATGCGGGCAGCAATCCACTCACTGAACGCGAGCGGCAAGTGATGGAGTTGATCACGGAAGGGCGCAGCACGAAAGAAATCGCCAAAGAGCTGTTCATCACAACAGGGACAGTGCGCAATTACATCTCCACGATTCTTGATAAACTCGAAGCGAGCAATCGGATTGAAGCCATTGCGCGCTATCGTGAAAAAAGCTGAACGA
>NZ_JAPEHT010000212.1 GCF_028823615.1 Planococcus sp. A6
CTTTTTCTATTTTATAAGCATTGCAATATGGACTGTTTGGAATCGTCCGTGACATAATGCTTTTCGTGAAACACCGTATATTCTTTCGAACGGATCGTCGACAGGATTTCCCGGTAGACAAGCGCGGCGCCTTTGACCGGCACGCGGGAGGACAACGGATAATCATTGATCGTTTCAAATGCGCGGTCATAATGGAATTCCGCTATACTGGCGAGTTCTTCCCACACTTGGATAAACGATTCCGACACCGTGCCGCTTCCTAGCGCTTCCTCTGCAAGGCCGTATTTGCGCATGATGTCCTGCGGCAAATAAATGCGGTCCATCGACAAGTCTTCTCCGATATCACGCAGGATATTGGTGATTTGCATGGCGTAGCCAAGCGAAATCGCGCCGTCTTTCAACAGGGCCGTACGCCCAGGTGCGAGTATCGGCAACAGCATCAGGCCGACCGTACTCGCAACGTGATAGCTATAATCCAATAGCTCATCAAGCGTTCTGTAGCGATTGATCGTCAAATCCATTTCCTGGCCTTTGATCAATCCGTAAAACGCGCTGGCGTCCATATCGTAGCTTTCAAAAACGTCTTCGAGCGCCAGCCACATCGGATCGTCCCACTGAATTGAACCTGCTAGAAATTCGTCGAAGTCCTTTCGGAACGCTTTCAGCTCAGGTTCAGGATGGCTGCCCTCATCGACGATATCGTCCACTTTCCGGCAGAAGGCGTACACCGCCCATACGGCTTTGCGTTTTTCTTTCGGTAAAAGGGAAAATGCTTTATAAAAGCTCTTTGAATTATCGGCGATAATGCGTTCGCAATAGCTATAGGCTTGCTTCAATTCCATCATGAACCGCCCCTTTCTTTCAAATCGCTGTGGATTCTGTCGGCTAGCAATTTCGCTCCTTGCATGACGATCGGGATGCCGCCGCCCGGATGGACAGAAGCTCCCACTGCATACAAATTGTCCGTGTCGTCCGGTTTAATCTGCGGTCGGAAAACTCCGGATTGCCGCAATGTCGGGCCGATTCCGAAGCTACCTCCCTTGAACAAGCCAAACGCTTCTGCATCTTTCGGTGTGCGCACGTCCATCCATTCGATTGACTCCCGGATGCCTGGAAACGACAATGTCTCCATCCGGTCCAAAATACGCCCGATCCACTGTTCGTCATTTTTCCAGTCGATTTCTGTGCCTGAAGGAACTGGCACGAGTACATAAAGCACCGATTTGCCTTCAGGAGCCAGGGTATCGTCAATGACAGAAGGATGGAATGTGTAGAACGCCGGATTTTCCGTTTTCTGTCCTCTGACAAACACATCTTCCATATGCTCTTTATAATTATCACCAATAAAAAATTGGTGGACATTTACGTCTTCATAGACTTTGTCCAATCCGAAGTACAACAGCACACAGCCGGAAGAAGGCGTGTATTCTTTCTGTTTTTTCATCGGTGCTAATTGGTTGATTCCGGGGAAATCCCCGTTATAGACGATCGCATCATAAGGCTCGACGCCCGTTTCAGTTTCAACCGCTGTCGCACGGCCATCTTTTTTCACCACGCGTTTGACAGCCGTGTCCAGCCGGATCTCAGTGCCACGGCTGCGCAACTCCCGCTCCATGACAGGGATGATGCTCGCATAGCCGCCTTTCACATAGTAAACCCCGTGCTCATGCTCACTGAACGGCACAAGTGAATACATGGCCGGCGCGCGGTAAGGATCCCCACCGATATACAGCGCCTGAAGGGAATACGCCAGTTGCAATCGTTCGTCCCTGAAATAATTCTCCATTAGCTGATGGACAGATTGTTGTGGTTTCAGCTTCATCAAATTGCGGATATTGCGGAATGTCCAAAAATCCGCTTTGCGGACAAAATCATGTTCGAGGAAAGCGGGCTTGCCGATGTCAAAGCGCTTCTGCCCTTCGTCCATAAAGCGGATAAATCCTGCTTTGTCTTCCGGGAACTGCTCTTCGACTTCCTGCAATTGCCGTTCGCGCCCGGGGTATTTTGTATATACTTTGCCGTCTGTGAAACGGATTGTATAAAGCGGGTCGCATAGTAATAATTCGATGCTTTCGGGATCGATTCCTGCTTGCGCGAACAAATCGCGGAACATTTCCGGCAGCAAGACGATGGTCGGGCCTTCATCGATTCGGAAGCCGTCCCGTTCCACAAACGCCATCCTGCCGCCGAGTTTGTGTTCTTTTTCGTAAATGGTGACATCATAGCCGAGCTTTGTTAAATACAGCGCGCCCATCAAGCCCCCGACACCGCCTCCGATCATGGCTATTTTCATACATATCCCTCCACTTTTGGAAGCGGGCCAATCGGAATTCCGGATTTGCCGTCTTCTTTCAAGATGCCGTTCGTGGTGATACGGGCAGATTCCAGGATTGTCGGCAAGCCGCTGCCGGGATGCGTTCCGCCCCCGACCAGCCAGCAATTGTCGAGCTCTTCAAATTTATTGTGCGGGCGGAACACCATCATTTGCGATAATTGATGCCCTAAATTGAATGTGGCGCCACGGTATACGGAGTAATCCGATTCCCAGCCGAATGGCGTCAGCATCTTCTCGACTTCAATATGCTCACGCAGATTCTTGAAATCGGTTTTTTCTTCGATAATATCCAATACCAGCTCACGGAAAGCTTCCTGTTCGTTTTCCCAGCCGATATCGCTGAAATTATTCGGCACCGGCGCCAAGATATACAGCGCCGACTTGCCGTCCGGAGCCAAAGTTGGATCCGTGACGCTGGCGTTTTGGACGTAAATCGAAGGATCTGCCGACAAGATGCGGGATTTCGTCATTTCTTCGACGTTCCGCTTGTAGTCTTTTGAAAAAACAATGGTGTGATGCGACAAATCGTATTTTTTGTCGAGTCCTAAATAAAGCATGAATGTGGAACACGAATATTTTTTCTTGTCGAGCTTTTTAGGGGTATATTTTTTCAAAATGCCTGGCTCTACCAAATGGGTCATTACGTGTGCAAAGTCGCCATTGATGATTACTTCATCCGCTGCTTCGCGGCTGCCGTTATATAAGTCGACGCCTTTCACTTTACGGTCCTCGATCCATAATTTTTGGACGCCTTTTCCAAGATGGATGCGGCCGCCCATTTCCTTAACTGCCTTAGCCATCGCCGCCGACAATTGGTTGACGCCGCCGATTGGATGATAGATGCCGTACGCGTGCTCCATATAAGACAGGATCGTGAACGCGCCCGGGCATTCCCAAGGCGACATGCCGAGGTATTTCGACTGGAACGCA
>NZ_JAPEHT010000213.1 GCF_028823615.1 Planococcus sp. A6
AAGAGGCCTGTCAGGGCATATCCAATCAACAAGGATAGAAGAAACGTAACGGCGATTTTCTTGCCGGCGCCTTTTTGTAAGGTTTTTTTCATCATGAAGTTCACGCCTTTCAATAGTTCGCTTTTACAGTTCAAACTCCAAGCCGAGTTCACGGCGAAGCTGTTTGTCTTTGCTCTTTCGACGGAGCTTCGTCGGTGCAGGCGTCTCGTGTTGTGCCTGGTGCTGATCCCTTTCGGTTTGGTCAATCAACTGTTCAATCAGTTCGGTACTGGCTTGCCCTGTTGGGAAGTGAGAAAGGGATTTCTGTGAGCTGCCTAAGCGTTCAGCGAATCGAGCCTCCGGTTTTGTTTGATAAGCACGATACGCCATCGCCTGTTTGCTTTGGTCTTTCTTCGCCACTTGCAAGCACGCTTTCAAAGTCGGCGCTTTTGTCAGTTTGTTCTGTTGCGTGTAGTGCTTCAGAAGAGCCGTTTTCATCTCTAACGGAAGTTGCTCGACGTCTTTTAACAGCTTCTCTTTCGCTTGTGGGAACGTCTCTCGAACCAAGGTGTTGAGTTCCTGATTCATGTGCTTCGCTTTCGCCTCGTAGCGTTCAATCAATTGCTGCGTCGTGTTCAGTTTGACGGACGTTTCATAAATCGCTTTGAGGTCTGTGCCATCTTTCACGAGCTGTTCTTTTTCACTGCCGAGCTTGTTGCGAATCAACGCTTGGATCCGGATTTGCTCACTGGCTTTCTCGCCTTGTTCACATGCCTTTTTCAGTTCCTGCAGCTGCAAGTGCTGATTCATTTCATGAGCTGATGGAATGGCTATCCGGTCGTTCGTTTGGATTGCTGTCAGGACATTCGACTTGTATGCCACCGTCCGGTCATTGTGCGCAAATCGTTCCTCAATGTCCGGGAACAACTCATTAAAGGCGTTATGGACAATTAAGCTTTGCGCCCGGTATGTTCGCTCAGCGTGTGCCACGATTTGATCGACCGTTTGTTGGTCTTTCTCGACAGATTCCGTTAACGCTTCAAACGCATCCAAACGCTCGGTAAAGAGTGAACGGAAGTCAGATGAAGTGAATCCTTGTTGCTTAACGACAGAGAAATTGTGTTCTTTATACGCCTTGTGAGAAGCGTTCAAAATAGCATGCGTGACCTGGGCTTCGACTTGTTTCGGTTCGACTTTGCGTTCTTCCCAGCGATACAATCCCTGCAGCTGATCATGAACCGCATCGAATGAGAAGTTGTCTTTTAGACGCCCTTTCATGAAGTGCCAGCTCTTTTCGTAGTCCTCTTTCAATTGCTCGGTAACTTCACTTGTGTGACGGTGCAAGACGATCTGAACATCTGCCTGTTTCTGCTTAGCAGACAGAAAGACAATTTTATCATTTAGCTGAGCAATTTCGGCGTTCTTTTTCCGGATTTCTTGATTCAATTGATGATAGAACGTCTGCGCTTCGATCCCTTTTTCCTCTAAACGCTTCACGTATTGGTATTCATTTCGTTCCAAGCGAACCTCAGCGATTTGGTCGAGTCCTTGCGCTTCAAACGAAAGTGCCGAGACGGTTTGTTCGATGCCATGTTCTTTAAACGATTCATTGATGGCGTCCGCATAATGCATGCGCCATTTCACCAAGGTTTCGCGTTCGTTCCAATCAGTAGACGGAACGGTTTGGAAGATTTTCTCGCCCTTTTCATCGCGAAGGATGTCGCCGTTTTGGTCGAATTCGTATTGGCGTGTTTTCTTTTGCCCCCACGTGCCGTCTTCATTGAACGGTCGAACCGTCAGCATGATGTGCGCATGCGGATTGTGTTCTTTGTCTCGGTGAATGGCCACATCTGCGACCATCCCCTCTTCCACAAATTCTTCTTGAACGAACGATTGGACGAGTTCTTGTTGAGCGTCTTCCGGTAACTCGACTGGCAATGCAATCAAGACTTCACGAGCGAGTTGGGCGTTCCAGGCTTTCTCGATTTTCTCTACTTCGTTCCATAGTTTTTCACGTTCTAACGTCCACTCGGGCGCATGTTCCGGTTTGAGGATGAACGAGACCGGAGCTACTTCGCGCTGCTGATAGCTTTTGAGTTCTTCATCCCGTTCGGAATACAACTCATCCCCACTTCGGTAGCTGGCACTCGCCACGGCGGATTGGGTTTTCTTGCTGATGATATTGGCTTGCAGTCGGAAATAGCTCACGTTCTCTCACCTCTTTTTCTGTTTAAAATATCCGAAGGCGACAACCCAAACCCGGAAGGGCTTTGGACCAGGTCACCACCCCGAATTTCGGGTGGTGTATAACTGGGCACTCGCTTGGAAGCTCGGAATTTATTATACCATATTTTATCCAGTTATCGTTGAATATTTTAATTTATATGTTAATATTTTAATCAATAAATTAAAAAAGGAGTGAAGATCAATGGCAAACAACATTGAAAAGATCACGAGCATCGAAGAGCAAATCGAGAAACTAAAGGAAAAGCGAAAGAATCTGGAGAAGCAAATGCAGCAAAACATCGGAGCTGAAGTGCTGAAGATGTGGAACGTGGAATCGGAACAGGAAGCCATGGAATGGATTCAAAAGATGGCTGTTCAAGTAAACGGCAGCGAAGACCAACCTACGGCGTGGGATGTACATGAATCCGAAATCCGATAACCTGGCCAAGTCTCAGGAGATAAAGAAGCAAATCACCGATCTCCAAAAGAGAAAAAATCAGCTGCAAAACGAAACGCAGCGAAGAGCGAGCTGGGAACAACGAAAAGCGAGAACGAAACGATTAATCGAGACAGGAGCGCTGGCTGAAAAGTATTTTGGATTGGATGACTTCACAATTGAACAACGAGAAAAGATCTTCCAAACATTCTCTGAGTTCGTGAAAAGCAAAATTCAAAAACGTTGAGCGTATACTAGCTGCCTTTCGATTAGTATTTTATATGGAGTATCAAAAAACACCGAAACAAGAAAGCTCTATGCAAAAGAGACTTCTTCAAGTTTCGGTGTTTTTAGTCATATGGTTTTTGCTTTTCGACTCGTTCAGCCGTGAAGAAAAAGACAGGAATCTAGAGGCTGTTTCCGCAGGATTACAGCCTCTGATTATCGGCTTTTTTAGGGTGAAGCGACACGTAGAGCGCTTTGTAACGCAAGTTACTAGGCGCTCTAGTGCAGTCGCCCTCGGTGGGGTTTATAGAGTTTGAAAACTGCATTTAATCTT
>NZ_JAPEHT010000214.1 GCF_028823615.1 Planococcus sp. A6
ACGACGAGTGCAATCGGCGCAATGACGAATAACAAAATCCATATATAATAAGGTGCCAGGTACCATGGACGCGATGAACGATTAGTCATTGGAAACGGCTCCGTACGACTCAAGCCTTGCATCGAAGGCTTCTTCGGATTCGTTCAAGCGCATGACGTGAATCGCTTCCGGGTCGAAATCAAGACCGATTTGTGCGCCGACTTCCACGCGTTTTGTCGAATGCACCAGCCACTCATTGCCTGTTTCATCGTATGTGGAAATTTCGTAATGGACGCCTCTGAACAATTGGCTGTCGACATGAACGGCCATCTTGCCCGTCTCCGGCTTGGTGATCTCCAAATCTTCCGGGCGGATGACGATTTCCACTTGTTCGTTCGAACTTAGGCCTCTATCGACGCATTCAAACTCTTTATTGGCAAACCGGACGCGGTAATCAGCGACCATGACGCCTTCGGCAATATTCGACTCCCCGATGAAATCGGCGACAAAACGGTTGATCGGCTCATCGTAAATATCCATCGGCGTGCCGCTCTGCTGGATTTCTCCGGCATTCATGACAAAAATTTCATCAGACATCGCGAGTGCTTCTTCTTGGTCATGCGTAACGAAGACGAAAGTCTTGCCGAGGCGCTGCTGCAGCTCGCGCAATTCATATTGCATTTCGGTGCGCAGCTTCAAGTCGAGTGCGGACAGCGGTTCATCGAGCAGAATCACTTCCGGGTCATTGATGATGGCCCGTGCGATGGCAACACGTTGGCGCTGGCCGCCGGACATTTCGTGAATTTCGCGGTTTTCATAACCGCTCAAATTGACGAATGCCAAAGCTTCTTTGACACGTCGCTCGACTTCCACTTTTTTGATTTTTTTGATGCGCAGGCCGAATGCCACATTTTCGAATACATTTAAATGAGGGAACAGCGCATAATCCTGGAATACGGTGTTCACTTGCCGCTCATTTGCCGGGATCTTATTGACTTTTTTGCCTTTAATATAGATGTCACCGCTCGTTGGCTGATTGAATCCGGCGATCAATCGCAGGATCGTCGTTTTGCCGCAGCCGGAAGGGCCGAGCAAGGTGTAGAATTTACCTTTTTCCATTTCAAAACTGATGTTGTTCAAAACATTGCCCGCGCCTTCGAAAGTTTGGACAACATTATCAAAGCGGATGATCGCTTGGTCTGTCATAATATACCTCCTGGATTATAAATAAGATTTCGTCGCGACGATGATCATTTCTGCACGGCCCGTCGAATGGTTCGCTAATTGGTGTTCATGATCCGCGCTATAGTAGATGGAATCGCCGGCTTTAGCTGTATAGGCCCGGCTGCCAATATTCAGGCGAACTTCACCTTTTAGGACATAGACGAAGGTTTCGGATGCCGAGGGTTCGAAAGTTTTGAAATGCCCCGACGATTCCAAGGTTAGGTAAACCGGTTCCATTTCCTTTTTGTTCGATGTCGGAACAAGCCAATCGACTTCATAGCCAGTTTCCCGGTCGATGTGGACCGTATGATCTTCTTCCTTGAAGACGAGCTTTGTCTCTTCAGCATCCGTGAAAAACTCTTTTGGAGTCGTTCCGAGAACTTCAAGGAGAGAGAACAGCGTTTCGATGGAAGGGGAGTTCATGTCGCGTTCAAGCTGTGAAATGAACCCTTTGCTCAAGTCCGTCCTCGAGCCGAGCTCTTCTTGTGTCAAACCGTTTTTTAGCCGCAAATTCTTGATCTTTTTGCCGATTTCCATACAGTCTCCTCGATTCTTCAGTAGTGGTACAATATAGAAAGAAATTGCGATAGGTGGTGTGAACCCCGTCATTCAGATGAAATAAATGCAAATGGCTTGAATGATTGAATGAACAGAGGGTAGTTTAGTTAAAATATACTTTTAGTTTAGTTAAAGTATTTATTCATTATACAAAACCTGCGCTGAAATTCAAGGGAAAAAAACTTTGGGAAATGAATCCGAATCTATTGCAATCAGCTAAGGCAATTACTATTATAGAGAAAGTGCAAAAACCATAAAGTCCACAAAGACTGATATAGAAGTTTTCGGTTGTGCAAAATTGACAGATGACAGGGACATAAAAGCCCAACCAACTACGGGAGTGATCAACTTGAACGGAAAGATGAATTTTTTCCTCGACCCGAAAAATCGGGTAGCGCAAAAACCATCCATCATGAATTACAAACAAGACGAAAAAGGGCTTTATCTATTAGCCGACAAGAAGTTCATCAATTGGATGGACGTCCACACGTTTTGCCATACGTGCATGGATCCTTTAACTTTCGATAATGAATTCGACGCAAGCTATTGCGCGAGCTGTAATGAATGGCGCGAAGAGCGCTGCAGCGACATTAGTTGCGAATACTGTGAGAATCGCCCTGCAAGGCCACTAGATCCCCGTAAATAAGCGGGGGTTTTTTTATAGAAGAAAGAAGGATATGATGAATAAGAGCAAACAAGAATATGGGGGATGGACATGAAAAAGGAATTCGTGGTAATAGGCTTAGGGCGTTTCGGCGGAAGCATCGTCCGGGAACTGATCGAACAAGGCGCCGACGTGATGGCTATCGATAAAGACCATGAGCGGGTGGATGAATTTGCCTCGATCGCGACACAAGCTGTCGTTGCCGATACGACAGACGAATCAGTATTGAAATCTCTTGGGGTCCGCAATTTCGAACAGGTCATCGTTGCGATTGGGGAGAATATCCAAGCGAGCATCCTGACGACGCTTATGCTGAAGGAAATCGGCGTCAAGAAAATCACCGTCAAAGCCCAAAACGATTACCATGCCAAAGTGCTGCATAAAATCGGGGCAGACAAAGTCGTGCATCCAGAGCGCGATATGGGTATCCGCATCGCCCATAACATCCTATCGAACAATGTACTCGATTACCTGGAACTGTCCGACGAGCATTCAATCATGGAAATCAAAGCAAACGAAAAACTGGCTGGTTATACCTTGATCGAATTGGATATCCGCGCCAAATACGGTATCAATATCGTCGCAATCAAAAGAGGGGACGATATCATCGTGTCCCCGCAGGCGGATATGGAAATTGAGCGGGATGATATCCTGATCATCATTGGATCCGATGCTGACATCAACCGTTTCGAAAAGAAAGTCATGAACTAAATAAGGCAAAAAAAA
>NZ_JAPEHT010000215.1 GCF_028823615.1 Planococcus sp. A6
GATAAGCTTCGGAAAATACGGGTTTCTGATTTTCTCGACCACACAGAAAAAGACTCATGAAGTTCCCACATCTTTTTTTGCGCAATGTTTCCCACAGCCTTCCTCATTTAGTAAAATAAGAAGGAAACTAGAAATACAGGAGGAATACTATTATGAAGCATTTTCTACTCGGCCTTCTCGTATCAGGCCTTATCGCCCTTATCGCTTTCCTGGCGGATGATTGGGCGCTGTTGTTCCCGATCGCGGGCGCAGTCGCCGTTATCGCACTTGTCTGGGCGGTCATCTCGTCCATCACAGCAGGCAAGCAAGTGAAATCTTCATTCAACACGAGTTCGGAACGCCGACGGGCACAGCAGGCGCGCAACGCCAAAGTGAAAAACCTCGTGCTGTTCGCGTTGCCGAATCTGGTGTTGGCGCTTTACGGATTGTTCATACTTTCTTAAACGAAAGAGGGGGATGTCATGCTCAGCTATTATAGTTCGTTATCTGCGGAAGTTTATGACCTCGATAAGCCGATCGGCAAATCGTTCGGCGATGTTGAGTTCTACAGGGAGCGCCTAGCCGGGAATGAAGGGCGTATTTTAGAACCCGCTACAGGGACCGGCCGATTGCTCGTGCCGCTCCTGGAAGACAGCCTTCACATCGACGGCTTCGACAGTTCATCTGAAATGCTCGATATTTGCCGCGCCCACTGCAAAGAACGCGGCTTGCATCCGAAATTATTCGAAGCGGATATGGAAACTTTCCGCATTGATGTCGAATACGACGCCATCATTTTGCCGGCGGGAACGTTCCAGCTGCTGGCAGGGCGCGAACAGGCGATCAAAGCCTTGAAGAATTTCCGCAAGCACTTGGCGCCAGGCGGACGGTTGCTCGTCGATTTGTACGTCCCGCAAGGTTTTGAGATCGACCGGCCGAGAACACGGACCTGGCAGACAAAAGCTGGCGAAGTGATTACGCTCGAGAGCAAGACCGTCGAAGTCGATTGGATCAAGCAATGTTCCGTGTCGCATAACCGCTACGAGAAATGGCAAGGCGGCAAGCTGATCCAGACTGAACTCGAACGTTTCCCGATGCGCTGGTACGGCGTCGAGGAATTCAAGCTTCTGCTTGGCAGCCAAGGCTTCGAGGACATCATCGTGTCATCCAATTACGAATACGGGCAATACCCGAAAAACGCTCAGCATGCCGTCACCTTTGAAGCAATCGCACATATTTGAAGATCAAAAGCTGTTTGGAGAAAAATCCAAACAGCTTTTTATTTGCCTGAAATTGTATGTATGGCTGGCTGATGGTGTTTCATTCCACTCCTGAGAATCTAAAATGAAACTGCAGCTTTTCGAAAAAGTTAGATTTACAGCTAATTCGGGTAAACTCGTTAAGGTCTGGATGTAAAATCGCTGTAGTCACAATTACTATAAGTGTCTTTATAGGCGAGGCTTTCAGATGAAAATAAAAGGGGGATCGAACATGATTACCATACATAAAACCTCTGCTAGCGGAGCTCTACAAACAATTGACACCTTCGAAAAGAATAGTTGGATCAATATGGTGGCGCCTTCACAAGAGGAAATCAGGGGAATAGTAGAACGCTTTAATATTCCCATCGAATTTTTAGAAGACCCATTGGATTTAGAAGAGAGCGCACGGATTGAATATGACGAAGAGACAAATTGTACATTGATCATTAACGATCTTCCGATTGTCGATGATAACAGCCCGCAGCTCGACTCCTATATTACGATCCCCATAGGCATCATTTTAGGGGGAGATTTCATTGTCACCATTTGCAGCCAAGCGACGAACTCAGTAGAAAACGTCATCAAGAAAAATGTAAATACGTCGATGAAAAATCGCTTTGCACTTGAAGTGTTATTGTCGATTTCTACCCAGTACATAATGAAGTTGAAGAAATTGAACAAACAGCGACTCAAAATCGAAAGCAATTTGAAGGAGTCTTTAACGAACAAGCAACTCTATAAGATCATGGAGATTGAAAAAAGCTTGGTGTACTTCCTGACATCATTAAAAGCGAATGGAGATGTCATCACGAAGCTATTCCGGACGCATTCCATCAAATTGTATGAAGATGATGAAGATTTGTTGGAAGATGTGAAAATTGAAAACAACCAAGGAATCGAAACAACCGAGCTGTATACCAGAATCTTGGACAGCATCACGGGATCTTATTCTTCACTCATATCGAATGAATTGAACAACACGATGAAAACCTTGACCCTTTTCACGGTATTCTTAACCCTTCCGACCTTGATCTTCAGCTTTTTCGGTATGAATGTGGCATTGCCTATTTCCGGGCAGGAGCCGGGTTCATGGATTACGACACTGGTCCTGTCCGCTATTTTGATGCTTGTGATCGCCGTTTCTCTATGGAAAAGAAGGATATTTTAGCCAAAAACGCCTGGAGAAGAATCCAGGCGGTTTTTAGTGCTTCGAATCGGATTCATTCAAAAAATTAGAGGGTTAGTGGCTGGCGGGGCGAATGTATATACTAACAATCGACAGTGCGGATCTATGCCGCTTGCCATTACTGCTGCCTTGGCCATGAGAATTCATCGTCAAAAAAGGAGTGTAGAAAATGGAGGAAAAAGAAATAATCCCGTTCCAATCGTCTCCGGTACGACCGATTTTCGAAAAGTTTTCAAGCGCGCGTGATGTGTCGCTCGTCTACGGCGACCCGATCGAGATGCAAGGCAGGACCATCATTCCAGTAGCGAGAATCCGGTATAGCGTCGGGGCAGGTGCTGGAGGCGGCTACGAGCGGGAAGACAAAGATGCAGAATCGCCAGGCTTCGAGGAATTCGAAGGCGGCCACGGGGAAGGCGCAGGCGGCTCATTCTCGGTTAAGCCCGTCGGTATCTACGACGTGACGGCAGAAAAAACCGTTTACCGGCCCATTGTGCCGATGGAACTCATCGTCATGCTACCGCTCATGATGACCGGCCTCGGATTTTTGATGGCTGCGAGCCAGAACAAAAGCAAAGGCGGCAAGCACAAAAAACGTATGCAAGCGGGAAAACGCTGCGAGAAGAAAGGCAAAGGCAAGAAAATGAAAGTCATGCATAGCGGCTGAAGTGGAATAAGATAGTGACTAAAGCGAAAACCACCTGGGGATTGATCTCCAGGTGG
>NZ_JAPEHT010000216.1 GCF_028823615.1 Planococcus sp. A6
ATCGATCGGCGAAATGGATTTATTTTTGACAGTCAAAGTCGGCGTGGCGATTGTCACGCCTGCACAGCAGAACGCGGAAGAATTGGTCCGCTGCGCTGACAGTGCGTTATCGAAGGCGAAAGAACGCATCGGCGAGGCGGTCTGCTATTTTGAAAATGAGCAAGATGAAGTAATGATGCGCGATTTACGCGTTGCCAATGCATTGACTGCGGCACTTAAACGAAAAGAAATCAGTGTCTTCCTGCAGCCGAAAGTGGCGCTCGAAAGCCGGGACATCCTTGGCTTTGAGGCGCTGGCCCGCTGGAAGTCGCCGGAACTCGGGGATATTTCGCCCGCTATTTTCATCCCGGCTGCGGAGAAGAACGGCAAGATCCGCCAACTCGAGCAGCATGTCATCGAGCAAGTCTTGGCTTGGCTGAAAAAACGCCAGGAGCAGGAGCTGGAGCTGCGTCAAGTGGCGATCAATATTTCAGCTGAACATTTCTTCCACCACTCCTTCGTGCCCCACCTGGTGGACGAAACGAAAAAATTCGGCGTGGATCCGAAATGGATTCAGCTCGAGATTACCGAGCGCATTGGCGTCGTCGATATCGATACGGCAGGCACAGTATTCGATCAGTTGAAAAAATACGGCTTTGCGACCTCCATCGACGATTTCGGAACCGGCTATTCGTCACTCAGCTATCTCCAGAAGCTGCCTGTCGAAGAAATTAAGATCGACCGTTCCTTTGTGTCCAATATGGAAGAACACGGGACGCGCGCTGTCATCCGGACCATCATCCAATTGGCAGATAATCTAGGGCTGCGGGCAGTGGCGGAAGGCGTCGAGACAGAAAACGACCGAACGCAATTGCTTGAGATGGGCTGCACAATCGCCCAAGGCTTTTTGTTTCATCGGCCGATGCCGCTCGATGAAGCGCATCTACTTTAACCGGGGCACTTGTCCCCGGTTTTTATTTTGCCCATGGAAGTTGACTGAATAATTCTAATGCAGGGGTGAAGCTCTAAACCTTTTCGTTTTCTGTTATACTGTTTAGGAAAATGTATGAAAAAGGAGAGATACACTGTGGGAAAAGTATTCGTTTTTGACCATCCGCTGATTCAGCATAAACTGACGTATATCCGTGACAAATCGACTGGAACAAAAGAATTCCGTGAATTGGTTGATGAGATTTCAACTTTAATGGCCTTTGAAATTACGCGTGAGCTTCCGCTTCAGGAAATCGATGTGGAAACGCCGGTGCAAGTTGCCAAGTCAAATGTCTTGGCCGGGAAAAAATTAGGCATCGTTCCGATCTTGCGCGCAGGAATTGGAATGGTTGATGGTGTCTTGAAATTGATTCCAGCGGCAAAGGTTGGCCATATCGGCTTGTACCGTGATCCGGAAACTTTACAGCCCGTGGAATACTACTTTAAAATGCCTTCAGATGTCTCTGAACGCGAATTGATTGTCGTCGATCCGATGCTTGCGACAGGCGGCTCTGCAATTGAAGCGGTCAACTCGTTGAAAAAACGCGGTGCGACAAAAATCAAGTTCATGTGCATCATCGCGGCTCCAGAAGGTGTGGAAGCTTTGCAAAAAGCACATCCGGATGTCGACATCTATATCGCAGCACTCGATGAAAAGCTCAACGAGAAAGGCTATATCGTGCCTGGCCTCGGAGATGCTGGAGATCGCTTGTTCGGAACAAAATAAGAAAGCGGGTTGATCAGAAGTGACGAAAAAATGGAAAGTGATGACGATTTTCGGTACACGTCCAGAAGCGATTAAAATGGCGCCTCTTGTGCTGGAACTGCAGAAGCACCCAGAAACGATCGAACCGCTTGTGACTGTGACCGCACAGCATCGCCAAATGCTTGACCAAGTGCTCGAAACATTCGGCATCACCCCCGATTTCGATTTGAACATCATGAAAGACCGCCAAACCTTGAGTGATGTCACGGTGCGGGCCATGCAAGGCCTGGACGACGTGATGAAAGAAGCGAAACCGGATATCGTGTTGGTCCATGGAGATACGACGACAACATTCGCGGCAAGTTTGGCCGCTTTGTACAATCAAATCTCAATCGGTCACGTAGAAGCCGGGCTTCGGACCCACAACAAGTACTCTCCTTTCCCGGAAGAGATGAACCGCCAATTGACAGGCGTCATGGCGGACATCCATTTTGCGCCGACCGAGAAGTCTGCACAGAATCTGCGTGATGAGAATAAAAAAGAAGAAACCATCTATATTACGGGCAATACGGCAATCGATGCCTTGCAGACGACGGTGCGTGATAATTACCAGCACCCGGTGCTCGATAAAATCGGGAGCGACCGCATGATCCTATTGACCGCCCACCGCCGCGAAAACCTCGGCGAACCGATGCGCAATATGTTCCGTGCGATCAAGCGCTTGACCGAAGAGCATGAGGACATTCAAGTGGTCTATCCGGTCCACATGAATCCAGCTGTTCGCGAAGTGGCAGACGAAGTGCTTGGGCGCGACCCGCGCATCCACTTGATCGAGCCGCTCGAAGTATTGGATTTCCATAACTTCGCAGCCCAGTCTTATTTCATCCTGACCGATTCAGGCGGGGTGCAGGAAGAAGCGCCGTCTCTCGGCAAGCCAGTTTTGGTGTTGCGCGATACAACGGAACGGCCGGAAGGCATCGATGCCGGCACTTTGAAACTTGCCGGCACGGATGAGGAAACGATTTACCGCCTCGGTAAGGAATTGCTGACAGATGCCTCTGCGTATGAAGCGATGTCGCAAGCATCGAATCCGTATGGCGACGGTAAAGCATCACAGCGAATCGTGGAAGCTTTGCACAAGTATTTCGGCGAATTGTAGGGAAAAGGGGAGTAGAGGGCTCATTGGATATGGGGTAGCCTAGCTTCTACTTGGCTGCCTCCGCTTTTCTTATTGTCTAGCTCCGGCAGCCAGACCCTCGAGGTCACAAGCCACTTTGCTTATGCGGCAAAAGGCGCCGCGTCAGCAAATCGTCTTGTGCTTGTCAGGTCTAAACGGCTGCCTCCGCTTTTCTTGGTGTCTAGCTCGAGCGCCTAGCTCCTCGGGTCATAAGCCGTTCCAGCATTGCGGCAAAGAGCGCCGCATTGCTGATCCGTCTTACGCCTGACGGAGCTGGGCAGGCGC
>NZ_JAPEHT010000217.1 GCF_028823615.1 Planococcus sp. A6
CCTTTGATGGTCATCGAAATGCCGAGGCCTAGCAGCATCATTCCCAATAGAAAAAACAGCCACCGGTAATACATAGAAACTTTCATCCTTTATCCTTCTTTCTTCTGAATCCCACAAGCCGAAGCAGTGAACAGGGAACACTTACGGCTTCGCCGTCAATTCCGCAAACTCAGCTTGTGTCGCTTTCAGCAGCGCTTCCGGTGCCAGTTTCAACTGGGCGCCGACTTTCCCTGCAGAAACGATGATTTCATTCAACTGGGAGGCTTGTTCGGCGACGAATGTCCTGAACGGCTTTTTCATGCCGACCGGAGAACAGCCGCCGCGCACGTAACCCGTGAGCGGCAAAATCTCTTTGACCGGCACCATCTCGATTTTCTTTTCGCTGCAGGCTTTTGCAGCCAGCTTTAAATCCAGCTCTTCTGCGACCGGTACGAGAAATACGTAATGGTCCTTTGAAGCGCCCACTGCGACAAGTGTCTTATAGACAGTTTCTACAGGTGCACCGATTTTCGCTGCTACTGACACGCCGTCAATTTTCCCGTCATCGGTGCTATACTGGAGTGGCTCATAATCGATTTTTTCACGGTCCAATATGCGTGCGGCGTTGGTTTTTGCTGCTTTTTTCGCCACCTTGCCCCCTCCTGTCAGTCGTTTTGCTCGAGCAGTTTCTTCAAGGCATCTGCCATTGCCGTGTTTTGCGGCGGCTCGTCTTGTTTCTTCAAATACTTATTAACATCTTTCTTGTTCGCTTTCGATTGTCCTGCTTTTTTGCGCTTTTCAAACGCTGATAGTTTTTCACGGTGACCGCATTTGCAGACGAACATTTTATTGTCGCCATCGCCGACCATGTCCATGCGCTTATGGCAATTCGGGCAGCGGGCATTCGTCTGCATCGAGACGTTTTTCTTGAAGCCACATTCGCGGTCCTGGCACACGTGCATCTTGCCGCGTTTGCCATTCACTTCAAGAAGCGGCTTGCCGCAGTCCGGGCACATTTTGCCGGTGATGTTATCGTGCTTGAATTTCTTGTCGCTGGATTTGATCTCAGCTACCGACTTTTTCGAGAATGCGACCATTTCTTTCATGAACTGTTCTTTCTTCAGCTGGCCTTTAGCGATTTTGGTTAATTGCGTTTCCCAATCCGCCGTCAATTTCGGGGACTTCAAATCTTCTGGGACGAGCTCCAATAGCTGGCGCCCTTTCGACGTAATCGTCAGGTCTTTGCCTTTTTTCTCAATTAAAAAGCTATTGAATAATTTATCGATAATGTCGGCACGTGTGGCGACAGTTCCAAGGCCGCCGGTTTCACCGAGTGTCTGGATGAGCGCTTTCGATTCGCCTGCCATGAACTGGGCCGGATTTTCCATCGCCCCGAGCAAGGTTCCTTCATTGAAGAACGCGGGCGGCTTGGTCTTGCCTTCCGTCAAAGTGATGCCTTTCAAGTCCACGGCCTGTCCTTTTTTGAATGGCGGCAACGTCGACTCGCCTTCTTCGTCGGCGTCGTTATAGACACGCTTCCAGCCATCGTTGCGGATCGTATTGCCTTTTGCCTGGAATGTTTCACCCGCCACGTCGAGTGTAACTGTAGTCCGGTCATATTCGTGCTGTGGCAGGAAGACAGCTAGGAAGCGGCGGACGATCATATCGTACAATTTGTATTCCTTGTCGCTGAGCTCGTGAAGCATCGGTGTTTCCTCAGTCGGGATGATAGCATGGTGATCCGATACTTTCGCATCGTCGATGACGCCTTTTTGCGGAACGCCTGCACTTTTCAATGCCGCATTCGCAAGCGAACGGTATTCCCCGACCTGCACCGCTTTGATATGCTCTTTTAAAGTACCTTTCATATCGCTCGTCAAATGCTTTGAGTCCGTCCGTGGATAAGTGACGATTTTATAGCGTTCATAAAGGTTCTGCAAGGTATTGAGCGTTTCTTTGGCGGACCAGCTATAGCGTTTGTACGCTTCTTTTTGCAATTCGGTCAAATCGAACAATGGCGGCGCCGGCTGTTTTTTCGGCGTGATTTTCACGTCCGTCACCGTGCCTTTATTCGCCGTATCGAGTTTGGCGAATAAACGGTCGATCCGCTCTTTATCGAAACTCTGCGGCGATTTGCCATCCGTCCAGATGAATGATGCATTGTCGCTGATTGCCTGGAGGCCGTAATAAGGTTTCGGCTGGAAGTTGCGGATGTCTTGTTCGCGCTGTGCAATCATCGCAAGCGTCGGCGTCTGCACGCGTCCTGTCGACAATTGTGCGTTATGCTTCACTGTCAATGCGCGCGTCGCGTTGATTCCGACGACCCAGTCAGCTTCTGCACGGGCGACCGCTGCTTGGAACAAGCTTTCATACGCTTTGCCGTCTTTCAAGTTTTGGAAGCCGTCTTTAATCGCTTTATCCGTAACCGAGGAAATCCATAGCCGCTTCACCGGCTTGTTGACTTTCGCTTGCTCCAAAATCCAACGGGCGACCAGCTCCCCTTCACGCCCTGCATCGGTCGCGATGATGACTTCTTTTACATCGCTGCGATTCAGCTGCGCTTTCACTGCATTGTATTGCTTCATGGTCTGTTTGATCGGCACCAATTTAAACGGCTCCGGAAGAATCGGCAAGCTTTCCATCTTCCATTCTTTCAAGTCGTTATTGTATTGTTCCGGTTGTGCATGCGTCACCAAATGGCCAAGTGCCCACGTGACGATATATTGTTTGCCTTCTAGAAAGCCGTTTCCCTTTTGGGAGCATCCGAGTACTCGCGCAATATCGCGCGCAACGGATGGCTTTTCTGCAAGAACTACTGATTTCATAAGCTAAAACCCCTTTTCTACAGCGTCTAGTATAGCATCTTCTCCCCGTTCTTGGGGAGGATGCGCATTTGATCGGCCTTATGCCTTTTTCAATTAACTTCAGTATTTCGGCCGTAAAAAAACCTCCCGAGGGAGGTTTTTTCTCAGCTTGTCGAGAAACCTTGCAGCTTTTTTGCGTTTCGCTCCAGCCGGACGCTTTCCGCGGGCACGGCCTCAGCCGCTTCGTCGCTGGCGCTCCTG
>NZ_JAPEHT010000218.1 GCF_028823615.1 Planococcus sp. A6
TATTGATGAAAATATTGTCTTCCGTCAGTAGTGGAGCGTCGCCTTCATCGCCAGTCGCTGCATTCGCTTCGCTGTCGTCGACCAGTTCACTTTGCTCTTCTGTCACGCCATGTTTCATGCGCTCGATCAAGCGGTCGTATTCAGGGCTCGACAGGAAGTTGTCGACCGAGATGTGATACGCATCCGGGCGTTTGTCTTTCGCACGCGGCGTCAATTTGTCCTGCGTAATGATGATTTGCGAATCGGCAGGGATGGACGAAATCGCGCTATTGGTGACTTTGATGTGCATGCCTGCTTCTTTTACTTTCTTGCTCAAGAGCGAGGCGCCCATCGCGCTCGACCCCATCCCAGCGTCACACGCAAAGACGATTTTTTGGACATCGTCCGGGAACGTACCAGCTGTCGAAGCCGTTCCTGCAGCTCCAGCGCTAGCGCCAAGTGCGCCTGCAACCGAGCTCTTTTTGCCTTTCATTTCTTCCATGCGTTTCGTTGCAGCTTCAACGTCTTCATCTGTTGCTGTGTCTTTGCTGCGCTTCAAGATGACCGCTGAAATTAAGAACGAGACCGTCGCTGCGACCAAAATCGCCGTGAAGTTCGCGACATACGCCATGCCTTCAGGCGGTGTGACCGCGGCAATCGCGAAGATACTGCCTGGTGATGCAGGGGCCATCAAGCCGCCGCCCATCAAGACCAGTGTGAACACGCCGCTCATGCCGCCGAGGATGACGGACAACAGAAGCATCGGTTTCATTAACACGTACGGGAAGTAAATCTCGTGAATCCCGCCGAAGAAGTGGATGATGACGGCCCCTGGTGCCGATTGTTTCGCGATGCCTTTTCCGAAGAACATGAACGCGAGCAAGACGCCAAGACCAGGTCCCGGGTTCGCTTCAAGCAAGAACAGAACCGAACGGCCCGCCTGCTGGACTTGTTCAAGCCCAAGCGGCGTCAGGATGCCGTGGTTGATTGCGTTGTTGAGGAATAAAATTTTCCCCGGTTCGATCAAGATACTAGTCAATGGAAGCAAGCCTGTTTCAAGCAACCAGTCAACGCCTGCGACCAAGACTTGAGTCAATGCGCTGACGGCCGGCCCGATGCCGAGGTAAGCGAAGATCGCTAGCGCCCCGCCGATGATACCGGATGAGAAGTTATTGACAAGCATCTCAAAACCGGAGCGGATCTTGCCTTCGATCAAATGGTCAAACTGCTTGATGACCCAAGCCGCAAGCGGCCCCATGATCATCGCACCGAGGAACATCGGCGTATCCGGTGCCCCGACGATAACCCCCATCGTCGCGATCGCACCAATGACGCCGCCTCGCTGATCGTGCACAAGCTTACCGCCCGTATAACCGATCAATAGCGGAAGCAAATACGTAATCATCGGCCCGACGAGTGACGCAAAATTCTCGTTTGGGAAAAAGCCCGTTGGAATAAATAATGCGGTAATGAGACCCCAGGCAATAAACGCGCCGATGTTCGGCATAACCATCGAGCTCAGGAAGTTACCGAACTTCTGGACTTTCACTTTCACGCTTGAACGTTCTTCTGCCATTCCTTTCATCCTCCTTTTTTGGGCTCTTGCCCTTGTGCTTTGTTTGTTAATTCAGATTATACGCCCTTTGTGTAAGCGCATTCAATCTAATGAAAAACCAACTTTGTCGCCACTGTCCGGACAAAGCTGTCGTTGGCGTGAAATTGTGTGGCGCACAGGGACAAACCCAACGCAGAATCCTGCTGCGACGCGAATCTGATGCGCCAAATTGTGTGGTGCACAGGGACACAACCAAAAACCAGTCGCCACCCCAGCGAATTGTGTCACGCACAGGGACGGACAAACTCCAAAACCACGCTACACCGCCATTTCCACGCCCCGAATTGTGCCGTGCACAGGGACATGTCGCCGCCTCCACGACAACACTGTCGTTTTTGATCCCACCTTCAAACGGCGCCCTGCTATGCAATTTGCGCAGAAACTGTCATAATGAGGGGTGAATTCGCTTACATCCCAACCATCCTAAGGAGGAATTTTTCATGGTAGAAAAAACATTCACAATCACAGATCCGGCAGGCATGCACGCACGTCCAGCTTCAGCACTCGTAGGTTCGTTATCAAAATTCCAATCGGACATCACGATGGAATTCAAGGACAAAAAAGTTAACTTGAAATCAATCCTCGGCGTTATGTCACTAGGCGTTCCTTCTGGCTCAACAGTCCAGATCGCCGCAGACGGTGCAGACGAAGCGGAAGCGATGGAAACAATCGAGCGCGTACTCCAAGAACAAGGAATCTCGAACGAATGAATCGCATCTCCGGAATCGCAGCCTCTAACGGCATCGCCATCGCCAAGGCCTTCCGCCTGGAAAATCCGGAACTGACAGTCGACAAGAAAAACGTAGCGGACACACAGGCGGAAATCCAGCGCTTCGGTCAAGCAGTAAACGAATCGATTGCTGAACTCGAAGTCATCAAAAAACGCACCGCTGAAGAAATCAGCGACAAGGAAGCGGCCATTTTCGGCGCCCACTTGCTCGTCTTGGAAGACCCGGAATTGATCGGGCCGATCACCGACAAGATCAACAACGATAACGTCAACGCAGAGTTCGCGCTTCACGAAACGTCGACGATGTTCGTCGACATGTTCGAAGCGATGGACAATGAATACATGAAAGAACGCGCCGCCGATGTGCGCGATGTCACAAAACGCGTGCTCGCCCATCTATTAGGCGTCAAAATCCAAAACCCAAGCATGATCACCGATGAAGTCGTCGTCATCGCAGAAGACTTGACGCCTTCCGATACGGTGCAATTAAACCCGAAATACATCAAAGGCTTTATCACCGATATCGGCGGTCGTACGTCCCACTCCGCGATCCTCGCACGCACGCTGGAAATCCCGGCAGTCGTCGGCGCGAAATCAGCGATGAGCTCCATTGATAACGGCACGATCGTTATCATCGACGGCTTGGAAGGCGAAATCCTTCTCGACCCGGACGAAGCGACACTCGCCGAATACAAAGAAAAACA
>NZ_JAPEHT010000219.1 GCF_028823615.1 Planococcus sp. A6
GTTTTTCTATTCGATCGTATGCTCGATTTCTGCTGGATAATTTGCGCCTTGTGTCGGCGTCATCCACACTTCTAGCGTATAGGTGCCGGGTTCAAGATTGGCTTCTGGAACTTGGATCTCGTATTGAAGCTCCTCGCCTTGCCGCAGGATTTCCTCGCCGAGTGCTTGGGTATACATGCTGACAGACGACATGCGGAACACTTCAATGCCTTGTTCATCGGTCAATGTGAAATCATAGCGCTGCCCGCTCGTGAAGTTGAATGTCACCGCTTCTTGCGTATCGTTTTTGACGGTATAGCGGTAAGTTCCATTGTCAGTCTCTTCTATGGTCGATGTCACTTCGCCTTCGATAATCTCACCCCCTGAATCCGGATCTTCCGGCAGATTATCGCTTTCGGTGCCACACGCAGCGAGCAATATAGCGGCGATCAAAACTATTAGCCAGCCGATTGCGGTTTTTTGCCTCATCGGGTTCGCCCCCTTTTTTGTCTATAGAGTAGACCGCAAGAGGCCATAAAAAGTTACAGAAAGGAATGCATTGTGCTGTTCTTCGGCCCTCTTGCTGTCCTATACTAGCACTATACCCTGAAGGAGGGCGTTGTAATGCCCGGATTATTCAATGATTTCCGTGAAGCGCTGTTTGCAAAGATGAAATGCCTCGGCATGAGCACATTCACAGTCGCCAAATACATGGCGATGGGATTGATTCCGCTGTATCTCATCTACTTAATGATGAATTAATTGAGACATTAAAGGCTCTGAAAAGAGTCTTTTTTCATTTCCAATTATTGGTATATTGACTATATTTTCAGAATATTATAATATTGAAGAACTACCGATCAGGCAGAAGGGGAGATTCATGAGCAAACAAAGGAGGAATGGGAAATGAACATCACAACATCGTTGACGATGAATGCGACGCGCCAGCCCAATTTACCCGCATTGAACTTTGAAGGGAAATCCTATACGTATCAAGAATTGAACGCGGAAGTGAATCGCTTGGCGAACGGCTTGGTGCGGGAGGGAATTTCAAAGGGCGATAAAGTGGCGCTGTTCATGAAGAATTCGGATGCGTACGTTATTACGTTTTTTGCCGCGTTGAAAGCAGGCGGCGTCGTGGTTCCGATCAATTACAGGCTAAATGCCGAGGAAGCGGGCTATCTATTCGGCCAGTCGGATGCAGTTTATGTGTTTTGCGACAATGAATTCGAAAGCTTAGTGGCGGAAGCGAAAGAATTGGACGATCTGCTGCATCAGGTGATCGTCTACCCGAAAGCGCAAGTTGAAGCGCATCTCAGTTGGGACGAAGCACTGGACTACGACCGCTCAGAGCCGAAAGTCGACATCTTGCCGGAAGACGATGCAGAAATCCTTTATACGTCGGGAACGACCGGCCCGCCAAAGGGAGCGCTTTTTGACCATCAGCGCATCGTCAATGTCAGCACTTCGTTCATTCTCGGGACAGGCGTCAACCATGACGATCGCTTGCTTCATGCGGCGCCGTTTTTCCATCCTTCCCAACTCAATTTATTTCTCGTGACCGGGGTCATGCTCGGCATCCCGCAAACCATTCTCCGTGAATTCGCGACGAGGGATGTAGTGGACGCAATCCACCAGGACGGCTGTAGCGTATTTTTCGGGCTGCCGGATATGTACCATGCGTTGATGGAAGCACCTGAGAGCGCAAATTATAATCTGGGCACAATCCGCAAATGCATGTACGGGACCGACCCGATGCCCAATGGCCTTGTCGCGCGGGCCATGAAATTTTTCGGCCACGAGCAATTTTACAATTTATGCTTCCTCACTGAAGGGGGCCCGGGAGGTGTCTATTTGCTGCCAAGCGAGCATGCCCATAAAGAGGGAGCCGGCGGCAAGTCGATGTATATGACCCATGTCCGTGTGGTCGATGAGGAAATGAACGACGTTAAACCTGGCCAAGTCGGTGAATTCATCATGCGCGGTGAGACGATCATGAAATCGTATTACAATATGCCGGAAGAAACCGCAGAAGCATTCCGGGACGGCTGGCTGTTGACGGGGGATCTTGCGACGATCGATGAAGACGGCTATATTACGCTTGTCGACCGCAAATCCGACCGCATCATTTCTGCTGGGAATAATATTTATTCCATCGAAATCGAACAAGTGTTGAATCGCCATCCGCAAGTCCAGGAAGCGGCGACCGTTGGTATTCCAGAAGAAGAATGGGGCGAAATCGTAGGTGTCGTCATCGTTCCGAAAGATGGGGCACCGATCGATGAAGTAGCGCTCTCTGAATACTTGCTCGAGCATTTGCCGCAGCATAAAGCGCCGAAAAAATTCCGGTTCGCAGACGAATTGCCGCGCAATGCTTCAGGCAAGATTCTGAAATACCAATTGCGCGAACTGCATATCAGCGAATATACATGGTTCCGCCATACGTTTATCGAACGCTGAAAAATGGCGCCCTGATGCTCCGGGGCGCCATTTCTCTGTGTTATGATGGAACAGGATTTGAATAGAACATGGCAGGAGGATTTTTCATATGGACAATAACGATATTTTGATCCGGCTGCGCTATGCGCTGGATTTGAAAAATAGCGATGTAAAAGAAATTTTCGCACTCGGCGGCGAGAAAGTGGATGCTGTCGATGTACCATTGATTTTAACGAAAACGCCGGAACCTGACGATGAAGGGGCAGAAGCCAATATACCATTGGCAAACGACCAATTGGAGCGCTTCTTGAACGGGCTGATCACCTTCAACCGCGGACCGAAACCTGGCGACTCCGGCCCGCCCGAAGTAAGCGGTGAGCACGTCAACAACCTGGTCTTGAAAAAGCTTCGCATCGCGCTGGAATTGACGAGTGAAGACTTGCTCGATTTATGGAAGCTAGCCGGAATCAATGTCTCCAAAGGCGAACTTGGCGCCTTTCTCCGGAAAGAAGGCCATAAAAACTATAAGGAACTGGGCGACCAGCTCATGCGCAATCTCCTCAAAGGCATCACGCTCAATTATCGTTCATAACGAAAAT
>NZ_JAPEHT010000021.1 GCF_028823615.1 Planococcus sp. A6
GGTTTTGCTTATTTTAGGATTTTAACTTTTACGTTTTTGCGTCCCCATTTAAGCGCTTGGCTTTGAGTCGGGATGAAGACGTCGATTTTCTTGCCTTTGATTGCGCCGCCAGTGTCTCCAGCGATTGCGGTGCCGTAGCCTTCCACCCATACTTTAGAACCGAGCGGGATGACTTTCGGATCGACCGCGATGACTTTAAGCCCTGGGTTCTTTTTCAGGTTAATGCCTGTTCTCGTGATTCCAGAACACCCTCTGCAATACGCCGTGTAGGCTGTTGATGAAACAGTGAATTCCTTCACCACTTTATCTTTGCTTGAAGATGATGTCGATGGTTTGGAGATAGTTTGCGCTGTTGTTTTTTTCAACTTCAATTTTTGTTTCGGGTAGATTAAATTCGATTTCAAACCGTTATATGATTTCAAGTTAGTTACAGATACTTTTGTCTGTTGGGAAATTTTATAAAGCGTGTCGCCGCTTTTGACTGTGTAAACATTCGATGCTGCAGAAGTCGTGAGTGAAGTGCCGAGCAATAAAAGCATTGCCATTGTTAAAGCCGCCAATAATTTTTTCAAGTTCCTATCCCCTTTGCGTATCGGATGATTGTGCCTTGCGTAAATCGGTTGAAAGCTTTTCAGTAAAATTAAAATAGCACGGGAAGGTTACAATCATGTGACAGCATTAGGCATATTTGATTACAATTGCGCTTTTTTTCGTGACAAAAGAACCCGCTCCATTAAAATTCTGTATCCAACAATAGAAAAAAGCCCTTTCCAAAGCTTTCACAGCTCGGAAAAGGCCTAAATTCATTTTTTCGCTTTATGGACTTTTAAGGTTTTGCCTTTAATGGTTTTGTCTTTCATCGCCTTCAAGACATGCAGCCCTTTGCCGTTCAAAATATCGATGTACGTGACCGTATCTTGGATTTTGATGATGCCGATATCTTCTGCCGTGATGCCCGGTATGCTGGTCAGCGTCCCGACAAAATCGACAGCACGCAGCTTTTTCTTCTTGCCCCCGTTGAAATAGAGCTTCATGATGTCTTGATTGAGTGCAGCCGCTTTGTGTCTTTTCGGCTTCTGGCGGCTCTCGATCTTGTCTTCAAATGCCGGCTTTGCCAAGGCGACTTGCTCTCTCGACGGCCGTTCGACACGCGTGATTTCAAACCCTAAATAATCTTCCGTCTCTTTCAGGAATTTATCCTCGAACGGCGTGACGAACGAAATCGCCTTACCGCTTTTGCCGGCACGCCCTGTGCGGCCGGCACGGTGGACATAACTTTCTTTTTCGAGAGGAAAATCATAATTGATGACATGGGTGATGCCATCGATATCGATGCCGCGCGCCGCGACATCGGTTGCGACCAAGTAACGGAACTCGCCGCGGCGGAAATCATCCATGACGCCGAAACGGTCTTCCTGGGTCATGCCCCCGTGCAATTGGTCACTTGTATAGAACAGGCGTTCAAGCCCTTCCGAAACAGCATCAACCTGGTCTTTCGTACGGCAGAAAATGATGCAGCTATCCGGATTCTCGACTACGGTGACGTCGCGCAGCAATTGGAATTTATCCTGCTCTTTCACGATGATGAGCGAATGCTCGATGCGCTCTTCCAAGGTATCGGCTGCTTGGATTCCAATATAGCGCGGAGAGCGCATGAAATCACGCTGCAGTTTTTCCAGATGCACCGGGAATGTCGCTGAAAACAGCATCGTCGTCCGTTCTTTCGGAAGCTGCTTGATGATTGATTCGACTTGTTCGATAAAGCCCATATTGAGCATTTCGTCTGCTTCGTCGAGCACCAAATACTCGATTTTCTCGAGCTTCAACGTGCCTTTTTCAATATGGTCGAGCACGCGTCCCGGTGTTCCGACGACGATATGGCATTTTTGCTTTAGCTCTTCCTTTTGATACGCAAACGGGTGCTTGCCGTAGATTGCCGCAGCTTTGATGCGTTTGAAGCGGCCGATATGGGTGATGTCTTCTTTCACTTGGTCGGCAAGTTCTCGTGTCGGGGTCAAGACCAGCGCCTGGGGCTTGTTTTCATCCCAATCGACGAGTTCGCACAGCGGAATGCCGAATGCAGCTGTCTTCCCGCTACCGGTTTGCGATTTGACGGTCAAATCGTTTTTTTCAAGAGCGGCCGGGATGACTTGCTGCTGTACTTCGGTCGGTTCTTGGTAGCCAAGGCCTTCTAGCGCTTTTACGATCGGCTCGCTGATGCCGTAATCTTTAAATTGGTTCGTGTTCATATGTTCTCCTTCTCCGTTCATCTGTCTTATCTCTTCATTATGGCACGGATCGGGCAGTTTTGCAGTTAAACGATTATTGGCATTATTGGTCGAGCAGGCTCACGGAGACTTTCACATCAGGCCGCCTCTGTAAACGCCTTGCACCGGGCTGACATCGTTGTAATCGCGGCCGACGCCGACGCGGATGTGGTTTTCCAGCGCTTCGACATTATTGGTCGGATCGAGCCCGACCCAGCCGATGCCTGGCACCATGAATTCCACCCACGCATGGCTTGCCGCATCGCCGACAAGTGCGGAATCCTCCCCTACATACAAATAACCGCTGACATAACGTGCCGGAATATGCTTGCTGCGCAAGATGCCAAGCATGACGTGTGTGATATCCTGGCAGACGCCTTTTTTCAGGCCGAATGATTCGCTTGCTTTGGTCGTTACGGTCGTCGACTCCCCGTCGTATGTGAAATGGTCAAATACGTATTCGGTGACATCGATGGCGTATTGCACCGGGTTGGTCATCGTCCCGAGCTCGCGATCGACCAACTCCATCTGTTCCGGGGTGATGTACGTATAAGCCGTATTGCTCAAGTACGCCATATAATGCTCCTTAAACAATTGGGAGTGGAAAATGACGTTCATTTCCGGCGAATAATCGATGCGGTGGATGAACGGGCTTTTCTGGATGCTGACGATGGACGTCGATTTCACTTCCAGGTGCTGATGATGTTCGGCAATGAAAAACGTCTCGACGTTATTGCCGAAAATGTCGACATGTTCTTTCGTCAAGGTAGCCGGCGTAATATCCGCACGGTAGGACAGGAGGCGCTGGCATTCATCCGTTCTTGGTTTCAGGCGGATGGTGTTCATGCTTTGGTCGACGATTGTTTCATAATCGAAGATATTTGTATGCTCGATTTTGTATTTCATAGAAGTTATTCCTTTCATGTCCATCCCTTGGGATTGGAACGCCATTGCTGTCTCGGCTTCGGGATCGGTTAAATAATAAGTGCTGGAAAAAATTCGGCTAATTTCATTGCAGCCATCCTGGAAACGATTCAGGAAATGCATCAATTCATCCGAATCCAAAGATTCAATATCCGTCTCACTGAAGGAAGTCCGGACTTCATCGAGTTTTGCGTACAACTCCCATGAATAATGGGACACTTTGCCTTCTTCAAGTTCTTCGACCGCATCCCGCACATGGTCGAGGCAATAGCGGATCGATCTCGGGAAAGTTTTGTCCGAGATCAAAAAGCCCAGTACTTTCCTTGGCTCCATGCGTGGTGGATTGCTCTTCAAGAACGCGTTATAGCCGTTCGTCATCCTGAGCGCCGCCAGCCAGAAATAATAATCATCGGTCTTTTCTTTCCTGACACGTTCACGCGTCCTCTCGCAGACGACATTCAAGATGCGTGCCGTCTTTTCTGCGCGTTCAAGCCATTTGGCGATTTTAATCATTTGATACGCCACACCACGGGACATCGAAGACTCGACAATTCCCTGAGAAATAAGCGAAGTCGTTTTGATGTTTTCCAGGAACGCTCTCATCTCACGGACCGAACTGTTCTTCAAGTCCATGTCATTGAGCGCCAAATACGAACGGTTCCAGGTTTCCCAGTAATCATCCGGGATGTGGTCGCGGCTGATGCGGGCATTTTCCCGGACGACCATCGCGCAGCTGGCGACTGAATTGGAATTTTCCTGCGCCATCGCCAAATATTGCACCAGCTCTGATTCCTCATACGTCGGGTTGGCTTTGATCCGGCGCATCGTTTCCGTCGAATCGCAGATTTCAAAAATCAACCGCCAATCTGAGTCACGCACCAGCTCTTCGTCGGCCGCTTCGATCATCTGCAGCAATTGCACGTCGAGGATGCGCGCATTGTTCTCCGCCCGCTCGACATTCCGGGACATCCAATACAATGAATTTGCAACACGGCTCAACATTTACGCATCCTCCCCTTCTTCTTTCTTTTTGAATACCCAAGTATCTTTTCCGCCGCCGCCCTGTGAAGAATTGACGACAAGCGACCCTTCTTTCAGCGCGACACGGGATAATCCGCCAGGCAGGACATGGGTCGTCTCCCCCCTCATGACGAATACCCTCAAATCCACATGGCAAGGGTAAAACTTGTCTCCTTGATAAGCCGGTGCGCGGGACAGCTTGATCGTCGGCTGTGCTATATACTGATGAGGCGTTTCAATAATTTTCTCCCTGAACTTTTCGATCAGCTCCTTCGAGGCATGCGGGCCGACGAGCATATCGTATCCGCCGGATGCCCCTACGTTTTTGACGACGAGCTCTTCAAGATGCTCGAGTACCCATTCCCGATCTTCGGGCTTATCAAGCAAATACGTTTTCACATTGTCGATGATCGGTTCTTCCTCCAAATAATAGCGGATCATCTCCGGCACATATGCATAGATCGCCTTGTCATCCGCGACGCCGTTGCCGACCGCATTCAAAATCGCGACATTGCCTTTTTGGTAAGCTTCCATCACGCCGCGGACCCCGAGCGCAGAATCTGAACGGAATGATTCCGGATCCAAAAAATCGTCATCGATGCGGCGGTAGATGATATCGACACGCTTCAGCCCGCGGATGGATTTCATGTAGACGATATTATTGCGGACGACCAGATCGCGGCCTTCAACTAAATCCATGCCCATCTGCTGGGCCAGGAAGACGTGATCGTAATAAGCGGAGTTGTACATGCCGGGCGTCAATAGCACCGCAAACGGTTTGTCTTTTCTTCCTTTTGTAGCATGGTCCAGAATCGAATCGTGCAGGAAGCTCATTTGATGCTCGAGCGTCCTTACCGAATGATTAACGAAAAACTCGGGATACACTTGCCGCATGACGTAACGGTTCTGATATACATAAGACAATCCGGACGGGTTGCGTAAATTGTCTTCAAGCACATGATATTTGCCGTTCTCATCTCGTATCAAGTCAATCCCCGCCAGGAAAATGTGGTTGTTGAGCGGGATATCGACGCCTTTCATCTGCTTTTCGTAATAATAAGGATTGTCTTCGACTAGATGGCGCGGCACGATACCCGCTTCGATAATCTTTTGGTCGTGGTAGACATCGTCCAAGAAACGGTTCAGCGCTTCTGCACGCTGCGTCATTCCTTTTTCGACCACTTCCCACTCTTCCTGCGGGATGATGATCGGCACAAAGTCGAACGGCATCGTTCGCTCCGTCCCTACATTATTGTGATAGACGGTGAAAGTGATGCCTTGGCGGAGAAACGACAACTGCGCCGTTTCATGCTTTTCCCTTAGTTCATCTTCTGAAAATCGCTTGATCACTTCATGGAAGGTTTCGTAATGGGCTTTCGGTTTTCCATCGGGCGTAAACATTTCATCAAAAAATGGACTGGTTTTGTAGTTGTTAAACACGTGGCCGAACCCCCTCTGTTAGAATACCGCCAGTAACTGCCGCTGATTTTTAAAAGATATGAATTTTCTGTCTACTGGAGGGAAAGAAAAAGCCATGCCCATGCTCGGCATAGCAGTTCTTTGTTCTATTATAACCGAAGTTATTTTTTCGTTGTGCCATCATTTGAAGAATTGTCGGAAGATGAATCGGTTTCCGGATGCTTTTTCAGCGATTCAGCATAAGGAGTGCTGCCGCCGAATGCGCCGCCGCTCGGTTTATCGGCTTCCGTAGAGGAACCAGTAGACGAGAACGAATCTTTATTCGCCGAAGATGTCGATTGGTCCGTTGAAGAATCAGAGCCTTTTGTCTCGCCGACATTATCCTGGACGGTCTTGTTCGCTTTATCGAGCGCGTCTTTTTCCTTATCCATCATTTGCTGCTGCTTTTCGATTGTCGTTTTGACCGTTTCGACCGCTTTGTTGATATGAGGCTTCACTTTGTCGACCATGCCTCCCGATTGCTCGTTGAAGCGGTCCAAATTCTTTTTGATATTTTCTTTCATGTCGGCTGTACTTGTCGAAGAGCTGCCTGTATTTTGCGTGCTGCCAGTTTCCGATTTTTTCTGTGTCATCGCTGCCCCGATTGCCGCACCTACCCCGAGCAATACGAGCTTGCTGAAAAATCCACCTGATCTTCTTGCCATTTTATGACCTCCTTCTCCATTTGATAAAGCTTAGTGTAGTAAGTATAGACGGAATTGCCTATTTTTAAACATCTCTTCCCAATTGAAAAGGACCCTCTTATGGAAGAGCGCCCTTTACGGTGTATCTATTAACTTGCCTTCTTCTAACAATACTTCCTTGAATGCTTTCACGACAGCTTCTTCATATTGGATGCCGATCAGCCGCTCGATCTCGTCCATCGCATACTGGGCAGTAAAAGCAGAACGATAAGCGCGGTCCTCCGTCATCGCATCGAACGTATCGCATACGCCAATGATTTTCGCCTCGAGCAAAATCTCATCACCTTTCAAGCCGAACGGGTAACCACGCCCGTTCACCCGCTCGTGGTGCTGCTCGACGATGTCAGCGATATCTTTATAAGGGGTATCCCGAATCATATCAGCACCGTCTCCCGGATGTTTTTTCACCAGGTCGAATTCTTCGTCAGTCAGTTTGGAAGGCTTTTTCAACACTTCTTCAGGAATATTGATTTTGCCGATATCGTGAAGGATAGATGCCAGGAATAAAGACTCCATATGCTCTCTAGTTAATTTCAACTTGGCTGCAGTCTTAACAGCATAATTAGCTACTCGGGCGCTATGGTTAAAAGTATAACGGTCCTTTTGTTCAACTCGTTCGCCAATTTTTCTTAATTCTTCGATAATTTTACTTAAATAATGAAATACAGGAGCAGTTGATACAGAAAAAAGCGTCACTGTGTCAATAACCCTAAAAGAAACTGGTACTTCCAACTCATTACATGAAAAGAAGCCATCTTTGTTTAATGTAATGATGTTCCCTTCAACTTCCGCCTGAATTTCTCCCTCTAATATGTAATAAAATTCGTGAGCATCGGCAACTTCACTTGGAAAAAGGATAAAGCTATTATCTTTAAGAATTGTTTGTTTTAGAAGTTCTAGACCGCCCCCTCTTCCCAATAGAGACAGAGTGGTTGTATCATTTTCAATTTTTTCCAGATAGTTCCCCTTTAATATATCCAAGCCTCTCACAAATTCACTTCCCTTATATAAAAAAAATGAGAGCAAAGTTTCCTCTACTCTCATACTACTCTTTTTAACTGATATCTACAATATACTCACCAAGAAACTACTACGATAGGGTCAATTTTAGCAGTTTTATCTGCAAAATCTTCCTCAACCAAAACAATATCAGCTTCGATTCCTGATTCAGTCGCATCTTTAATTCCTTCTAACGTAATTTCTTCAGCTTTTTTCTGTAATGCTTTGATTAAGTGCGAAATTTCTTCTTCGTAATTTGCTGTAAGCTCTGCTTGTTTTGCTTCGTCTTCTTCAGAAGCTAATTTGCTGATATATTCTGCATGCAATTCAGACGCTTTTTCTTGGTTCTTGACGATTTCAGCTTCGATTCTTGCGTTGACGCTATTGATTTCTCTGATCGCCTCCTGAACTTCCGCACTCATGCCTTCTTCAATTTCATAGTACGGGACTTCTGATACCACTAATAACTCTTCTGCAGAAACTCCTGGGACTAGCGATAAAATCATTAGGAATGAAAAAGTGACAGCTGCAATACTCTTCTTAAACATTGAATTTCCCCCTGACATTTAGTTGAGTTCGTAGGTTATGAATACCTGTTATGACTATTTACGAGTTTAACCATAGTCCTACACTGACTAGTATATATAAACCAGGACTTTGGCACAACACGAATGTAAAAATTAACAAAAAATAAATATTTGTATTTTCTGAAAAGATATTTATTTGTCAAGTATCAGGTCTAAAACATTGGATTTATAAGCCTTTATGTCGATAAACTCAGGTAAATGCAATTGTCTTTACATTCATTTAATTCGTTAAAGCAATTACTTTCTACTTACAAGAAAGAGACCGTAACTGTAAATTACGATCTCTTTCACTAACATTTAGTTATGGCAATACCGTACTGCCCATCAAATAACGGTCGCATTCCCGGGCAGCTTCACGGCCTTCGTTGATCGCCCAGACGATCAAGCTTTGGCCTCTGCGCATATCGCCAGCCGCAAAGATGCCTTCGACATTCGTGCGGTAATCGCCGTATTCGGCTTTAACGCGTGAATTGGCGTGCGTTTCCACATTCAATTGGTCAATCAGCAGCTGTTCCGGCCCGCTGAAACCGATAGCGATCAGGATCAGGTCCGCTTTCCACACTTTTTCCGTACCGGGAATTTCTTCGCGGATGCGGTTGCCCTGCTCATCGATTTTCAGCTTTACGTTGACGGTATGGACTTCTTTTACATGTCCGTTTTCATCGCCGACAAATTTCTTCGTCATGACCGCGTAAGCACGCGGATCGTCACCGAACGTTGCGGCTGCTTCTTTATGGCCGTATTCTACGCGGTGGATTTTTGGGTATTGCGGCCATGGATTGCCTTTTTCGTCACGAATCGCGCCTTTTTGGTCGTACACATCGAATTGCACAAGGCTCTCGCAGCCGTGGCGTACGGAAGTTGCGAGACAGTCTGTCCCCGTGTCCCCGCCGCCGATGACGATGACGTTTTTTCCTTTTGCCGAAATATAATTGCCGTCTTCCAAATCGGAATCGAGCAAGCTTTTCGTGCTGGCATGCAGGAAGTCCATTGCGAAATGCACGCCTTCTAAGTCACGCCCTTCGACATCGATGTTGCGGTGCACAGTCGCGCCGGTCGCCATGATGACCGAATCGAAATCATCACGCAATTTCGTTGCAGGATAGTTTTTGCCGACTTCAACATTCGTCACGAACGTGATGCCTTCCTGCTCAAGGATTTTAACGCGGCGCATGACCATATCATACGGCAATTTCATTTCAGGGATCCCGTAAGTCAGCAAGCCGCCGATGCGGTCGCTTTTTTCGAACACTGTCACAGTATGACCCGCTTTGTTCAATTGGGCTGCCGATGCAAGCCCGGCAGGACCAGAACCGACCACAGCCACTTTTTTGCCAGTGCGGTGTTTCGGCGGTTCTGGAACGACCCAGCCTTCCGCAAACCCACGCTCAATGATCGAGCGTTCGACTGTGCGGATGGCGACAGGCGGTTCGTTGATGCCAAGAACACAAGCCCCTTCACATGGAGCCGGACAAGCAACGCCGGTGAATTCCGGGAAATTATTCTTCAAATGTTCACGGTGAAGCGCTTCTTTCCATTGGCCGCGATACACAAGATCATTCCACTCCGGAATCAAGTGATTGACCGGGCAGCCGGTCGTGCCGTTGTCGAGATCCATGCCGGTCTGGCAGGTCGGGACGCCACAATCCATGCAGCGCGCCCCTTGCTTTTGTACTTCCTGTTCAGATAGCGGAATCGTATAATCTTTCCAGTCTTTCGTCCGCTGTGCCGGGTCGCGTTCTTTTACAGTCTGACGGTCATATTCCATAAATCCGGTTATCTTCCCCATCGTTTCCCTCCAGTTCGCATATTTTCCAAGCTTTTCTCTATGAAAGACAGCTATTGCCGGTGTTGTTACTTACCAGCCGAAGCCATTTTGCTTTCTTCGAATGCGGCCATTTCGGCATCGAATTTCTCCATACCACTGTCTTGAAGCTTGCTGATGCGTTCGTTGATCTTCAAATAGGCTTTCGGAATGACGCGGACGAATTTGGCAGAAAGAATCTCCCAATGATCTAACACGCGTTTGCCGTTCAAGCTTCCTGTGTAGCGGACGTGGTTTTCGACCATCTCTTTCAATTCCGCAATTTCAACAGGATCTGCGAGCGGCTGCATATGCACCATTTCAGGGTTGCAGCGTGCGCTGAAAGTTTCCTCTTCATCCAAGACATAACCCGCCTGACATGCCGGCTGCGAAGTTTTTCCCAGTATCCCCGAGAATGACGACGCGCCCGCCGGTCATGTATTCACAGCCATGGTCGCCGACGCCTTCGACGACGATCTTGGCACCCGAGTTGCGGACGGCGAAACGCTCGCCAGCCATACCGTGGATATACGCTTCCCCAGCCGAAGCACCATAAAACGACACGTTGCCGATGATGATGTTCTTCTCAGGAAGGAATGTCGAATCTGCGGCCGGCTTGACGATAATTTTTCCGCCGGATAATCCTTTGCCGACAAAGTCATTGGAGTCGCCGATCAGTTTCAGTGTCATGCCTTTCGGGATGAACGCACCGAAACTTTGACCTGCAGAGCCTTGGAAATTGAAAGTGATTGTATCTTCGGGCAAGCCTTCTGCCCCGTACTTGCGAGAGATAGCGCTGCCGATGATCGTCCCGGTCGCACGGTGGATATTACGGATCGCCGTCGATACTTCGACTGGCTCTCCCGTTTCAATCGCATTGCGGCAGCGAGGCAAGAGCTCCTGTACATCGAGCGTATGCTTCAACCCGTGGTCTTGCTTGATCGTTGCATAGCGGCCGACTTTTTCCGGCAGGTCAGGCTGATAGAGAAGCTGCGTCAAATCCAGCCCTTCCGCTTTCCAATGCTTGATCGCTTTATTCGTTTCCAGCACATCGGTGCGGCCGATCATTTCATTGATTGTGCGGAATCCAAGTTCCGCCATCAATTCGCGTGCTTCCATGGCGATAAAGCGCATGAAGTTCGCCACGTGATCTGCTTCGCCAGTGTACTTTTTGCGCAGTTCCGGGTTTTGCGTCGCAATCCCGACTGGGCATGTATCCAAATGGCAGACGCGCATCATAACACATCCAAGGACGACGAGCGGTGCTGTCGAGAAGCCATATTCTTCGGCACCCAAGAGCGCTGCAGTAACGACGTCGCGGCCGGTCATCATCTTGCCGTCTGTTTCGACGACGATGCGGTCGCGCAGGCCATTCAACAAAAGCGTCTGATGCGTTTCCGCAAGGCCGATTTCCCATGGCAAGCCGGTATGCTTCAAGCTCGTTTTCGGCGCAGCGCCCGTGCCGCCGTCGTAGCCGCTGATCAAGACAAGATCTGCACGGCCTTTGGCAACGCCAGCTGCGATTGTGCCGACACCGACTGCAGACACCAACTTAACGCTGATGCGTGCACGCGGGTTGGCGTTTTTCAAGTTGAAGATCAATTCCGCTAGATCTTCGATCGAATAAATATCGTGATGAGGAGGCGGGGAAATCAATTCGACGCCAGTCGTCGAACCGCGCACTTCCGCAATCCACGGATATACTTTCTTGCCTGGCAAGTGCCCTCCTTCTCCAGGTTTAGCCCCTTGTGCCACTTTAATCTGGATTTCGTCAGCATTGACCAAATAATGGCTTGTGACGCCGAAGCGGCCGGATGCAACTTGCTTGATGGCACTTCTGCGGCTGTCGCCGTTATCGTCCGGGATAAAGCGCGACACTTCTTCGCCGCCTTCTCCTGAGTTGCTGCGTCCGCCAATTTTATTCATGGCAATCGCCAGCGCTTCATGGGCTTCTTTACTGATCGAGCCGTAGGACATGGCACCGGTTTTGAAGCGTGCGCAAATCTCTTCGACCGTTTCGACTTCTTCGATCGGGATCGGCGTGCGATCTTTGAATTTCAATAAACCGCGCAATGATTGGAGATTGGCTTTTTCATCCGTCAAGAGTTTCGAATACTTGCGGAATGTATCGTAATTATTCGTCCGGCACGCTTGTTGAAGCGTGTGGATCGTCATTGGATTGTATTGATGATCTTCTCCGTTTTCACGGTACTGATACTCATCGCCTGATTCCAGCGCCGGGTTCGACCCTTCACGCTCTGGGTAAGCAGACGCGTGACGAAGCAGGACTTCCTTGGCGATAATATCGAGCCCAATGCCCCCAAGGCGAGAAGATGTACGCGTGAAGTATTTGTCGATGACGTCCATATGGATCCCGATCGCTTCAAAAATCTGTGCGCCTCGGTAACTTTGAATAGTTGAGATTCCCATTTTAGACAATATTTTGATAATTCCGTCCGTTACGGCTTGTACATAGCTCGCTTCGGCTTGTTCGACATTCATGCCGTGGATATCGTCTTTTGCCACCAGGTCTTCAATCGATTCGAATGCCAGGTAGGGATTGATTCCTTCTGCACCGTAGCCGATCAGCATGGCGAAATGATGGACTTCGCGCGGTTCCGCAGACTCCAGCAGAATGCTCATGCGCGTCCGTGTGCCTTGTCGGATT
Source organism: Planococcus sp. A6 (assembly GCF_028823615.1). Taxonomy (GTDB): domain Bacteria; phylum Bacillota; class Bacilli; order Bacillales_A; family Planococcaceae; genus Planococcus. The sequence continues at coordinate 12,432 of NZ_JAPEHT010000021.1, forward strand.
AAATGGTGGTGAAGCCCGGACACTGCAAGAAGCGCTGGAATCGCTGCATGTGTGCTGTCGACGCCACGGTCAGTCAAAATGACCAGAGTTGCGCCTTTTTTAATGGCATCGTCCGCTTCTGCAAACACTGCTTCCAAGCGTGCTTCCATCGCATCTGCGCCTCCGTCCGCTTCAAACAGGATTGGCAAGGTGACGGCCTTGAACTCCGGCAAGTTTTGCTGGCGCAGCCTTTCAAGCTCTGAATTCAGCAATACCGGTGTTTCAAGACGGATATGGCGTGCGCTTTCCGGTTTCGGATCCACCAGATTGCCTTCTGCCCCGATGGTCGTCCGGGCTGCCGTGATGATTTGCTCGCGGATGGCGTCAATCGGCGGGTTGGTAACTTGTGCAAACAATTGCTTAAAGTAGTTGTACAAAAGCTGAGGTTTTTTCGACAATACTGCAAGCGGTGAATCGTACCCCATCGAACCGACCGGATCTTTTCCGTCGGATGCCAGCGGTTTGATGATTTTCTGCACTTCTTCCTGCGTATAGCCGAAAGCCAGCTGTTGTTTCAATAGCCCTTCGCCGTTTGGATGCACCACTTCTTTCGGTTCCGGCAAATCGTCCAAATCGAACAGATTGTTTTCAACCCAATCTTTATAAGGGAGCTCGGATGCAATCTGCGTTTTGATTTCGTCATCCGGGATGATTTTGCCGGCTTCAAGGTCGACCAAAAGCATCTTCCCTGGGCGCAGGCGGTCTTTATAGATGATGTCATCGGAAAAGATATCGAGCGCACCGACTTCTGAGCCGAGTACGATCATGCCGCTTTTCGTAATATAATAACGCGCCGGGCGCAAGCCGTTGCGGTCGAGGCACGCTGCAATCTGGCGCCCATCTGTAAATACCAGTGCCGCCGGGCCGTCCCATGGCTCCATGAGCGTGCTGTGGTATTCGTAGAAATCGCGTTTTTTCTTGTCGATCGATTTGTCGTTGACCCATGGCTCCGGGACCATCATCATCGCCGTATGCGCGAGCGAACGGCCTGATAGATGGAGGAATTCGAAGCAATTGTCGAACATCGACGAATCGCTTCCTGTCTCATCAATGACCGGCAGTACTTTTTGCAAATCTTGGTCATTGAAATAAGGGGAGTTGCAAGCGAGCTGACGGGCTCTCATCCAATTGACGTTTCCGCGAAGCGTATTGAATTCGCCGTTATGGATGGAGTAGCGGTTCGGGTGGGAACGCTGCCAGCTCGGGAAGGTATTCGTACTGAACCGTGAGTGGACGAGTGCCAACGCCGATTTGAATTCGGGATGGTTGAGGTCGATATAGAATGAATCCAGTTGTTCCGGGATGAGCATGCCTTTATAGACAATCGTGCCGGCAGACAAGCTGCTGAAATAGACGTCTTTGAATTCTTCCACGCCGCCCATTTCCTGCTCGATACGTTTGCGGATAATGTACAAACGGCGCTCCAAGTCCATGCGCGTCTCTAGCTCCGCTGATGCGCCGATGAAGATTTGGCGGATGACCGGCTTGGTTTTCGCCGCGACATTCCCGACAAATGAATCGTTGACCGGCACAGGGCGCCAGCCGAGTGATTCCTGGCCTTCTTCTTCGACGATGCGCTGGATGATGTCTTTTGCTTTCATGCGTAGATCGTAATCCTGTGGCATGAAAATCATGCCGATGCCGTATTTTCCTTCATCCGGAAGGACGATCCCTTCTTTTTCACATTGCTTCAGGAAAAAGCGGTGTGGAATCTGCGTCAAAATGCCGGCGCCGTCCCCTGTGCTCGTATCGGATGATTGGCCGCCGCGGTGCTCCAAGTTACACAGGATGTTCACTGCGTTCTGGACAATGCTGTGCGATTTTCTGCCGTCTATATTAGCGATCATCCCAATGCCGCAAGCTTCATGTTCCTGGTCGGGATGATACAGTCCTTGTGCGATCGGATACTCTTTCTTACTCAATAAAACCGCCTCCTTTTACACGCTAATTTGTCATAATATTATGATAGTATATCATATAACTGAATATATATACAATTGCATTTTGTGAAAAATTTATCAAGTGCATGAAGATTCATTACAAATCCTAGGATTCCAAGTGAAACCGCTTTCAAATAAAGGCGTGTAGCGATTCTTCTTTATTCGCTATTTGTGTATATTGATACAGTAATTTTTTCGCCCGCTTTTCCCGGCCCCCCCTTTTCCCAGTAATTATACAATTCGCATCGGAATCTTTTGATAGATTAATCGGAAAAGCTAAGATCACAAGCTGGTTTTCCGGCTACGCTAGCATAAAATTTTCTATACAAAAAGAGCGCAGAAAATGATTCATTTTCTGCGCTCTTTTCAACTAGCTATAATTTTTTCTTGATTTATCCATTTTTTCATACGGGTACGTAAGGCAAATGACACTGCCAAGGCAACTGAATTATTACGAATTATTCACAGTTTCATACATCCGGATTGCTTCAAGAAAGTATTCTCCGTATTTCTCCAGCTTATTCGCGCCGACGCCGCTGACTTCAAGGAACGCCTCTTCATCTTTCGGTTTGCGTGCAACCATGTCTTGCAGGCTCTTATCCGAGAAGATGACAAACGGCGGAACTCCCGCCTCATCTGCCAGTTTCTTGCGCACCGTACGCAATTCCTCGAACAACGGATCGTTGGTGGCGATCCGCTTCGAGACGACGGCGCCTTTTCTCATGACGCGGCGTTTTCCGAGCAGGACATCGCGCCCACCGTCTGGGACGAAAATCGTCGGGAAGCTGCCTTGCTCAACTGCCAGCAGTTCCTGGGAAATCATGAATTCGATGAGGTTTGAGACTTCTTTTGAATTCATGTGTTTCAACACACCGTAGGTCGATAATTGATCGAATCGGAAGTCGAGCACTTTCTTATTGCGGGAGCCAGTCAATACTTGGGCAGTCATCGTCTTGCCGAATTTCTGGCCCATGCGGATGACGCACGACAACACTTTTTGGACATCTTCCGTAACATCTTGGCCTTCCCTTTCGTCGACGCAGTTTCCGCAATGGCCGCACGGTGCCGCACTTCCATCGCCGAAATAATGGACGATAAATTGTTGGAGGCAATTTTCCGTATGGCAATAGTCGACCATCCCCTGGAGTTTTTTCAACTCACCTGGGATACGCGAAGGATCCTGCGCCTGGTCGATCAAAAAACGCTGCGTTTGGACATCCTGAGAAGCGTACAGGACGATGCACTCACTCGGCAGTCCATCTCGGCCTGCGCGCCCAGCTTCCTGATAATAGCTTTCCATATTTTTCGGCAGTTGGTAATGGATCACGTACCGTATATTGGATTTATCGATGCCCATTCCGAATGCGTTGGTCGCCACCATCACGGTCACTTCATCGTTCAAGAAGCGCTCTTGCCCGAGGCGGCGTTCGTCGTCCGGCATGCCGGCGTGGTATTTTGCCGCCTTGACGCCGCGTTTGACGAGCGATTCATAGACCGAATCCACCGTTTTGCGCGTCGCTGCGTAAATGATGCCTGCTTCATTGTCATTTTTCTGGACGTAATCGCGGATAAAGCGTTCGCGATCCTGCCCCTGGATGACCGAAAAGCTCAAGTTTGCCCGCTCGAAACCTGTGATGACGGTATTTTGTTCTTCAATATCCAAGATGCGGCAAATATCTTCTCGTACTTGCGGCGTCGCTGTCGCTGTCAACGCAAGCACCGTTGGATTGTCCGGGAAAATTTCCAGCATACGGCTGATCAAGCGGTAGCTCGGCCGGAAATCATGCCCCCATTGCGAGATGCAATGCGCTTCATCGACGGCAATAAGCGGAACTTTGACGCCTTGCAAGCCATCCAAAAACATTTCCGAATCGAGGCGCTCTGGCGCGATGTACAATAATTTGATGATGCCCATCTGCACTTCATGAAGGATTTCACGGACTTCATAGACATCGAGTGAACTATTAATAGAAGCAGCTGGAATTCCGGCTGCCTGTAAAGAGTCGACTTGATCTTTCATCAGGGAGATCAGCGGCGAGACGACGATGGTCGTTCCTTCCATGGCCAGCGCAGGAATCTGGTAGCACATCGATTTCCCGCCACCTGTCGGCATGACGCAAATCGTATTTTGGCCATCGAAAACTTGTGTGATTGCCTGCTCTTGGCCAGTCCGGAAGCTATCATACCCGAAATGCGACTGCAGTAATTTTCTTGCTTGTTCCAACACCTTTGAACACTCCCCATACTGTTTTACTATGAACGTAGCTTACCATATTTAGAGGGCTATTTCTTTTTTGGCATACGAAAAGCCACCCCAGAAAATCGATTGGTTTCCAGGGTGGCTGAAAAGGCCTTTTTATTCGAATCATGCCAGTGAGAATAATCTCAGGCGTATACTCTGGCTAACAGGAAGAAATACGGCCGCTTCATGCCTTTCCAATCCATCATGCCCAATAATACATCCTCATTCACTTTGCGGAAATGGTCTTGGATCGGCAATTGATCGTAAATCATCACCGCACTCGTTTTCCCGCGCCACTCCATCTTGCGGAGCCGCGCTGCACCTTTCGCGCCACTCAACAGATTAGCGATTAGCGCGGGTGGAAACGGATGCAGTGGGAACGGTTTTCCAAAAGGGGTGTTAAACAATAAAGGGTCGACATGCTCGGTGCTGTGGAAAGCTTTGCCGTACCAGCCCGATTTTTCAAGCCAGCCGTCCAGTGGGTGTCCTGACGGCAATTCGCGCCCTTTCCACGTACCGAACATTTCGTACGGGTCGACTGGCTCAAGCGCATCGAACAAGCGGCAAACTTCGCCCGCGCTGTCCGCACCGTGCTCCATCATTTCCCAAGCCCAGCGTTCCGGCTTCATGGCCCTCTTCCTTTCAACTTAAATTTCGATCTCCCACTGTTTAGCTTCTTCGTCTTTCATCTGTTGTTCGGTCTCTTCTGGATACGCTGTGCGGAATTTGTGAGAATCCTGCGGGATGATTTCCACCATTTTATCGATCATGTCCTGCGGATCGAATTGGTCTTCCAAGCCCTTCTCCATTTCCTTCATGTCTTCAGGACGTGTGAAGTGGATTTTCTCATCGAACCATTTCCACTTGGCTTCTGCACTGCGATCGTTAAATCCTGTAGCGAAGGCTCCCGGGTTGATCGTCGCCACTTGTACGCCAAACTCTGCCATTTCTTTGCGCAGTGTTTTTGCAATTGCTTCAATAGCGTGCTTCGTCGCTGTATACGGTCCGACATAAGGTGTCGACATGATTCCTGCCATGGAAGATAGGAAAATAATCTTGCCTTTGCCCTTCTCGACGAATTTACGTGCAGCGATTTGAGCCGTTTCAAGCGTTTGGAAGACGTTCACTTCAAATAATTCACGGAAGTTTGCCATTGGCACTTCCCCGAGTGGGCCGCCTTCGTTGATGGCAGCATTTGCTACAAAGATATCGAAATCGTATTCAAGCATCTGTGCCAGATCCTGTGGATTTTTAATGTCCATTTTAAACGTTGTCAATTCCACCCCGGCTTCAGATGCCGCTTCACGGAGTGATGTTACTTGAGGGGCTGTTTCAACTGGCGCGATGACTTTATGGCCTTTCGCCGCCAGTCCAAGTGCCGTACCTTTTGCGAGCCCGCTTCCGGCTCCTGTAATGAAAATCGTTTTACTCATAATTGTCTCCTCCTGATTCTGTAAGTTGCTATAATTTGTCTTCCCCATAGCAAGCAGAATAAACAGGTTTAATTGAGCCACCATTCTTTGCGGTCCATTTCCTCCGCAAAATGGGCATATTCAGAGAGTGTCTCCTCCAATACTTTTTCGCTGCGGGCAAGCATTCGCTCCCTCGCTTTTTTCCGTTTAAAGCGCCGCCCATAGACAGCTTGCAATTCGTCGTAGGAGGATTTCAATTCACGGAAACTTGTCGCGAGTTCATCGTCTTCATCCGATAACAGCGAAGCCAGCATACCGATTTTTCCGTAAAGCTCTTCCACTGTATAACGGTCGCGCTCCTTGTAAAGGATACCGGCTACAATCGATGCGGGCAGCTCTTCGTCGACACCCCGCGCCAAATCCGTCAGCAGTTCAATCATGATGCGGCGGTTGCTCGCCAGCGACAGGACATAAAAGATATGGGGAATCTGGTCAACTGGCGTTTCTTCAATATACTCATCGATTTGCCTGATCAAATCCTCCGCTTTTAGATGGTCGATGAGAATCCCCAGCCGGTATGTTTCGTACATTATGTATCTTCTCAAATCCTCACCGCCATTCCTTAAGTCTCTTTTTATTTTGACAGATAATTCTGTCAAAAACAATTCATCAATTGTTGTACCGAACGAAAAAACCTGTCCTCCTTATTACAGGAGAACAGGCTCATGAGTTCACACATATATTCATCAAGTCGCCAAGCCATAGCTGCCCATGCGGCGTTTCACTTGGATAAAAGAAGCCGCCTCAGCAAGTTCCGCTTCATTCAATGGCTGGTCATCAAGCATTACTGTATATTCGTTCAGGAAATTCGCATTTTGGAGATTAACATTAATCGTGCGGTCGTTGCGGTCCAAAAGACTATCCACAGAAATCTCAAAGAAATCGGCGAGGCGTTCCAGATGTACAACTGACACTTGTTTCTTTCCGCTTTCATATGCCCATACCGTACTTTTCGCAAAGCCCAAACAGTCTGCAAGTTCCTCCGGGGAAAGGCCTTTCGCTTCTCTCAAGTCTTTTATTTTTTTGCTTAGTTGCTTCATAGTTGATTCCTGCTCCTTTTAGTAAATTTCTAATTATTTTAAATATACTGCAATTAAAGTGAATGAGCAATCATTTTATGGATAATTTTTTAAAATAGAATGAATATTTAGTGAACAGTATCTATTTAATATAATAATTGGAAATAAAGCAGGTCATAAAGCATTTAAAAACTAAAAAAATCTTATTCTTTGATAATTAATCCCAGTTTCCGGGCAAACAACAACGCTTGACCTGTAGATACTTTGCACCCCGACACCAATTCCATTGTCAATTGTAGTTCTTCGAAGCGGCTTGAACTGAAATCGATTCCTTTCAGGGAAGTTCCTGTGAAGTTCGCTTCATTTAACTCACTGTCAAGAAACTGCGTGTTTTTCAAATCCACTTCGTAGAAATCTCCCTGCCTGAGAGCACTTTGTTCAAAAATTACATCACTGATATGGGAGAAACCAAAAACCGTATAATCAAGCCGGCAGCCTTTAAAGTGCGTATAGCGAATTGTACTTTCAGTGAAATCCGTGCCCAGCAATCTGCAATTCTCGAACTTCACACGATGGAACACCGCACGGCCTAAATCAGCATTCGATAAATCACAATTGATGAACACAATATCTGCAAACTCACTGCGCTCCCATTCACCACCCAAAAAGCGGACATTCTCGAACACCACCCGGTCGAAATGAATTTTTCCTGCCGGCAATTCTTCAGAAACGATTCGGCAGTCATGGACATATCCATCATCTAATGCTTCAATAAAAGAAATTGTTTCTAATTCCTTGGGAAGCATCGGTTCCGTTTTCTTGTTCTTCTTCATTATAATTCCTCCTATTCGCTTATGTTCTTTCTTTAACTTAACGCCTGCAAAGTTCCTTGTCCCATCCGCCGCGAGATATGCAATATCCCAAATCCGCTGCAAAGGAGATGCTGCATGGAAAATGTCAAAAGTACTTTTAAGGAAGTCGCCTCTGCCATTCTGCCTGTCACGATTGTCGTCGTCTTGCTTCAAGTGTTGATCATCCGCCTGCCGCTCGAAGCGTTGCTGCAGTTTTTAATCGGGGTCATTTTTGTAGGAACCGGTTTTTTCCTGTTCCTGCTGGGGGTCAATGCAGGGCTGCTCCCGATCGGTGAATTGATCGGCAAGAAGCTGCCTTTGACCCGCAAGCCATGGCTCATCATCGGGACAGGCCTTGTGCTTGGTCTTGCCGTCACGATTGCCGAACCGGATGTTCGCGTTTTGGCTAATCAAATCGATGATGTTTCAGGAGGAGATATTTCAAGAAACATCCTCATTCTATCCGTTTCCGTGGGATTGGCGATCTTCGTTGCTTTGGCGATGGTCCGGACGCTGTTCAGCATCCCAATCCATTATATGCTGATCGGGGGATATACTTTGGTTTTCCTTCTTTCCTTTTTTGTCCCTGAAGCATTCATCCCCATTTCATTCGATGCAGGCGGCGTTACGACCGGCCCAATGGCAGTGCCTTTCATCTTAGCACTGGGCATCGGCGTCGCTTCCGTGCTGCGATCCGATAAGCCAAGCAGCGGCGAAGGCTTCGGCTTGATCGGGCTTGCCTCGATCGGGCCCATCATCGCAGTCATGCTCTTGGGGGTGCTGTACCGGTGAACTTGCATATCTTCCAGGGTTTTGGGGAAGTGCTGATTGAAGTCAGCATGGCTCTCCTCCCACTTGTCGTGTTTTTCAGCGTATTTCAATTGTTCATGCTCAAATTGCCGAAAGAACGCGTTCTGCAAACTGGTCTCGGTTTTATTTTGACATTTTTCGGATTGGCTTTTTTCCTTCAAGGCGTCCATATCGGCTTCATGCCCTTCGGTGAATTGATGGGGGCGGAACTTGGGGAGTGGCAGTATCGCTGGGCAATCATTCCGATTGGCTTCATGCTTGGCTTTGTGGCAACATTCGCCGAACCCGCTGTCCGCATCATGAATGAGGAAGTCGACCGTGAAACGGGCGGTTATATTTCCTCGCAGATCATGCTCTACACCTTATCGACGGGGGTCGGCTTATCCATCGCTTTGTCGATGCTGCGGATATTGACAGGCTGGTCGATCTGGTATTTCATCCTGCCAGGTTATATTCTCGCACTGATCCTGATTTTCTTCTCCACCCGGACATTTATCGCAATCGCCTTTGATTCAGGCGGTGTCGCTACCGGCCCAATGACCGTCACGTTTATCGTCTCAGTAGCAGTCGGCATCGCTTCTGTAACAGAAGGAAGAGATCCACTTGTCGATGGCTTCGGGATGATCGCCCTTGTGGCATTGACGCCGATTATCGCCGTTCTCGTTGTCGGCTTACTCTTTAACCGAAAGGCAGGGAATCAAAACCATGAATCTGAATCATAGACTGATGATTGCCATTGTAAAACGCGGCGCTTCAAGGGAGGTCATCGCAGCAGCGAAAGAAGCCGGCGCTGATGGGGCGACGGTGCTGTATGCAGAAGGGATCGGAAGAAACGAAAAACCTACGTTCCTCGGGCTCCCCGCTACACACGAAAAAGATGTCATCTTTATCGCCGTCGACGGTGAAATTGAATTTGCCGTCGCCGAAGCGATCAGCCATGCCGGAAAGCTGGGGAAATCCGGTTACGGTCTCGGCTTTACTATCCACCTCAGCCAATTGCTGGGGGTTCCCCACCTAAACGACCGCGAAGACGATCGAAAAAAGATGCGAGGAGTGGAAAAAATGCCAGAACCGAAAGATTTTCAGTTGATTGTGACCATCGTCAATTCCGGGGATTCCGGGCAAGTCGTCAAAGCAGCTGCAAACGCCGGCGCTGAAGGCGGGACCATCCTGGAAGGGCGAGGCACCGGAGTCAACGAACAGAAGAAATTCATGAACTTTACGATTGACCCGGAAAAAGATGTCGTCCTGACATTGGTGCCGGCCGTGTTTGCCGAAAAAGTTGTTGCAAGCATCGAACAAGCCGTCGACCTCGACGCTCCAGGAAAAGGCATCGCCTTCTTGATCGACGTGGAAAACGTGTTTGGGGTCAATCATTCCTCTTTGAATCCATAAGAAAAACCGGTGAGCTCAAGACTCACCGGTTTTTCTATTTAATCACGTTCTGCGCCGTGCCCTTTGGAGTTGGCGGCTTTCCGTAGAGCTTCGTTTCAGCGTTTTCGTTATCTTTCATTTCGTTCATTCATTTCCATGCCATCATTTCCCTCTTCACACCCTTACTTTTAAATAAAGCTATTTTCTGCCAATTCATCCCATCTAAGCACGCTCATTGTTTATAGAAAGCTCTCTTCACCATGTGAAAATCAAACCCACCTTCCTTGGAATAGACAAATCCCGCTGGATATGGAAAACTAGAATGGAATCGACTAACAGAAAGCAGGGCTAGAAATGAGCGTTACCTTGAAAGAGAAAGGGAGATGGGACCCTTTGAAAGTTTTTTTGAAAGTATCAGCGGCCTATATTCTCTCACGGTTTTACCGAAATGCAAAAGGCCCGAAAATCGCCCTGGTAGGAGGAAACCTCGGAGAAAAATACGAAGACAATGCTTCCGTATTCCATAAATATTTGGTGAATAACCATGCCGAACAAGTCACGGCTTATTGGATGTATGACCCGTCGACCGATTATGCGAAAAACGGGCAGATCCCGAATGCCGTACCGCTTGGCAGCTTCCGCAATTACTTGCTGTTTTTCCGCGCTGATTACACGTTTCATGGGCATTCCTTGCTTTATGATATCGTGCCATCCGCCGATAAATTCTTGAACTTAAACAGCCGGACGATCATCACGCACGTCAGCCACGGCATCGAAGGCTTCAAGAAAATCCTCATCCAAAAAGAGGATATTCCCCTCCTCAAGCGGACAGATTACTTTAACTGCGCTTCGCGCTATGAATACGAGTTGAAACGCGACAAATGGAAAATCCCTGAAGAAAAACTCATCATCACCGGATTCCCCCGTTTTGATCGCTACTTGCCAAACCAGCCGCCAAAAGAGATGAAGCGCATCTTGATGATGATGACTTGGCGCGAATGGCTGTTTGACCTCTCAAGGGAAGAATTTCTCGAAAGCAATTACTTCCGCAGCACGATCGGCTTATTGGAGCACGAAGGAATACGAAATCTCCTGAAATCCAACGGCATCCATCTCCAAATCGCCTTGCACCCGTTCATGAAGCGATTTGAAGAACATTTCTTTCCGCTTGCCGACCAGGATTACGGCATCGAATTCCTGGATTTCAATCACGCATCCATCGAGCGCTCGATCGAAGAAAACGATATGCTGCTGACGGACATCACCAGCGTCTCCTGGGACTTCCTGTATTTGAATAAACCGATCATCTTCTTTATGTTCGACCAACAGGAATATACGGAAAAGCGCGGTTCCTATCTCGACCTCGATAAAGATTTATATGGATATAGGTCTCCGACAGTAGAAGATGTCTACAACACGCTCACCTATATGGTCGAAAATAATATTACACATAACGAATGGTACGGGAAAGCCGATGAGTATATCGACTATTTCGACCAAAATAATTGCAAACGCTTGGCACAACGCGTCATGAACGTTTGAATGTTTCACGTGGAACTCTATTTTGAGACAAAAACCGGCAAACCTGAGATCGTTTCAGGCTTGCCGGTTTTTTTACCGTTTAACGGATGAATAACATGAATAATCCTTTAAGACGATAGATCGCCCAGTTGCAGTTCCACAGGGCAATGATCCGAGCCGTGTACACCTGTATGAATCGACGCGCTCTTCATTTTTCCGACGAGACGGTTGGAAGCGATGAAGTAATCGATGCGCCAGCCGACATTCTTCTCCCGGCAATTCGAACGATACGACCACCATGAATAATGTCCGCCTTCATCCGGGTGGAAATGGCGGAACGTATCCACGAAACCGGTGCCGAGGAAATCGTTGATCTTGCCTCGCTCTTCTGGCGTGAATCCCGAATTCTTTTTATTGGCTTTCGGATTTTTCAAATCGATTTCCTGATGCGCCACGTTCAGGTCCCCGCATAAAATAACAGGCTTTTCGAGGTCCAATTGCTGGATATACGAAAGCAGCTTGTCTTCCCATAAGAGCCGGTACGAGAGGCGAAGCAGCCCATGCTGGGAGTTCGGCGTGTAGCTATTGACCAAATAAAATTCAGGGAACTCCAATGTGATCAGCCTGCCTTCTGTATCATGCTCCTCGAGACCGACCCCATAATGGACATTCAATGGGCGCTGTTTGGTGAAAACCGCAGTTCCTGAATAGCCTTTCTTCTGTGCATAATTCCAATATGTATGATAACCCGGAAGCTCCAAATCAATCTGGCCTTCCTGCAATTTAATTTCCTGGACGCACAAGATATCCGCATCCACTGTCTCGAAGAAATCCATAAACCCTTTTTTCATCACGGCCCGCAGGCCATTTACATTCCATGATACCAACTTCATCCCACTCACTCACTTTCTGTCATCAGTGTAGCGGAATAAAGGCTTCGCCTCAAATACGGAGGTCTCGATTTCTTCGGACTTAGATTGTAAAATTTCAGCAAATATTCAGTCAAAACTGTCTTTTTTTAGAGTCTGTCTTGTACAATAGACTTAATGAAAAAGGGGGCCTTCGGCTATGGCGAAGTTCACAAAACCGGAAAAAAGCTGGGCGTTATATGATTGGGGCAGCTCCGCTTATTCCATTATCATCACGACCGCAGTATTTCCGCTTTTCTATAAAGCCGCCGCAACAGACGCCGGTGTGGAACTTGCGGATTCCACTGCTTATTTAAGCTACACGATCGCTATCTTCACGTTTATTTTGGCAATGCTCGGCCCATTACTCGGCACCATTGCCGATTATGAAGGAATGAAAAAGAAATTTTTCACAGTGTTTTTTGTGCTCGGCACGGTTTCGACGGCGATGCTCGCCTTCGTTCCGGAAGGCCAGTGGCTCTGGCTCTTGATCTGTTATGTGTTCGCTGCACTTGGTGCGACCGGTGCCAACCTGTTCTATGATGCTTTCATTGTCGATGTTACGACTGAAAAACGCATGAACCGTGTATCGGCATTTGGCTATGGGCTTGGCTATATCGGTTCGACCATTCCATTTGCTCTCGCCATTCTTATCATCCTGCTCGCCCAAAATGAAGTCCTGCCGCTATCTGTCACAAATGCCAGCCGGCTTGCCTTTTTGATCACCGCCGCTTGGTGGATCCTGTTCTCGATTCCGTTGTTCCGTCATGTAAAACAAAAGCATTTCATCAAACGCGAAGCAAATCCCGTCGTCCAAAGCTTTCGCCGACTCAATAAAACGATCCGGGAAATCCGCCAGTACCGCGCCTTATTCCTGTTCCTGATTGCGTACTTCTTCTATATCGACGGCGTTGGCACGATTATCTCGCTGTCCACCGCATACGGAACTGACCTCGGATTGAGTGCCACCAGCCTATTGATCGTCTTGTTCGTCACTCAAGTGGTGGCCGCACCTTTTGCGATTCTCTACGGGAAGCTTGCCGATCGCTTTACTGGAAAGAAAATGCTGTATGTCGGCATCTTTGTCTATATCATCGTCTGCGTTTATGCGGTCTTTATCGAAACCATTATGGATTTCTGGATTCTTGCGATGCTGGTCGCCACTAGCCAGGGCGGCATCCAAGCCTTGAGCCGGTCTTATTTCGGTAAATTGGTGCCGAAGCAAAACGCCAATGAGTTTTTCGGATTCTATAATATTTTCGGCAAGTTCGCCGCAATTACCGGGCCTTTGCTTGTTGGCGTCACTTCCCAGATTACCGGCAATTCCAGTTTAGGGGTTTTGAGTTTGGTCGTGCTTTTCATCATCGGCCTGGTCGTCCTCATCTTCGTTCCGGAGCCTGTGCCGCATGAGCCAGTCGACGAAGTCGAAAAGCCTCCCACAGCTGCGGGAGGCCTTTATTCATGATTAATTATTCTTTTTCGCGTCAGTTGGCTCGACTTTAATCTCGCCGTCTGAGTTTTTGCCGAGTGATGATTCGCCAAATTCCACGACATCTACGCCGCCAGCGTCTTTCTCAGCTTTCTTGATTTCTTTTTCTACTTTCTTTTCAGCCTTGTCGTGCTCTTTTTGGGCTTTTTCTTCTTTTTTCTCTTCTTTTTCTTCAGCTTTTTCTTGCTGCTTCACTTCTTTTTCAATCGCTTTTTCTTGTTTCTTCACTTCTTTTTCTTCTTTTTTCTCTTCGCGCTTCGCTTTCAGTTCATCAGCTTTCACTTTCGCCTGTTCGATGGAAGTGTTCACTTTTTCACTGGAATCCGAAGTTTTCGCTTTTACTTGCTCCTGTAATTCCTTGCCGCTTTTAGGGGCAAGCAACAGGCCTGCTGCAGCGCCGATTAAAGCGCCTGTCACAGCGCCGGCTACGAAGCTTCCGCCGCCTCCGCCTGACTCAGAACCGTTTTCCGGTGCCATCGGTGCAGGAGACTGGATTTTGCCTTGGCGCACAAGGCGCTCTTCGACTTCTTCCACAATTTCAAACAACGTGCGCCCTCTTGCTTCAACTAATGAAACGCTCATGTGGAAATCCGTTAAATCGTCCTGGTCACGGACGACCACTACGTCATAATCGGGTGCATCTGTTTTCTTTTCAAGCATATCTGCACGATACCCTCTTTGTACTAACGCATCGCGTACGGATGTAAATGGATGTTCGACTGCAATTTTTACCATTCTGTGTCCACTCCTTTTTTTGAAAACTCTATGTTAAGATGTTTTCCCCTAATCCACCGCTCTAAACTTATCCTTTGCGAACTCCTCCATTTTTTTCAAATTTTCACGCTTTGAATAGCTTTGTGAATACGCTTATTCATAATGAAGTGTTTTAAGATCGGTTTTAGCATCAGGTGGAGAGTCGCCGCCTTGCTTTGGGTTGGCCCCTTGCTATAAGCCAGAAAGAACGCCTGACTTACAGCCTCGGCTCACCCTTGGCGCCAGTCGCCTCTAAGATTTCGTTGAGATATGTGAGTTTCCATGGTTTTGCTTCCCGGTTATTCATCCAGCGGCAGGGGAATCGCTTCCTGCTCCGGGACAGATGGTGGACCTTAGCGAGTGAAATGAATTTAAATTGGTTCAGGCTTGAGCTTGTTATTCATTGCCCTGATTCTCGGCTATTTATCGGTCAGATATACAAAAACCCCGGCCCGGCATTTGAGCCGGTCGGGGCCAATGGATTTTATACGGTTACTTCTGCGCGTTCTAAGGCTTTGATGCGTGTTCCGGTTTCTGCATCGAAGAAATGGACGTGCGCCATGTCGAATGCGAGGGTTGCTTGGTGCCCTGCTTCAATTGAAGTTGCCGCATCAACGCGGGCGATGAATTCTTGGTCTTCATAGACCGCATGGAGAATCGTCTCGGCACCTGTTAATTCGGATACGGTGATCGTTGCATCGAATTCACTTGCCGGTATTCCCGACAGGTCTTCATTGTTGACGTGGATATGTTCCGGGCGGATGCCGAGCGTGACTGGCTTGTTGTCATAGCCTTCTGCTTTCAACATATCCAATAGTTTTGAAGGGATTGCCATCTTTTTAGCGCCTACAGCGAAAGTGCCGTCAATTAGCTTGCCTTCAAAAAAGTTCATCGCCGGTGAACCGATAAAGCCGCCGACAAAACGATTTTCCGGGAAATCGTAGACTTCTTTCGGCGTGCCCACTTGCTGGATCAACCCGTCTTTCATAACGACAATGCGGGAAGCCATCGTCATCGCTTCCGTTTGGTCATGGGTCACATAAATCGTCGTCGTTTTCAGGCGGTTATGCAATTTGGAGATCTCAGCGCGCATCTGCACACGCAATTTCGCGTCCAAGTTCGACAAGGGCTCATCCATCAAGAAAACTTTTGCATCGCGGACAATGGCGCGTCCAAGAGCCACACGCTGACGCTGTCCTCCTGAGAGTGCTTTCGGTTTTCTGTTCAAGTATTCTTCCAAGCCAAGAATCGCAGCAGCTTCATCTACACGTTGCTTGATTTCCGCCTTTTTGAACTTTCTCAGTTTTAAGCCGAACGCCATGTTTTCATAAACGGTCATATGTGGATATAGGGCATAGTTTTGAAATACCATGGCAATGTCGCGTTCTTTTGGCTCAACATCATTCATGCGTTTTCCATCAATGAAGAATTCGCCTTCCGAGATTTCCTCCAAGCCCGCAATCATCCGCAATGTAGTCGATTTCCCACACCCCGAAGGACCAACAAACACGATAAACTCTTCATCTTTTATATGTAAATTGAAATCGCTGACGGCCAGCGCCCCTTTATCATACCTTTTGCCTAATTGCTCAATTTTAATTTCTGCCATTTCCCATTCTCCTCTAAAGCGTGTTGTTTACTTTAAACGTCCACTAAATTACGAATCAGCAATACATTCACAGATTGGCTTCTCTCTAAATTTGTACATTTGACGAAGGTCCCGACTCTTTGAACAATTTTAAAAGCTTTAAAGGTTCCTATGCCTGCGTTTATATCAACTTCACCACTATACTTCAGTAAGATTCGTGTCCTATTTTCCCCAATACAAAAAGCTCCCGAAAAATTCGGGAGCTTGCTGCCTGTCACGCGATTAGACCGTTGCCGGTTTTTTCTCTTTTTTGATCTGCTTGCTGCGAAGTTGTCCGCAGGCAGCATCGATGTCTGCGCCTTGTTCGTGGCGTACACCACAATTGATGCCTTTTTTCTTCAATGCATCGTAGAATGCACTGATAGCTTCAGGCGTGCTTTGCTGGTATTGGTCGTGCTCATCAACCGAGTTGTAAGGAATCAAGTTAACGTAAGATAAGTGACGCTTGTTTTCAAGCAATTTCGCCAGCTTGTTCGCTTCTTCGACATGGTCGTTGACATCGCGCAGCATGATGTATTCGAACGTGATGCGACGGTTCGATTTTTCCAAGTAATAATCGATGGACTCCATCAATTTTTCAACTGGATAAGCTTTGTTGATCTTCATAATGCGTGAACGCAATTCGTTCGTCGGCGCGTGGATAGAAATTGCCAAGTTGACCTGCAAACCTTCATCCGCATAATCGTAGATCTTCGGCACGATACCGCTCGTTGAAACCGTGATGTGGCGTGCTCCGATCGCAAGCCCTTTTTGAGAGTTCACGACGTGGAGGAAATCCATCAAGTTTGTGTAGTTATCGAACGGTTCACCGATGCCCATAACGACAATATGGCTGACGCGCTCTTCTTTTTGCTCCGCATCGAAATGCGCCTGCACTTGCATGATCTGCTCGACGATTTCGCCAGCGTTCAAGTCACGGCTCTTCTTCAATAGGCCACTTGCGCAGAAACTGCAGCCGATGTTGCAGCCGACTTGCGTCGTCACACATACCGAGTTGCCGTATTTAAAGCGCATGAGAACCGTTTCGATCAAGTTGCCATCCTGCAAACGGAAAAGGAATTTGATTGTGCCATCAGACGATTCCTGCTTGACTGCCTGGTCCAATGTACGGATCGCAAAATTGTTTTCCAAGAGCTCGATGCAATCCTTCGATAAGTTCTTCATCTCCGAGAATTCAGTGACACGTTTAATATAAAGCCAATCCCACACTTGCTCCGCGCGGTATTTCTTTTGGCCATTTTCTACAAACCAATCTTTTAATTGTTCTATCGTCAATCCATAGATGGAATTTTTCATATTAGGACCCTCATTTCAGAATTTCACAATTGCTTATTATAATACTAAAAATCCAGTCTGGCAACAACTATTTTCGACTAATTCCTTTGGTACCTGCTGTATTTCTGCATATTCCCGCCCTTAGAAGGGTACAGAATCAATACAGCAAAAAGGAGGAGAATCATCATGGCAGCAATTACGCACGTGGGGCTGGCGGTCCCTAACTTAGATAAAGCAATTACATGGTACCGAAAAGTATTCGATTTTCATATTTTGGCGGGGCCATTTGATTTTGATGCCGATACGGAAGGGCCAGAATCCATGACGAACGATCTGCAAGGGCCGGAAATCCGTAAGATGCGCAACGTCCACCTCATGTCTTCCGACGGCTTCGGCATTGAACTCTTCGAATTCCAAGACCCTTCTTTTTCTGAAGAGCCGCCGCGGCGTGCAGGATTTTTCCATATTGCCTTGGTGGTCGATGATATCGTCGAAACGATTGAACGAATCGTCCAGCATGGCGGACGCCAGCGCAGCAAAATGTGGAACATCAATAAAGGCAAACCGCATTACCTCGTCTACACCGAAGACCCGTTCGGCAACATCATCGAATTGTATTCACGCAACACTTCAGAAATGTACGGCAATCGTTGAACAGAAGAAACCGGACAGCCTATGCGGCTGTCCGGTTTTATTTGTTTAGACCAATTGCTCTTTTTTCGCGAGCATGGTGCCGTTTTTGGCTAATGATTCATGCCAAGACAAAGCTTTCTCTAAGACGTGCGGCGTCTGGCCACCGCGTGTCAGCGCTTCTTCGTAATACTCGCGCATTTGTGGGCGGTAGTCCGGGTGCACGCAGTTTTCGATGATGACTTCAACGCGCTGGCGCGGCGCCAGTCCGCGAAGGTCGGCATAGCCTTGCTCGGTGACGACTACATCGACGTCGTGCTCGGTATGGTCGATATGTGAGGCGAACGGTACTACGCTTGAAATCTTACCGTCTTTTGCAGTTGATTTCGTAACGAAGATAGCCAGGCGCGCGTTGCGGGCGAAGTCTCCTGAACCGCCGATGCCGTTCATCATTTTCGTGCCGGAGACATGCGTCGAGTTGACGTTTCCATACATATCGAACTCAAGTGCCGTATTAATCGAGATCAAGCCGAGTCGGCGCACGACTTCGGGATGGTTCGAGATTTCCTGCGGGCGCATGATGATCTTGTCGCGGTACTGGTCGAACTCGCTGAATACTTGCTTCATCTTCGGCTCTGATAATGTAATCGAACAGCACGAAGCGAAATCTACTTTGCCGGCATCGATCAAATCGAAGACCGCGTCTTGTAGCACTTCCGAATAGACTTCCAGGTTTTTGAATTCTGAATCGATCATGCCGTGAAGCACGGCGTTGGCAACGGAGCCGATTCCGGATTGAAGCGGAGCCAATTTTTCCGTCAAACGGCCGGCTGCAATTTCGCTGCGGAAAAAGTTCAGCAGATGGTCAGCCATGATTTTCGTGTCTTCATCCGGCGCCACGATGTTCGACGGAGAATCTTCCTGATGCGTAAAGACGATGCCGCGCACACGCTCCATGTCGACCGGGATGCCTTTTGTTCCGATGCGCTGATCCACGGAAGTTAACGGAATCGGGTCCCGCTCGCCTTGTTTGCCGGTGTCGTAAATATCATGGATGCCTTCAAACAGTTCAGGCTGGGCCGCATTGATTTCCACGATGATATTTTTCGCGTGTTTGACGAAAACGGACGAGTTGCCGACAGAAGTCGTCGGGATGATCATGCCATCTTCGGTGATCGACAAAGCTTCGACAATCGCGAAATCGATCGGCTCGATGATCCCTGAACGGATCCATTCCGCTGTATGGGACAAATGATGGTCAACGAAATACATGTCGCCGGCGTTGATCGCTTTGCGCATTGCCGGTTCTGCTTGGAACGGCAACCGTTTGTTAACGATGCCTGCTTCTGCGAACAATCGGTCGATATCGGATCCGAGTGATGCCCCGGTGAAGACATTGACTTTGAAGCTTTCCGTTTCAGCACGCTCAACCAGCGCATAAGGAACCGCTTTCACATCTCCCGCTCTTGTAAATCCGCTAAGTCCGAGTGTCATGCCATCTTGAATCCACGCTGCCGCTTCCTGCGCTGTAACAACCCGATCCTGCAATTCTGCCGCTTTGATTCGCTCAAGTTTCTTTTCCATTCCATCCACGCTCTCTTTCTGTAAGTTTTATCTAATATATGTTATTTTTTGAAGCGTTTTCATATTAACGGGTAGCATAATTTTTCTTCCATTAAAAAAGACAGGATGCAAGACACCCAATCTATTTGTCTGATTATTAGCTAATATTAACTTGTGGCGATGCGAAAAAGGGAATATCCGAACGGAAGAGTGCATCCCTTGGGTCAAACAGAAAATCGGCTGTCCGAGGCAGCATTTTCATGCGTTCTCAGAAGCCGAGTAATTTACGGAAATAGCTGGAATACGATTGGCTGACGGGCAAACGGTCCCCATTATCCATCGCTAGCACGAATGTGGAATGGGTATCGGGATGAATTTCTTCAATGTGGTGGACGTTGACGATAAACGACCGATGGCAGCGGATGAACGAATCTCTCGGCAGCAAATATTCGAATTCCTGCAGGGAGTTTTTATTAGTTCCGGAAAAATCCGCAGCGTGGACATGAGTTTTTCGGTCCTTCACTTCGAGGTAGCGCACATCGGTGAACGGAATCGGTTTCCAGCCATCCGGGCTTTTCACCGTCACGACCGACTTCCCTTCTGTATAAGCCGGATAGATCGCCATGACACAGCCCGCGAGCACGCCATCTTCTTCAAACGGTACCGCCATGCCATGATAAGGCACCCCGAACACTTCACGGTTGATGAATTCCGAAGCTTTTTGGCCGGTCGTCAGTGCTTTATGGGCGATGGTGCCTTCACGCACTTTATCCCCTGCCTTGATCTTCAAATCAATGCGTTTGCTCGGGCGATAATAGGTGTATTCTTCCATATTAGAGACCGCTATCGAGACTTCATCGGAGAATAGCTCCCCCATCACATCCAATAGCGGGCCGGGTGTAATTTTTTCCATCACGCACGTGCCTCCAGTAACATTCAAGTGGTATTAGTATACCTGACTTTGCACGAACAGAAAAGATGGGCTCAAGGCCGCCGCCTCAGTTTCCTCCCAATTATGGCGATTTTTTTAACATCGTTCCGTCGCGCATGTATTTCGCATGCCAAGATAAAGCTTCGTCGAGAACATGCGGTGTATGCCCGCCTTGAGCAATCGCCCTATCGAAATAATCCTGCAGTTGCGGACGATAATCCGGGTGGACGCAGTTTGCAAGGATCCGCTCCGCCCGTTCACGGGGCGCTAGATTGCGGATATCGGCAAAGCCGTGTTCCGTGACCAACACGTCTACATCATGTTCGGTGTGGTCGATATGGGAAGCGAACGGCACGACACAGGAAATCCGCCCATTCTTGGCGGTCGATTTGGTGACGAAAATGGCGAGCTGCGCATTGCGCCCGAAATCGCCGGATCCGCCGATGCCATTCATCATTTTGATTCCGGCGACATGGGTCGAATTGACATTGCCATATAAATCGAATTCCAAGGCGGTGTTGATCGAAATGAGGCCAAGGCGCCGGATGATTTCTGGGTGATTGGAGATTTCCTGCGGCCTCAGCACCAAACGGTCCAGGTAACGTCCGAAGTCTTGATAGATTCTTTCCATATAAGGCTGCGATAAAGTGATCGCCGAAGCAGAAGCGAATAGCGCCTTGCCCGAATCGAGCAAATCGAACACAGCATCTTGCAGCACTTCGGAATACAGCTCCAGCCCTTCAAATTCCGAATCGAGGAGGCCATGCAACACCGCATTTGCAACGGATCCGACACCTGATTGAAGCGGCGGCAGGTTTTTGTCCAAGCGTCCAGCCTGTACTTCGCGGCGCAGGAACGCAAGCAAATGACCTGCCATAACATCCGTTTCCGCATCAGGCGGCTCGATTGGAGAGGGCGAATCCGCTTGATTGGTCCAGACGATGCCTTTGACTTTCGAAGGATCGACTGGGATACCTTTCGTGCCGATACGGTCCCGCGGCGAGACGAGCGGAATCGGCTGTCTCGATCCGATCGCTTGCGGTTCGTAGCAATCGTGTAGCCCTTCCAATTCCAGTGGCTGTGCAGTATTGATCTCAATGATGATCTGTTTCGCATGGTGGGCGAATACCATCGAGTTGCCGACGGAAGTGGTCGGGATTAACAAGCCTTCCCGCGTGATGCCAAGCGCTTCGATGATAGCAAAATCAAGCGGGCCCGCAACTCCCCCTCTGACCCATTCAGCTGTTTGGGATAAATGATGATCGACAAACTGCACTTTTCCCGAATTGATCGCAGAACGCATGCCCGGATCGGATTGATACGGCGCGCGTTTCCGAACGATCCCTGTCTGTGCAAAGCGCCCGTCGATTCCGGAACCGAGTGAAGCGCCTGTGTAGACATCGATTTGAAATGGCTCTTGCTCTCCACGCTTCACCAAGGCATTTGGCACGGCCTTGGCATCGCCTGCGCGCGTGAATCCGCTGAGCCCGACCGCCATGCCATCCTTTATCCAGGAGGCTGCCTGTTCAGCACTAACTATCCGTTCTTGCAGAGCTGTTAACTTGATTCGTTCGAGTCGTTGGTCCATCGCCATCCCCTTCCCCTTGTCGGTCTTGGATATTACTTTATACCCTTGAAGACACCCTTCAACCCGTTTCGATTTTCAGCCGACAAAAAAGCTTTCAGCCCACGGAAAAGAAAATGCGCATGGCGATTGCAAAGTGATTGACAAGCTTTGGAAGTATCCATAATATGGGGAAGTCAATATAACCGTCATGTGTACATATATATAAGAAAGAAGGCACTCCAATGTCCAAAGACCAGCGCAAAAAAATCCTGATTTTAATGATCAATATGTTCATCGCCATCGCCAGTTTCGGCATCATCATCCCAATTCTGCCGTCATATCTTGTTTCCATCAATCAAGGCGGCATGGCAGCCGGCTTGATGATCGCCATCTTCGCTGCTGCCCAGTTTCTCTTCTCGCCAATCGCCGGCAAATGGGCGGATCAATACGGGCGCCGCATCATGATCATCTGGGGACTTGCGGGGCTGACCTTATCGATGTTCATTTTCTATGCTTCCGACTTTATTTGGGTGCTATATTTCTCACGCGTCATCGGGGGAATCGGCGCCGCCATGTTGGTACCGGCCATTTTTGCATACATCGCTGACATCACCACTTTCGACCAGCGCGCAAAAGGCACGAGCCTGGTATCTGCTGCGATGTCACTCGGCATCGTCATCGGACCGGGAATCGGCGG
>NZ_JAPEHT010000220.1 GCF_028823615.1 Planococcus sp. A6
ACGCCGCACGAAAGCGATCATCGCAAAAGAAAAAGGGCTACAGGGACTGGCAGATTGGCTTTTGAAACCAGGAAAAGAGCAGATCAAAACGGTAACGGAACAGTATATCAGTGTTGAAAAGGGTGTTGAAACAGCGGAAGAAGCGCTTGCAGGAGCACAGGATATTTTAGCTGAGCTTTTTGCAGATGATCCGGATATCCGTGAAAAAGCTCGTCGCATGACTCGTGATAATGGTTTGCTGGAGACGGCGGCCAAAAAAGGCCACGAAGACGAGAAACAAGTCTTTCAAATGTATTATGAGTACAGCGAAGCGATCAAAAAGATTGTCCCGCACCGTATACTCGCCATCAACCGCGGCGAAAAAGAGGGGGTATTGAGAGTAACGGTCACACCTCCAGTCGACCGGATCATTCGTTTAATGAAAGATAAATGGATGAAAACAGGAAGCCCTGCCGCGAAAGAAGTCGAAGCAGCGATAGAAGACAGCTACAAACGCCTGATCCAGCCATCTATTGAACGCGAAATCCGTACGGAACTAAGTGAAAAAGGTGAAACGCAGGCCATACACATTTTTTCGGAAAACCTTCGCAATTTGTTATTGCAGCCTCCGATGAAAGATAAAATGGTGCTCGGTATTGACCCGGCGTACCGCACAGGCTGCAAATTGGCAGTGATAGATGCGACAGGGAAACTATTGGAAGTGGCGGTCATTTATCCGCATCCCCCAAGATCCGATCAAAAAGGCGCGAAGAAAATCTTACAGCGTCTAACGGACAGCTACCCAATTGAAATCATGGCAATCGGAAATGGCACCGCGTCACGTGAAACCGAACAATTCGTTGCCGATTTTCTTGGGGAAACTGCGAACAAAGCATCATATGTCATCGTCAATGAAGCAGGTGCTAGTGTGTACTCGGCATCCGATGTAGCCCGCGCAGAGTTTCCGGACTTACAAGTCGAAGAACGCAGTGCAGCTTCTATCGCCCGCCGTCTCCAAGACCCGCTTTCGGAACTCGTGAAGATCGACCCGAAAGCTGTAGGTGTCGGGCAATACCAACACGACGTCTCGCAAAAAAAGCTGGCAGACCAATTGACCTTCGTTGTTGAGACCGCAGTCAACCAAGTTGGCGTAAATGTTAACTCTGCTTCAGCTTCTCTCCTTCAATACGTCGCCGGACTCAGCAAGACCGTTGCTGAGAACATCATTAAAATGCGTGATGAGAATGGTCGTTTTACTTCCCGTGTCCAATTAAAGAAAATCCCTCGCCTCGGTGCCAAGACCTATGAGCAAGCTGTCGGCTTCCTGCGCATAACAGAAGGAAAAAATCCGCTCGATGCTACCGGCATTCATCCAGAAAGCTATGAAGCTGCCGAGAGGATCCTCAAGTTGATCGATGCGGACAAAAAAATGATTGGCCGCCCAGAAATTCTTGCGAAGCTGGAAAACTTGGACCTCGAGGCATTAAGCCAGGAGTGGCAAGTCGGCAAAGTGACACTCAAAGACATTGTGGATGCGTTGAAGAAACCCTTCCGCGACCCGCGAGATGAGTTCCCTCAACCATTGCTGAAGAGCGATGTCTTAAAGATGGAAGACTTAACTCCTGGCATGGAAGTGCAAGGAACGGTGCGCAACGTCGTCGATTTCGGAGCTTTTGTCGACATTGGCGTGAAACAGGATGGGCTGGTCCACATCTCTAAATTGAAAAAGGGGTTTGTTAAACATCCGCTTGATGTCGTGGCAGTCGGAGATATCGTTACCGTATGGGTCGATCAGGTCGAAAAACAAAAAGGCCGGATCGCTTTGACGATGCTGCCGCCAAAAGAACAACAACCGGATCTTCAGGAGAGATAAGATGACGAACGAAGAATTGACCAAGATGATTGCGGAGATTTCCCGCGACATCTTCGGAAAGCCATTCCGCCATCAAGGCGTGTTCAACAAACGCCTCCGGACAACAGGCGGTCGTTATATGCTAGGTTCGCATAATATCGAAATCAACCCGGCTTCTTATGAGAAATTCGGCGGTGATGAACTGATAGGCATCATCAAGCATGAGCTGTGCCATTATCATCTCCACCTTGAAGGAAAAGGATACAAGCATCGGGACAAGGATTTCCGAGAGTTGTTACAAGAGACAGGGTCTCCGCGCTTTTGTTCTCTTCTTGTAGAGAAGCGGCGGAAAACAACTGGCTTTCATCTGTATGAATGCATCTCTTGCAAAACGGAATTTCCAAGAAAGATCCGTATGAACACTGCCAAGTACAGATGTGGACGCTGCAGCGGCAAGCTGCGGTTGAAAAGGAAAAGAGTTTATAAAAGAAAGAGCCGCTGATGAAGCGGCTCTTTCTTTATGTCTAGCAGCTTTAAGTAAAATTTCCCTAGAAGGAGATGGGTAAAAAATGATGTGATTCGTATTTATTATAGAAGAAGAGTAAAAGGGGACGGTAAAAGTTCCAAGGGACCAGCCACCATTCATTCTAATAAACCTTCATAGGTTTCTCGTCCGTTCAGAGTCTTTCAGTAAAAGAGTAAAGTGGCTCAGCTAATTGCTCCCTGAGCTTAATTGTTTTGAAGCACATTACTAAACGAAACACTGAACTCAAATTAAATTATAAAATGATGAATAAAAGTATTGACGATTCCTGTAAGGCTCTTTATAATAGAAAAAGTCGACAAGTACTTAAACATTATTCCGAAGTAGCTCAGTGGTAGAGCACCGCACTGTTAATGCGATGGTCGTAGGTTCGAGTCCTACCTTCGGAGCCATTTAATTGGCCCCTTGGTCAAGCGGTTAAGACACCGCCCTTTCACGGCGGTAACACGGGTTCGAATCCCGTAGGGGTCACCATACATATATTGAATTACTTTTTTTAATATAATACTTGTGTGCGGTACAATTGAAAATATTATTATTGTCGCGGGGTGGAGCAGTTCGGTAGCTCGTTGGGCTCATAACCCAAAGGTCGCAGG
>NZ_JAPEHT010000221.1 GCF_028823615.1 Planococcus sp. A6
ACGCCCGCCCCCCGGCAAGCGTGCCCCTGTAACGCAATCTCCTCCTCACTATTTCATGCCGTATATGGCCACACCCAGCTTCTCGCCTACACAAAAAGAACCCAACCGTTAACCGGCTGGGTTCTTTTTCATTCTTTATGCTTCGTCGTCCACAAAGCTCGGGTCTACTTTATCAAGCTTTTCTTCGTTCAAGATCGTGTACATTTCCGCTGTTTGTTCTTTGCGGACGTTTTCGCGTAATTGGTCGATGCGGGCAGTGACTACTTTTTGCCCGAAGCGGATCTGCAGTTCGTCGCCTTCTTTGACGACGCTGCTCGCTTTCGCTTTATTGCCATTGACTAAAATGCGGCCTTGATCGGCTACTTCTTTCGCCAAAGTACGGCGTTTGATCAAACGGGAAACTTTCAGGAATTTATCGAGTCTCATGATTTTCGTCCTCTCTGTGTCCAGCTTTTGCTTCGTTCCAGAAGCTGTCGAGCTGGTCTAATGTGTAATCTGAAAACGTGCGGCCGTCTTCTTGCGCGCGCTGCTCTACGTGCGAAAAGCGCGTGCGGAATTTACGGTTCGCTTGGACCATCGCCTGTTCGGGCGACAAGCCGTAAAAACGCGCGATGTTGACGAGCGTGAACAACAAATCGCCGAATTCATCGAGCTGCTGGTCTTTGGAACCATTCGCCACTTCAATCTTGAACTCCTGCAATTCCTCTTCGAACTTCGCCCATGCGCCGTCCGCGTCTTTCCACGTGAAGCCTGCTTTTGCGGCTTTCTTCTGATAATTATACGAGGTCAATAACGAGGAGCTGTAGCGGTCCTGGCCATCGAGCAGCGATTCGCCCGCCGGTTTTTCCTGGCGCTTGATCGCTTGCCAATTATCCACGACTTCATCTGCAGACGCCACTTCCACATCGCTGAACACATGCGGATGGCGGCGAATCATTTTATCGCTAATGGCTTCTAGCACATCTTCGAGTTGGAAATAGCCGCTGTCTTGGCCGACTTGCGCGTGCAAGAACACTTGCAATAGCACATCGCCGAGTTCTTCCGCGATGGCTTCGTCATCTTCCTCTTCGATCGCCTGAAGCAATTCGTGCGCTTCTTCGAGTAAAAAAGGACGCAGTGATTCATGTGTCTGCTCGCGGTCCCACGGGCAGCCTTCAGGACTGCGCAGTTTCGCGATGATCTCACGGAATGTCTGCCATTCTTTCAAACGCTGCGTCTGCTCCGTTGCAGGCGGCACATAGACAGTCGTCAAATTATCGATTTCCGCCGAACGGTCGAGTTCGTGGAGCGGCACCGTACGCAGGCGCTCTGAAGTGGCCCCTGCGGCTGTAACAATCGTTACCGGGTAATCTTCCGGGTATTTCTCCATCAGCGACAGTTTCACTTCGGATGCGCTGAATTGGTCATACACTTGCGCGATCAAAATGTGTTCGGTCATATTCAACCGGTCGCTGTCGAGGCCGATGCCGTCGACCAGCTGGAAGCCTTCGATCGGATCGATGCGCAATGCACCGAATATGGCGTCCAAAAAGCTTTGCCCCCCGGCGATCGACAATTCACAGCGTCCTTGTTTTTCTGCTTCGATCAAAAATTGCACCGTCTGTTCCGCAACGAGCGGATGTCCCGGCACTGCGTAATAAACGGATGCGTTTTCCGCAAGCGCAATAAGCGTCTCGGCGATTTCCTTATAAACCGGCGCAAAATCGTCATGCTTTTCGTAAATTGCATCAAAACTCTCGTAACGTAAGCCTTCTGTCTCCAGCTCTGTAACGACCGGGTGATCCGCTGTCCGCAAGTAAAGCGGGTCCGCCTCTTTCAAGGTACGGTATACGCCGAGCGGCAATTGCAGAAGATCCCCGGCGCCAAGGCCGAGTATATGAATGGTATGCATTGTCTAACTCCTTTTCTTTCGTGGATTGAGCGCCAATTGCAACGCAGCCAGCCGGCGTCCGAACGGGATAATGTACCATTCCCTTTCGGTGATGATCCGTGATTTTGCCACCACCAGTAAAAACACGGCAGCGCCGAGCGGCACGGCGGTCAGTGTGATGAATACGGCTTCCCACCGGCCGGACCATGGCAATAGCGGCACGATCACCACTACAAAGGCGTACACCGCGATCGTCATCGCCACGGACGCTGCCAGGAGCCAGCCATAAAAACGGGCGTGAGCAAATTGCAGCGGCCAAACTTTCTTAAAATACCAGATGAGCGCTGCCGCAATAAAGGCCAAGCCAATATTGCCGGCAAGCGCTGCCCCGGTGATGCCGTACAATGGCACGAGTAATAAATTACCTGCCAGTTTCAGAATCAAACCAATAAACAATAACAGCGCCGGCACGCGGATTTTTCCGAAGCCGTACAGAATCGCCGTCAACACCAGCACAAGCGACATCGAAACGATTTGCCAATTAAAAACAATCAGTGCAAAAGATCCGACCGGCGTCTGGAATAAAGCTTCATTCACATAAGGCATGACCAGTGTCAAACCAGCGGACGCAGCGACCGCAAACAACACGGACACGCGAAATGCGAGGCTCGTATAAAGCTCCGGGCTGCGGCCGCTTTTTTGGTGCATCGTGCGGGCAATAAGCGGCACGAGCGACAGCGTCAAAGAAGTCGCCAATAAAATCCCGAATTGCACAAGGGGTTGCGCACGGTCATAGATGCCTTTTTGTTCCATGGCGGCCTCTGTACCGAGCGGCTGTTCGAGCAGACGATAGACAGTAAACGAATCGACCAGCTGAAACAGCACTAATAAGAGCGAACTCATGCTGACGCTAAGGCTCGTAAACAGCAGTTTCTTCGCCATTCCCCAGTGGAAAGTGCCAATGGGGCGCTCTCTTTGACTCCGGTAAGAGCGCCATAATAACAGCACAGCCGCGAATGCGCCGGCGCCGGCAGCTGCG
>NZ_JAPEHT010000222.1 GCF_028823615.1 Planococcus sp. A6
TTTTTTATTCGTTTTCAAGTTCTTCCTGCTGGTTGTTTTTGCGCTTTTCAATTGCAGGGCCCATATCGTCACGCACCGTTTCTTCCGCGACTTTAATGCCTGTCATGTATGCGGCACGGCCGATCAGATGACCAGCAACCGGCTGCGTGATGAACAAGAAGGCGATGGCGATGACCATCTGCGTATTGAAGATGCCTTCATTAAACCAAAAATGGACGAAGGTTCCGAGCAGGATTGATAATACACCGAGTGTCGAACTCTTAGAGGCTGCGTGTGTCCTTGTGTAGACATCTGGCAGCCTGACGAGCCCGAGAGCAGTGACGGCGCTGAACAGGACGCCAGTGCCGATTAAAAGGATGATTAGGATATCAACGAGGATCTCGATCGAAAATCTCCCCTCTCTCCAGGAATTTCGCAAAGGCGGCCGTTCCGATAAAGGACAGAATGCTCATCAAGAGAATGACCTCCAGGAAAAATTCCGTCTCAATAATTAAGGACAATAAAGCAACAATCGACACGAGCGTCACGCCGATCGCATCGAGTGCCACGACGCGGTCTGCAACCGTCGGGCCTTTGACGAGGCGGAACAAGAGGCCAGCAAAAGAAATGCTGACGATGAACAGGGAAACCCAATAAAACATCATCATGACCGGCTCACCTCCAATATCGCCCGTTCAAACGTATTCTTGATAGATGACACGGCCGAGTCAATGTCTTCGAAATCCAAGGCATGGATATAAAGGCGTTTTTGATCTTCGGAAATGCCGATTACCAAAGTGCCTGGCGTTAATGTGATCAATGCGGACAGCAAGGTTACTTGCCAGTCGTCATCGAGTTCCGTTTCCATTTCGAAAATGGCCGGTTTGATGTTCATGTTCGGGCTTATGACGATCGACAGCACCTGGATGCTTGACATGAAAAGTTCACGAAGGAACAACAGGAACAGTGAGATCAACGCCCAGACGCGTAGGATGTACAGCCGTTTTGAGAAAAACCGGCGCATCAAGATGATGATGCCGAGGCCAATCAGAAAGCCGATGACGAATCCGGAAGGAGTGAACGACACGGTCATGAACATCCAGACGAGCGCCAGGAAAAAATTCAATAGAACTTGTAAAGACATAGTGACCTACTCCTTTAATACCGCGTCAATATAGAGCGATGGATTCAGTAGCACTTCACCTGCGTCCGAAATGAACGGCATGAAGAGTTCCGCACCGGCGCCGAGGAATACAGTCAAGGCGACGAGTATAGCTGTCGGGACGAACATCGATAGATAATGTTTTCGATCAATGGTGACAATCTTCACCGGTTCTCCCCAGAATGCATAGATGAAGATCCGGACAACACTTAGCAACACGAGCAAGCTAGTCGCCAGGATTACGAGGCTGCCCCAGAAGTGGGTGCCTTCAAAACCTCCTTGGACAATTAGCAATTTGCCGGGAAATCCACTGAGTGGGGGAATGCCGGCAAGGCCGAATGCCGCGACCAGGAAGGTCCAGCCAAAGAGCGGATAGCTCTTGATCAAACCGCCCATCTTGCGCAAATCGCTGGTGCCGAAAATGACGGTCAAGATGCCCACTAGAAGGAACAGTGCCGCTTTAATGAGCATGTCGTGGATCAAATAGAAAATGGAGCCTTCGACACCCGCTGCGTTCATTTGCGAAATACCGAACAAGATGACGCCAACCGCAATGATGATGTTGTAGATGATGATCTTTTTTACATCAAAATACGCAAGCGCCCCGACGCAGCCGGCCAAGATGGTCAAGATAGCGATGATCGCCAGCAGTTCGTGGGTAAAACCGGTATTCATCGTGAAGAATAAGGTATAGGTTCTCATGATGGCGTAGACGCCGACTTTCGTCAGCAAGGCGCCGAATAAGGCGAGAATGGCCATGGGTGGAGCAAAATAGGAACCTGGCAGCCAGAAGTATAGCGGGAAAATCGCCGCTTTGAAACCGAAGACGACCAGGAACAGGACGGCAATGACCGTCAAGATGCCGACTGCTTCGATCTCAGGGATCTTGACAGCCAAGTCGGCCATATTGAGCGTACCGGTAACGGAGTAAAGGTAAGCGACGGCCGAAACGAACAATGCCGATGAAATGATGTTCACCAGCAAGTACTTAATTGATTCGCGCAGCTGCGGCTTTTCACCGCCGTGAACGATCAAAGCATAAGAAGCCATCAACAACACTTCGATGAAGACGAACAAGTTGAAGATATCGCCTGTTGTGAAGGCGCCGTTAACTCCGGTCATCAAGAACAGGACAGCTGGATAATAGAACGACTGCTCGCGCTTCACGCCAATCGTCGGGATGCTGTAAAACAATACGAACAGCGTGACGATAGTGGAACTCAGTACCAATAGCACCGAGAACATATCGGATACCATAGAGATGCCGAACGGGGCAGGCCAGCTGCCGAGCGTGACAGCTTGGACGCCATCACTGTTAACTTTCGAGAATAGCACAAGCGCCGAAGCGAGTGTCGCGACAACGCCGGCAATCGCCACTGCGCGTTGCATGTGCAGCTTTTTCGGGAACAGCATCAAGATGGCGGCAAAAATCAATGGAATGACTACGGGGAACAAAGCTAAATTACTCATAATCTTCTGTACCTCTCAATAGCTCCATATTGTCTGTGCCAAGTTCCTGGTAGGCACGGTAGGCGAGCACCAAGAAAAATGACGTGACCGCGAACGAAATAACGATCGCTGTCAAAATCAGCGCCTGTGGCAGAGGGTCGGCATAATCGCTAACCGTTACCCCATCAGCCACAACAGGCGGCGCAGT
>NZ_JAPEHT010000223.1 GCF_028823615.1 Planococcus sp. A6
ACAGCCGTGTTGATGACAATCTCCTCTTTTTGAGGACTGAAATAACCGCCATATGTCTGACCTTCATGTGCTTCTTCCCGAATGGTTAACGGCTGGGAATTCTCATTTGTTTGATGGATGAACCGGTCATACAATTCCTTCAAGGAATCTGGTGATGTTAAGTCTTTTTGAATAAAGTCCCGGACGTTCGGAATCTCTTTTCCGTCCGTTTGAGAGACATCGAAGACCTTGCCGATCCGAAAGCCGGTGATACTTTGTCGAACTTCAGATTGAGGATCGCCGTTCTTATCGCGTAACACTTCTCCTGTCTGTTCGTTCACTTTCTGCACTTCGACTTTCTTAAATGAAGGGACCAAGATATCAATGCTCTTTTCCCCTTTGTTGACGTGACGCCCTAAGGCTTGCCATTGTCTGAATCCACGAACCATCGTCGCTTCAGGGTTTTGTCCAGCAATCATCAGCACGTTATTGAACGAGTATTGGTGGCCACTGGCCATGACATTGAGCATGTCCTGGAACCGGTTGTTTTTGAACATCTCTTCGAGGTTTCGTTCCAGCCGGTCATTAATTTCGGTCAAATCCACCTTAGTCGACATAGTTCATCACGTCCTTTCTGACATACCAAGCTTCATAGAGGGGTTCAGCTCGCCCTGGAATCCGAACCGGGCTATAACAGGTAATCGCATACTCTTGCACGTCTTCTTCAAGGTCAATCAGACCTTCATATGTAAGTGCCTCAAACGGTACAGGATCGTAAAAGCTCAAGATCCGTTTATCACTCGCGAGGATTTCGCTAATCGTGACAAGCATCGGTTTCTCCCCTTTCACTTATAAGAGCGTACGTAAATCCGTCGCTTCCTTTTCCTTTAATCGGTCCTCAATCGACCGTTCTTCCGTTTCTTCTTCTTGCATGGCTGCCCATTCTTCTTCAAGCCCCTCGTCCGTTAAATCAAACAGATCCGATTGATCAATCTCTTCTTCAATCACATGTGTCGTCGTACCTCCTGAGGCGACATGAGATTCCTTCTTGGGTTCAGGAGGTGTCGGAACCGTGAAAGCTGATTTTTGCTTCACAGCCGGTTCGGCAGCGACAGAAGTGTGTTGCTGAACGTAGGAGCCGAACACCTCGGATTGCCATGCTTTTTGCAGCTTCATCGGATGCAAGCCACTGACAAACAAATAACAATCGTTCTTGGCAATGCTCGCCAGATCCCCTTCCGGTATCAAAGAACGCTTGACGTACTGTTCAGACTGGCTCTGGCTGGCACTCGATTTTCCACTCATGAAACCTCCACTTTGACTGGAAGAGCCCGTCTGAATCTTCGCGGTCGTTTCGCCGGCGAGTTGGGAGAAGTACTTAATCGTCTCCATATCCTTGCTTCGCAAGAACAGCAGCGTGTCGTGGTTGGATAAGATGGAGCGAGCCATTTCTTTCCCGTACAGCGATTCAATCTGTCCGTTGTCCTGGACGATGGTGTTCATCGATAAGCCGAGTCCCCGGCACGTTGCTAAGACCCGTGCGTATTTCTCGATCTTCCCGATGTTCGCGAATTCATCCAATAAGAAGATGGTCGGGATCTTCAATTGCCCGCGATTTTCATCAGCCAGTTTATAAAACTGCGAAATCAATTGATCGAAGAAAACGGACGTTAACGCCGTGAACGGATTTTCGTCCATCGGCAGCTTCACATACAGGATGCTTTTCTGGTCTTGAAACTCACGGAAATTGAAGTCGCTCGTGCGCGTCATTTCGCTGATTTTCTTCAATGTGAAAATACTGACTTGCGAAGCAAAGGACGACGTCACACTCGTTCGCGTATTCCCACCGAGCGTCGTTAAGCCTTTCAACAGCTGATAAGCCGGATGATGAGGACCCAGTTCTTCATCCACCCACTGGCGGAACGATTCCTCGTCCGGGGCGACCCGTTCATTAAAGACATTCAGCACATCTTGCATGCTGGCGTTCGGTATTTCGGTTTTGCAGTAGACAATCAAGCCCGCCAGCATTTTCTGCGCACGTTCCATAAAGAAGTCTTCTTTGCCATCCTTGGTCGAGTTTTTGGCGATTGTGACGGAAACGCTTTGGGCATCTTGGTCATCAAAGACGTAATCGAGCAAGTTGTAGTTGTCTTGATTGAAGTTGATGAAATCGATTTGATACACCTTGTAGCCTTGTTTGCGCTTGATTTCAGCTGTTTGTTCGAAGAGCTCACCCTTTGGATCCGTGACAATCAAGGTTTCCTCATGGTTATTGATCAGGTTTGGGATGACGTAAGACTGTCCTTTACCACTCCCACTAGATCCGACAATGTAGACGTTCCGGTTATCAATCTCCGTAGACCGGGGAATGATGAGCACTTGTTTCTTATTCGGTACACGCCCGACAATCAATCCGTTCTCCAAGCGTTCCACGGTCTTTTCAGGTTGTTTGGATTGGTACGTGTTGTGCTTGGAGAAATATTTGCCGTTCAGCACTTCCGATGGCTTCGTGAATCGTGCTGATCCGTGAACGCCGAAATCATGTGCGTCTTCATACGTATGTTCCACCAAACGCATTTTGGAGAGGAACCAGCCGAAGAAAACGACTGTGAGAATTGCCACCAAGAGTTGGGATTGCTGATCGGTTTCGGTAAGAAAGGTCAGCGTGCCTTGTACGTCCAGAAGAAGTGCATTGAGCCCTCCTCCTTCTTTCAAGAAGCGCAAGAGGCCTGTCAGGGCATATCCAATCAACAAGGATAGAAGAAACGTAACGGCGA
>NZ_JAPEHT010000224.1 GCF_028823615.1 Planococcus sp. A6
CATTTTTTCAACTCCAGAAATACAGTAAAGTCTGGACGAATACTTGGATCATGATATAGAAAGCAATGGCGAATTTTAAATTGAAGCGCAAGCCATTGCGGATGCCACTCAACCCGTTGACGCTGCTTAAGATGATCACCGGCATGACGAACGGCGACAGGATGATCGAGATGACGCTGCCTGAGGTCACCGCAAGCACGATCAGTTCAGGCGGAAACGGAAGCACCGCCGATTCCAATACCCCTGTCACGAGAACGATGACCGGCAGCGGCCCGAGCCCGATAAAGCCCAAGAAGATGACGATAAACGGAATCAAAAACAACAAATTCAAAAACGGCACATGGCCGGTCAAATAATTCATCGCCCCGATGACGTAATCGCCGACTGTCGATTGATTGAGCGCATAAATGAGCAAGCCAGCAGCGAGCAGGATGCTGAACTGTTGAGCTTGCCTCGATACGCCCTCTGTGTAATAAATCCCCGCTTCCCGTGCATAACTTCCTGTTCGTCTCTTGAGCAGAAAGTACAAGAAGGTCCAGACGAGAATGACTAGCGGGATGACGACAAGAAAGTCAGCCCCCGTCCATTCGTGGAGAATGAATATCGTGCCAAACAGCGAGATGAACAGAAAAGCGAATTCGGCTACGTCTTTGTTCCAGCTGCCCGCATTCCGCGAGTTTGCCACCGCTTTATCGATCTCATTCGTCAGCACGGCCGAGAAATCCTTGCCGTAGCGCTTCTCATCCGCGGTCGCAAAAGCCACCGACAGCAAGGTCCCGGCAATGGCTGCGCCGAGGCCGAGCAGCATCGACTTCCATAACACTGCATCCATTGCGCCCACTGCGAAGATAAAGCTCGGAATGCTGATGACCCACATGGTCGACAAGGCGAAGCCGCGTAGAATCGCAGTCCCCTTGTAATTTTCCCATGCTTCGTCTTTATGGTCTTTCAAAAATGAATCGATGAACCTGTACATCATCGGCACGACCCCGAACAACAGGAAATGCGAGATGATCTGCGTCATACCCATCAGTCCTGCGTAAAAAGTTTGGCTCTTGTTCAACCATTTGTTGCCGAAGCTCATGATCTCTTCTATGTAAGGCTCTTCCCTGAGCACCCAGCTGATCATCGGAACGATCAACAATAAGGCGATCAGGCTTTTCATCTGGACGAACGCTGACGCCAGATCCTGCCAAAAATTCTGGCTCGTCGCCGCCAGCACGCCGATTGCGGTGACCGCGAGGAATGTCTGCAGCTGCAACTTGCGGAGTGGCAACACGCCGAACGCAAACACCAAACTGAATAAGCCGGCAATCGGCAGCATCGCCTCGGTCCAAGAATTGGCATAAAAATACTGGATGAAATGAAGAACGGCATAAATAAGCACAGATAAAGTGAATCCTTTTTTCGCTAATGCCCTCATCTGCAAGCCCTCCTTCCGTATGCGGCAAATAGTTGTAAACACATACCGCCTATTTTACACCTTTTACCTGTCCATTGCGGCTACAAAGGCTTTCTTTTCATTCAAAAGACAGGATTTTCATTTTCCAGAAAAACTTTTTTGAATAATTTGTTTACGAAAACCCAATAAGTGGAAGGTAGACAATAAGAAATATAATTATTTCAATAGTTGTTTTTATTTTCAGTCATTTCTATGATATGCTCTAGCCACACGGAGAACGATCCCTTGCAGAAGCTCAGCATCCGCTGGTTCTACTGGGTTGATTCACGCTTAGATCCGCTGTTATCAAGGGGCGGATTGCCATTGATATTTTATTTTACTGGAGGGCTAGTAATGGAAATCACAAGGAGTTTTTTTATCGCATTATCCAATAATCGGTTATTGAACAGCGGAGCTAAAAAATGGGGCTTTCAGCTGGGCGCTGCAAAAGTCGTTGCTGGAACCGATATTCCGAATATGATGGCGTCCGTTCGCGCATTGAATGAGGACGGCATTTCCGCCACTATTGACCGGCTCGGGGAGTTCGTCACCAGCCGCGAAGAAGCCACACAAGCAAAAAACGAAATCATCCAAACGGCCGAAGCTATCACAAAAGCCGGCGTGGATGCCCATTTATCCGTTAAATTGACACAAATCGGGCTCGATATCGATGACCAATTCTGTCTGGAAAATATCCGTGAAATTGCGGCTGAAGCAGAACAGCGAGGAATTTACGTCAACCTGGATATGGAAAATTACGAGCACCTCCAACCCACTCTCGATATATTGCATACTTTAAGGGAAGAATTCGACAGTGTCGGAACCGTTATTCAGGCTTATCTCTTCCGCTCGGAACAAGACTTGGACGCACTTCAAAACGTCAGGCTGCGGCTTGTGAAAGGAGCCTACCAGGAAAGCGAACAAGTGGCGTATCAATCCGCTGAGGAAGTGGATGCCAATTTCCTCAAGCTTATCAAGCTGCGGCTTGACCAGCCGGTGTTCACCTCAATCGCTACGCATGACCACCATATTATCAATGCAGCGATTGACTACATAAAAGAACAAGGCATCCCAAAAGACCGTTTTGAATTCCAAATGCTCTACGGCTTCCGCACGGATTTATTGAAGGAGCTGTCAGAAGAATACCAGGTGACGTCTTATGTCCCGTTCGGCAAAGATTGGTACGGTTACTTCATGAGACGACTCGCTGAACGGCCACAGAACATCCAATTGGTGTTAAAAGGCGCGCTCTCCAAATCCTCATGAAACCGAAAAAG
>NZ_JAPEHT010000225.1 GCF_028823615.1 Planococcus sp. A6
CAACTGCATGACTCGCATCCTGCGAGCCCCAAGCAGCTCCCTGCAACGCAGTCGAAAAGTGGAAGCTTTTCTAATCACTGCTTTTAAATTCGAATGTAAACTGTTTGATTTCAGAACAATCTGTTAATTGACAACGAAGAATGGTAAACTGTCGGTAATCAGCAGGACCTACACCTCAGAAAAAATTCAGGAATGGGGGATTCATGTGGCGTTCGACATTCACGAAGTTTTGGAGAGGAAAGGCATCAACGTCCCGGATCATCACAAGGAAATGCTCACTGGCCAGATGGCAGGATTCGAGGAGCTGCGTAAGACGGTGAACCAGGAACAATTGAAAGACCTGGATATGGCCTTGACGCATATTCCGGGAGGTGAGCAGAAATGAGCAATGAACTCGCGCAGAAATCCATCGGGGAACTGGCGCCGCTCATCCAATCGAAACAGGTTTCGCCTGTCGAATTGACGGAGCAGGTATTGGCAAACGTCGATATATATAACGGGGAGATCAATGCGTATATAAGTGTTCAGAAAGAACAAGCGCTGGAAGCTGCCGCCCAAGCTGAACAGGAAATCCAAAGCGGCAACTACCGCGGCGCGCTTCACGGAATTCCGATGGCGCTAAAGGACATTCTTTATTTCAAGGACGAGAAAGCGACGATGGGATCGAGCATCCACAGCGAGTTCGTGGCGGATTTCGATGCGACGGTCGTCTCGAAATTGAAGATGTCGGGCGTGACATTCACCGGCAAACTCAATATGCATGAGTATGCTTGGGGCGCGACGACGACCAATCCGCATTTCGGGGCGTGCAAGAACCCGTGGGACCTGACGAAGATTCCAGGCGGCTCCAGCGGCGGATCGGGTGCTGCGGTGGCTTCCCATATGGCGATTGCGTCGCTCGGAACGGATACGGGCGGATCGATCCGCATCCCGGCGTCGAGCTGCGGCATCATCGGGCTTAAGCCGACCCATGGGCGCATTTCAAAATACGGCTGCTTCCCGCTCGCTTGGTCGCTTGATCATATCGGGCCGATGACGAAGACAGTATACGATGCGGCGTTGCTATTGGAATTATTAAGTGGTTACGATCCTAAAGACCCAACTTCAATCGACCGCCCGGCGAAGAATTTCTCAGGGCTATTGGAAAGCGATGCGAAAGATTTAGTCATCGGCATTGAGGAGGAATATTTCTTCAAAAACGTCGATAGCCGTGTGGACGAACAAGTGCGCCACGTTTTGAAACAGCTGGAAGATGCGGGCGCGGTCATTAAGCCCGTTAGCATTCCGTCCTTGAAGCAGGCGGAATTTGCGGAGCTCGTGACAATTACGACAGAAGCGAGTGCTGTGCATCATGCGAATTTATTGAAATCGCCGGAGAAATTTGGAGAAGACGTGCGCTTTTTGCTGGAAGTCGGCGAATTGATGAGCGGCGTCGATTACGTCCAATCCCAGCAGATCCGGCGGAAACTCGATCTGGAATTCGCCGCGGCCTTTGACAGCGTCGATGTGCTGATCAGCCCGACCTTGCCGTTCCTGTCTCCGCCGATTGGTTCACAGACGGTGGATGTCAACGGCCAGGAATTAAGTTTCCTGGATGAAGTGATCCGCTTTACGGGACCGGGAAATCTGACCGGCTTGCCGGCGCTCAGCATTCCGGTAGGGGTGAAAGATGGTTTACCAGTAGGATTGCAGATCATGGGTCCGGCTTTTGAAGAAGAGAAAGTGCTGCGGGCAGCGGCGCTGATTGAACGAATGGAATTGATGAAAGGCCATTCGCCGACACTTGGAAAATAGAATGCCCCATGGACAGTTCCCGCCGGCGAGCACCCGGTTTTAGGGAGCTGTTTTTCATTTAAAAATATTTAACCGATTTTTAACATTTAGCAGGTAGAATCGTCGTACGACATTCAGTAAGCAAAGGAGCGGCCCAATCATGGCATTTTGGAAAAAACCGAGGGAGAAGGAATTGCTTCCGCGCAATAAAGAGGATATTGTCCGCGAAATGTGGAGTCCGAAAAAGACGGCAGACCAATTATTCAATGTGAAATCATACGGGGCGATCGGCGACGGCAAAGCCGATGACCGGAAAGCGCTGCAAAAAGCGATCGATGCCGCATATGGCACGAGTAAAGGCGGCAATCTGTTTTTTCCGCCGGGCTTGTATCGCATCAGCGGCCCCATCGAAGTGCCGGAATGGGGCATGGGGGCAGCTGTTTCGTGGATCGGGCATAGTTCTGAGACGACGCGCATCGCCCCATCCGAGCCGATGGATTATTTGGTGCGCATGCGCGGTGGCAGCGGCTCGGTCAAAGGCATCCAGTTTATGGGGACTGATCCCGAAAATGGCTACACACAGCTGGTCAAAGTGTGCATGGTCGCAAGCGAAATCCGCGATAAATTGTTCTCAGGCGCCGCGTTCATGTGGGGGTCGGTCCACGGTTTGCAGATTTTAGGGGAAGGCAATAATAATCTATGTGTATTCGACCGGTTGTGCCAGTTTTCGCAAAATGGCTCGGTCATCGAGGGCAGCGGGGCTTCCGGGCGGGGGACGAATATTTCATTCATGAAACTCGACCCAGCCGCACGAGACGTCCATGTCGGCGCGTATTTCAAAGTGGGCTCCGGCGAAGGGTCCGTCTATCACATCGATGAAGTCGG
>NZ_JAPEHT010000226.1 GCF_028823615.1 Planococcus sp. A6
GACGTCGCGTTTTGAAAATGTCCAATAACTGATCAACATAAAGACAAGGAAGTAGACAGCCAATACGATTAACGACATGGTCATCGTGATATCCGAGATTGGCATGAAGCCTGTATAAAATTGCGTCAAATCGGTATGTGTGAACAAATAGTATTTGACGATTTCAAAATCCTGCAACAAGAAGACGAGTTGCACGCCGACAAACATCAGGAAAATCGACACGCCAATCGCAAGTGAGCTGGAGCGGAAAACCGTCCCGAGCATAAATGCGAAGGTCCCGATCATCCATGTGCTTGCCAGGCTGAGTGCGGATAGTTTCAATGCTTCAGCCCAGTAAGAGCCTTCCACAACTTCTGATCCGTTCCACACGAGGAAGGTCCCGTCACCAGTTCCGAAGAAAATCCAGCTGAATAACGCGATCGATACGAAAGTAAGGATGGCAAACAACAAGCCGAACAACATAGTTGCGATATATTTAGATGTCAGCACTTTCCATCTTTTTACAGGGCGTGTCAGCAGCATTTTGATCGTCCCTTGAGAAAACTCAGAAGCAACGATTCCTGCCCCGACAATGACCGTGAATAAAGTGACAAGGGACAGCATCATATGTCCATCAAGCACTTGCTGCTGCAAGGATTCGACTTTGAAAGGCGCGGCATCATTCGCTAAGCGGTATTCTG
Organism: Planococcus sp. A6; assembly: GCF_028823615.1. Taxonomy (GTDB): domain Bacteria; phylum Bacillota; class Bacilli; order Bacillales_A; family Planococcaceae; genus Planococcus. The sequence goes on from NZ_JAPEHT010000226.1 coordinate 681, forward strand.
CAATCGCGGCTTGGCCTTCATAATACTCTTGTTGGGCTGGGCCGAGGTCCGAATTCTGCAATTGATCCTGGTACATCATCATGTCCATCGTCGCCATTTCCTGCCAATCGCTTTCCGGTGCAGGTGAGGTCGATTCGATCCATTTGGTGATGCCGGCATTTGCCAATAAGATGACGATCAATAGAACTGCCATGATCCATGTCGCTTTTTTACTCCATAATTTCATCCATTCATTTTGTGTGAGCTTGAGCAATTTCGCCGCCTCCAGTCATTTCTAGGAATTGATCTTCTAAAGTCGTGCGGTGCGGCTGGACAGCGTATAAATCGACACCTGCAGCAGTGAGCAATTTGATGGCGCCCGGGATGTGCTCCGGTTCTGTATCGATCAGATAGCCATTTTCATGCGGGTGCACCGTGAAGCCGATTTCTTCGAGCACTTGTTTCGCCTGCTGGGCTGGCTTGGCTTCTATGTAATAGCGGGATTGCTGGTGTTCGTTGACATTTTTGATGTCGATCAATTCACCGTTCTGGATAATAGCGATGCGGTCGCACAATAATTCGATCTCCGACAATAGGTGGCTGGAGACGAAGATGGCGACATCGTTCTCACGTGCCACTTTGCGCAAATACATGCGAAATTCGCGGATGCCTGCAGGATCCAGGCCGTTTGTCGGCTCATCCAAAATCAAGAATTCCGGATTGTTGAGCAGTGCCTGTGCAAGGCCAAGGCGCTGGCGCATGCCGAGTGAATACGAACCAACTTTTTCCTTGATGCGGTTTTGCATCCCGACTTGCTGAATCACTTCGTCGATGCGTGCTTTTGTCACGCCTTTATGCATGCGCGCGAAATGCACCAGGTTTTTATAGCCGGACATAAATTTGTACATCTCCGGATTTTCCACAATGACGCCAACTTTTTCGATGCTTCCCTCAAAATCGGTGCGGATCGATTTGCCGCCGATCAGGATATCGCCTTGCGTGGGCTTCATCAACCCGACCATCATGCGGATCGTTGTCGTTTTGCCCGCCCCGTTAGGGCCGAGAAACCCAGTGATTTCCCCTTTATGGAGATCCAAGTTCAAGTTTTTGATGATCTGCTTTTTGCCGATCGTCTTTGAGAGCTTGCGAATCTCAACAATTTTTTCATTGCTCATATGAGCCACCTCTTTCCATTTTGCTTCCTTCAGTACTAACGATTCATTTCCCGGAAAGTTTCAGTTTTCTGGAAATCGGACAGGCTTAACTATCCCCTTAGCGGGAATAAACCAATTAACAACGAATTTACGGAGGGTTTGCCTTATGAATGAATTGCAGGAAAAAGAGCAAGTGCTCATGGCGTATTACGCCCAGTACTATAAAGGTGCATCTTTGGAGGAAATTCAGGAACTCGACCGCCGCTTGTCGCAAGGTATCGGGGAAGAACAGTATAAAAAGGCGATGGCCGAATTGAAAGAACAAGGGTTGGTCCGTGGCTTGGATGCGGTCGAGGAAAGAAATCAAGACGGCGTCGACTCCCCGATGGCGACAAACGAAGGCATGCTTTATATCAATGATGTGCTCAATCTCCAATCGGATGCGGTAGAAGATCACCAGCTCGATTATTTAGCGAAGCATCTGGAAACCAGCCACCTGGAACTGACGCTGGATCCGGTGAAGACCTATATTGAGTCAGTCGTCAAAGAACAGGCGGATGAAAAGCCGAACGACAATACGCCTTGAATAGTTGAAAGCCGCTTCTTGAAAAAGAAGTGGCTTTTTTGTGTGAAAAATAGTTGGCAAATATTCAACTGCAAGATGGAACAAGACTCGGGGAAGCGGAGTGGAAAAGCTTCCGCTTACGACTGCGTTACAGGGGCACGCTTTCCGGAGGGCTCGCATTGAGCCGC
>NZ_JAPEHT010000227.1 GCF_028823615.1 Planococcus sp. A6
TTTTTTTATTGGCAAGAACATTTCCGCTGCTCTGAAGAATGGAAATTTTAGCAGATTGCGTTAAGTTTTTGTAAATATGTTGTATCCCTATTACACGTAGTCATACAATGGATAAGGTTTGATTAACGGATAAGGGTGTAGATACATATGAAACAGCAAGCACATATTTTTGATATACATGTCATGAGGGCAGTCGGCTGCTTGATGGTCGTGCTCGTTCATGTATCCGCGTTGTACTATGTCCAGCGCGGGGAATGGGAGGATGTCATTTTATTCCTCAACCAGGCGAGCCGTTTCGGGACACCGATCTTCGCTATCGTCAGCGGGCTGCTGTTATTTTTGCAAGCAAAAAACAAAGGGTTTTTCTTCCAACGCTTCGTCACATCGCGTCTGCAGAAAATCGTCATTCCCTTCCTGTTCTGGACAGCCTTTTACTTGTTTTATTTGTGGGTGGTCTTCGGGGCAAACCCGCTGGACGCAGGAATCAAGCGCTTTTTGTTTGAAGTGGCATTTGGGGAGACGTATTCCCATCTTTATTTCATTTCCATCGTGCTGCAATTTTATTTGATTTTTCCTTTGCTGCAATTGATCAAAGGAAAGGCGGCTTGGATCATAGCACTGGCTGCATCGGCTATCGTTCACGTTTACGCGATGAAGATTATGGACCCATCGCAATTTGACGGCCTGATCGGGATGATTATGGAGCAGCGCGCCTTTTTGCCGAAATGGATTTTCTTCTTCATCTTCGGCGGTTTTCTCGCCAATAACTGGGAAGCGGCGAAACAATGGGCGTATAAATGGCGAGTCGGTCTATTCATCGGGGTGCTGCTGATTCTCTATTTCGCGGCAGTCGAATATGAATGGGGACGTTACATAGGTTCCAACCGGGTTTCCAATATCATCAATTTGCCGATCCTCATTTTGTTCATTATGGCCATTTCCGAGAAAGTGGCAAGAAATCCATTGCTTCATACGCTTGCTTCAAGGCTTGGCGCGATGTCGATGGGGATCTATTTGATCCACCCGTTCGTCATCAATATGCTGCAGCGAAATTTGCCGGAAGACGTATGGACACTGTCGTTGTTTCCAGTGTGGTATGTGGTGGTCATGGCCATTACGGTCGGGATCATCATGCTCGTCCAGAAGTTGCCGTTCGGCCGCGTCGTATTGACGGTGCCTTCTGTCAAAAAGGTCAAGCCGGCCACGGATAACGGAAACAAGGGCTTATCGGAAGCTTGATCGAGGTCTTTAAGATAAGCGATTTACCTAAAAAAGTTGCTTGCAGCACAGTGCAGGCAACTTTTTTGTGGTCATTTTATGGGATTTAACAATCGCCGTAATTTTTCAGGATCGTCCACTTTTAGCGTGATTTGTGACACTGCCCGTGTCTTTCCGAAAAATAGCACCGCTTGCTGGGGCGTGTAAAAATCGATCACTACTTGGGGTTCAGGCTCTTCAAAATCTTTGGCGACGAATTCCAATGCATGTGTTTCTGGTTTTGCGCCCCAACGCACCGTTTCAATCGAGTCGAGCGGTACGCTGATTCGTTTGTTCAACCCTAACGAAACGTTCAAGTTCCCGTTGCGGATAGTTAAAGGATTTAAGCGGGTGGCTTGGATGTCGCCGATGAAATAGATGACGCTATAGACATTCAAGACCAGCAGGACGATAGAAAGTAAAGCGGATTTATCGTGGAGCCACCAATGGATGCCGATGGTCTCAAAGATGATGGCATGAATGAGCATGATATTAAAAGCGATGGAACTCGTGTTTTGATGGAGCGTGATGGCTGTTGGGTCTTCTGTAGGCTGTTTTTTCCACGTGAAAAATGCGTAGTAAAACGCGAGCGCTTCAGACAGGATGATATGAATGAGCGGATTCGGCTTGACGTTCGCATGCACTGCGGGAAACAAGGCAAAAAGTGGGCTGGCGGCATGGTTGCGCATGGAGCGCCGGATTTTTGGAATGTGGATGAGCAATAGGGCAAGCAGGGCTAGTTCTGCCGCCAATACGAGCACCTCGATTCCGACCCCTATATAAAATAAGGGGGCGAAGGGTTCGAAATACAGCGCAGGGATGATGATGCGCGCAGCAATCAGCCCCGCGGCTAGGATGGTAAGCAATTGTTTAGCATTTAGACGAAAAGAAGCGAGCATTAATAAAGGGATGACGACACCGAAATCAACCAACGAGCCGGCAACGAGCCAAAAGGCATCTTCCGGTATCACATTGGAAGAAATAGGAGAGCGGTAAATCAAGAGGTTGCTGGTCAGTACGAGAAGCAAGAAAGCGAAAGCCCATTTTGCATAGTTTGTCTGGCGCATTACGAACATACAAACACCTCGTTTTTCTTTTAATATACCCTATGAAACACAAAAATGTTCCGAAGAAATATGGCGGAAAAAGGAATTGTGAGTCTATTTTCATAGGTCATGAAGCGCATGCTACAGACGGAAAAGCACCGCATCCAGTTAAAGGATGCG
>NZ_JAPEHT010000228.1 GCF_028823615.1 Planococcus sp. A6
TGCGGAATACATCGGGCCTGGCATGCAGACTTACGTGCCGGTTGAAGAACGTTAATTCAGGCAATACAATAAAATTTGATGGGGCTGACACAATGTGCAGCCCTATGACTTTGAAATCAGGAGGAACTTACACATGACGAACGGTGAAAAAATCTCAGTAGAAAATGGCGTCTTGAACGTCCCTAACAACGCAGTCATCCCATTCATTATCGGTGACGGAACTGGACCGGATATCTGGAACGCAGCTTCACGCGTATTGGAAGAATCGGTAAACAAAGCTTATAACGGCGAAAAATCAATTGTCTGGAAAGAAGTTTTGGCTGGCCAAAAAGCTTTCGACGAAACTGGCGAATGGCTTCCTGAAGAAACTCTTAACGTTATCCGCGAATACTTGATCGCGATCAAAGGACCGCTTACTACGCCAATCGGCGGCGGTATCCGTTCATTGAACGTGGCACTTCGCCAAGAACTTGACCTATACACTTGCTTGCGCCCTGTACGTTATTTCGAAGGCGTGCCTTCACCGGTTAAACGCCCTGAAGATACTGACATGGTCATCTTCCGTGAAAACACTGAAGATATCTACGCTGGTATCGAATACGCTAACGGCAGTGACGAAGTGAAAAAATTGATCTCATTCCTTACAGACGAAATGGGCGTCAAGAACATCCGCTTCCCTGAATCATCAGGTATCGGCATCAAACCGATTTCTGAAGAAGGAACAAAACGTTTGGTACGCGCTGCAATCAACTACGCGTTGACTGAAGGCCGCGATTCCGTAACGCTTGTTCACAAAGGGAACATCATGAAGTTCACTGAAGGAGCTTTCAAAAACTGGGGCTATGAAGTGGCTGAGCAAGAATTCGGTGACAAAGTCTTCACGTGGAACGAATACGATGCAATCAAAGACGAAAAAGGAACAGATGCTGCGAACAAAGCACAAGAAGACGCTTTGGCTTCAGGCAAAATCCTTGTTAAAGATTCCATCGCTGATATCTTCCTACAGCAGATCCTTACACGCCCAAGCGAGTTCGACGTTGTTGCAACAATGAACTTGAACGGCGACTACATCTCTGATGCACTTGCTGCACAAGTCGGCGGCATCGGAATCGCGCCAGGCGCGAACATCAACTATGACACAGGACACGCTATCTTCGAAGCAACTCACGGTACTGCTCCGAAATACGCTGGCCTTGATAAAGTAAACCCGTCTTCTGTTATCCTTTCAGGCGTCTTGATGCTTGAGCACCTTGGATGGACTGAAGCTGCGAAATTGATTTCTGACTCTATGGAAAAAACCATTGCGTCTAAAGTCGTCACTTATGACTTCGCTCGTCTAATGGACGGCGCTACAGAAGTGAAAACATCTGCATTCGCTGATGAACTAATTAAAAACATGTAAAATGAAAGAGGAGGCTTCTGCCTCCTCTTTGTTGTATCATCCGACGGAAAGGGGAGTTTTACATGACATTCAAACGTAAAAAGATTTCAGTGATCGGATCTGGTTTCACCGGTGCCACGACAGCGTTCCTGCTGGCGCAGAAAGAGTTGGGGGATGTCGTCATCGTCGATATTCCGGCAATGGAAGATCCGGCCAAAGGCAAAGCACTGGACATGGCAGAAGCAGCACCGGTTTTGAATTTTGATGCCCATATTACGGGTACCTCGGATTACGCGGAGACGAAAGATTCCGATCTTGTCATCATCACTGCCGGGGTAGCTAGAAAACCTGGCATGAGCCGGGACGATTTGGTGCAGACCAACCAGAAGGTCATGAAATCCGTCACAAAAGAAATCGTCAATCACTCACCAAATGCCACAATCCTTGTACTGACCAATCCAGTGGATGCGATGACGTACACTGTCTTTAAAGAATCCGGTTTTCCGAAAGAGCGAGTCATCGGCCAGTCCGGCGTGCTTGATTCCGCACGGTTCCGCAGCTTTGTGGCTGAAGAGCTCAATCTGTCGGTTAAAGATATTACAGGGTTTGTACTTGGCGGGCACGGAGATGATATGGTGCCGCTCGTCCGTTACTCTTCAGCTGGCGGCGTACCGCTCGAAACCCTCATTCCAAAAGACCGTCTCGATCAAATCGTCGAGCGGACACGTAAAGGCGGCGCGGAAATCGTCAATCTTCTCGGCAATGGCTCCGCGTATTATGCACCTGCTGCTTCTCTGGTGGAAATGGCTGAAGCGATCCTGCTGGACCAAAAACGAGTGTTGCCATCCATTGCCTATTTGCAGGGTGAGTACGGTATGGACGGCATCTACCTCGGCGTGCCGGCAGTTCTCGGTGCTTCGGGAATCGAGAAAATCATTGAAATCGAATTGAATGAAGAAGAAAAACAAGCACTAGATAAGTCAGCTGCCTCCGTGAAGGCAGTCATGGATGTATTGGCTTAATAT
>NZ_JAPEHT010000229.1 GCF_028823615.1 Planococcus sp. A6
CGAATCGTTTGCGGCAGACGATACGCTATGTGAACTGGTCGGCTCTCAGAAAAGCCCGCCGACGGTCCGGACTTGGGTGCATGATGACACCGTCGTTCTTGGAATCCAGGACCACCGCTTGCCTCATATCGATCAAGCGATGGCGGTCTTGGAAGATAACGGCTACCAAGCAATCGTCCGCAATTCCGGCGGCCTGGCCGTTGTCCTCGATTCCGGCGTGTTGAACATTTCCATCGTCCTGTCGGAAAAAGAAGGCGCCATCGACATCCCTCAAGGTTACGATATGATGGTCGAACTCGTCGAAGCCTTGTTTCCGGAAGCGGAAATCGATGCTTACGAAATCGTCGGTTCGTATTGCCCGGGCAGTTACGACTTGAGCATTGGCGGCAAGAAATTCGCCGGCATCTCACAGCGCCGCATCCGCCGCGGCATCGCCGTGCAAGTGTATTTGTGCATCGAAGGAAGCGGCGCGGGGCGGGCGGAAGTGATCCGCGAGTTTTACGAAGCGGGCAAGCAAGGGGAAGAGACGAAATTCAGCTACCCGGAGATCCAGCCAGAGGTGATGGCGTCGCTCAGCGAACTGCTCGGCCGCGACATCACCGTTCCTGAAGTGGTGCTCGATTTGCATGCGCTGCTTGGCTCGCCGGCCCCGATGCCGCTCCAGGAAGAAGAATTTGAATTGTATTCGTTTTATTTGAAACGGGTGCTTGAACGCAATGAAAAAATGCTCGAACGGACGCTTGAATGAGCGTTCGTTTCGTGTAAAATAACCAGTACGATTCGAGGAGGAGTGCCCGTGAGCTACGCGACACAGAAATTAGCTGAAGAAAAAGTGTTCAAAGATCCGGTTCACCGGTATATCCATGTGCGCGACCAAGTGATTTGGGACCTCATCAATTCGAAAGAGTTCCAGCGCCTGCGCCGCATCAAACAACTCGGGACATCCTACCTCGTCTTCCACGGCGCGGAGCATAGCCGTTTCAACCATTCGCTCGGCGTCTATGAAATCGTCCGGCGCATTTCAGACGATGTGTTTCACGGCCGGCCGGAATGGGATGAAAGCGAGCGCTTGACGGTCTTATGTGCAGCGCTGCTTCACGACCTTGGGCATGGCCCGTTTTCGCATTCGTTTGAAAAAGTATTTAACGTGGACCACGAGGAATTCACGCGTGCGATTTTGACCGGTGATACCGAAGTGAACGGCATCTTGAAAAAAGTATCGCCTGATTTTCCTGGCCACGTGGCGGAAGTGATTGCGAAAACCTATTCGAATAAACAAGTGGTCTCGCTCATTTCCAGCCAGATCGATGCCGACCGGATGGATTATTTGCAGCGTGATGCCTATTATACCGGTGTTTCCTATGGCCATTTTGATATGGAACGCATCTTGCGCGTCATGCGGCCGCTTGATGACCAAGTTGTCATCAAGTCGAGCGGCATGCACGCGGTCGAGGACTATATCATGAGCCGTTACCAAATGTACTGGCAAGTGTATTTCCATCCCGTCGCCAGGAGCGCGGAAGTCATTTTGCGGAAGATTTTGCAGCGAGCTAAGGAATTGAGCGAAAGTGGCTACGAATTCCAGCAGCCGCCGACCCACTTTCTCGCCTTTTTCGACCGCAGCTTCACGCTCGCCGATTATTTGGCGCTCGATGAAGGGGTCCTGATGACTTATTTCCAGTTGTGGATAAATGAACGTGATCCGATTTTGGCTGATTTGTGCGAGCGTTTCGTCAATCGCCGCTTGTTTCAATATGTCGATTTCGATCCCGGGACGGATTATAAGAAACTTGGGGAGCTTTCGGCTCTGTTCAAAAAAGCGGGGATCGATCCCGAGTATTATTTGATCGATGATTCGACTTCCGATCTGCCCTATGATTTCTACCGGCCGGGGGAAGAGGAAGAACGCCTGCCAATCCAGTTATTGATGCCAAACGGCGATATTAAGGAACTCTCAAGGCTGTCGCAGATTGTCGATGCCATTTCCGGCAAACGCCGAACCGATTATAAATTGTATTTTCCAGCGGAACTGCTCATCGACGGCAAGAAAAAAGCCATCAAGCAGCAAATCCTGGAGATGCTCAGAGAAGGAGGGATTTAGTTGCTCCAAGAACATGCAAGAATCGTCGATTTTATCGCGACGGCCGAAGGAGTAACCGGCCGCAAGAAACTGCAGAAAATGGTCTATATCATGAAAAAGCTCAATGTCCCGTTCAAGGAGAAATACGAATTCCATATTTATGGGCCGTACTCGGAAGAATTGACGGCGCGCATCGAGGAATTATGCGATATGGGCTTTTTATCGGAAGCGCTTGAAGACAAAGGTTCTTATGTGCAATATAAATACGCCGTAACGGACGAAGGCATGGAATTCCGCAATGCTGTCGGCGC
>NZ_JAPEHT010000022.1 GCF_028823615.1 Planococcus sp. A6
CTGCCAGCTGCCAGGGCACAGTCGCTGACGCTAAAAACCTCCTGCTCAACTCTCACAAAGTTCGAGCTTCGCAAACGAATGACTTCGTTCATTCGCTTGCAGGGTCTTCGGCTCGTGTCGCTCCTTCGCTTTGCTGCGTCACTGCTCCCTTAGGAGTCGCCGGCTTCCACTTCACTGACATAAGCAGAGATTCATATCTCATACTTGAAGAATTCTTTTGTACTATGAACCCTTCTTTTCAAGTAAAGCTTCCTAACTTTTTCATATCACACCGTTTTCTTTTCAGCGACTTCTCCTGAATAGGCGGCATGGTAGATTGCGTAAATATCTTCTCTCTCCAGCGGCATCGGGCTTCTCGCCAAGATTCTTGTTTGCTTGATGCCATCGTCCGCCAAGCTGTCCAAGGCGTCTTCCCCAATATCGAAGCCTTTCAGCGACACGGGAATATTCACGTCGGCAACGAGTTTTTTCAACTCCTCGACGCATGTATAGGAAGCTTGTTGGTTATCCATTTGTGTGATGTTAACGCCCATCGCCTCGACGATGTCCTTCATTCTTTTTTCACAGCTCGGGCGGATATAGCCCATGACATACGGAAGCAAGACGGCATTGGATTCACCGTGCGAGATATGGAACTGGCCGCCAAGCGGATACGCCAAGGCGTGCACACCCGCAACGCCGGCATTGAAAAAGGCCAATCCTGCCAAATAACTGCCGTAGCTCATATTCGTGCGCGCTTCTTTGTTTTCCCCGTCTTCTACTGCCGGGCGGATCGACCCGCTGATCAAGCGGATTGCCTGCAACGCCAGGCCGTCTGTTACCGGGTTGGCGTTTTTCGACACATACGCCTCCACTGCATGCGTCAACGCGTCGATACCTGTCGCAGCCGTCACTTTCGGCGGCAAGGAAATGGTCAATTCTGGGTCGACAATCGCCACGTCCGGCAATAAATAATCATGAGTGACTACGTCTTTTGAGGATTCCAGCGACAATACAGCAATATTGGTCACTTCGGAACCCGTTCCGGACGTCGTCGGAATCAATATTTTCGGGATGCCTTTATCGATTAGCGCCCGTTCACCCGTCAAGTTCAAATAGTCGGCCACTTTCCCTTCATGGGTCGCCAGGACGCCTGCTAATTTCGCCAGGTCCAAGGCACTGCCGCCGCCAAGACCGATGACTAAATCGAATTTGTTTTCCTTCGTATAAGCGACCAGTTTTTCCCCGACCTCGAGCGGCGGTTCCGGCACGACTTCCGTATAAACACTCGTCTTCCAGCCTTTTGCTTCAAGCGGTTCGACGATTTTTTTCGTCATCCCCAGCTCTTCCAGAAACGGGTCGGTGACGATGAGGATATTGCTCGCGTTCAGGCGTTCCGCTTCACTCGTTAATTGCTCCAATGCGCCCCAGCCGGTATAGCTGATCGGCATGAATGTAAGTTTGTTCGACACATCATCCACTCCTTTTTAAGATTTTTACGATTGATTCCAGATGACCAACTTCATTTCAGTCATTTCTTCAATTGCGTATTTAAGTCCTTCTTTCCCGTTGCCGCTCTCTTTCACACCGCCATAAGGCATCTGGTCGACGCGGAATGTCGGGATATCGTTGATCAACACGCCGCCGACCTGAAGTTTTTTCGATGCGTGGAAGGCTGTCTTGATATCATTCGTGAAAATTCCGGCTTGCAGACCGAAATCCGAGTTGTTGATTTCGTTGATGCCTTGCTCAACCGATTGGATAGCGTTGACGATGACGACAGGCGCAAATACTTCCTGGCACGACACTTTTGAATCTGTTGCGACATTCGACAGGATGGTCGGTTGGAACACCTCATTTTCGACTGTTCCTCCAGCGATTAGCGTGGCTCCTTCATCAACCGATTCCTTGACCCATAGCACAGCCCGCTCTTGTTCTTGTTTGGAGATCATCGCTGAAAGATCGGTCTTTGCATCCAGTGGATCTCCTATCACCAATTGACTGGCCGCCGTTTTGAAACGGGACAAAAACTCATCCATCAAGCTGTCCATAATGTAAATCCGCTGTAAGGAGATGCACACTTGCCCTTGGTTCGAAAAGGCACCGGCAATCGCCTTCTCCACAACCACGTCCAGGTCGACTCCTTCATCGACGATCATCCCTGCATTTGATCCCAGTTCCAAGGCGACTTTCTTCAGTCCTGCCTTGTCCCGTATCCCTTTGCCGACAGCTGGGCTTCCTGTAAAGGTCACCATTTTCACTCGGTCGCTTTCGACCAACACATCACCCACTGTTCTGCCGCTGCCTGTGACCAGATTAAATGCACCCTTCGGCAAATCTGTTTGATCGAGAAGTTCAGCCAGGAAAAATGCCGAAAGCGGGGTTTGGGACGCTGGCTTCAATACGACCGTATTGCCTGCAGCAATAGCCGGCCCAACTTTGTGGGCGACCAGATTCTGCGGGAAGTTGAACGGCGTGATCGCTGCCACGACGCCCAAAGGTTCGCGCATCGTATATGCTAAACGATTGCTGCCGCCTTTTGCCGCGTCCATCGGGATCATTTCCCCCGATAGCCGTTTCGCTTCTTCAGCCGCGAATTTATACGTTTCAATCGTCCGGTCCATTTCCCCTAAGGCAAACTTCAAAGGTTTGGCGGATTCTTGGGCAATGATTTTCGCCGCTTGCTCTTTATGTTCAATGAACAGCGAAACCAATTGCTCAAGGATGGCCGCACGCTCATAGGCAGTCAATGCTTCCATGGCTTCCTGTGCATCAGAAGCTGCTTCGATGGCTGCTTCCACATCTGATACGGAAGCTTTCGGGATGTCACCGATTTTTTCGTTGGAGTACGGCGAGAACAACTCTGCATAGTCTTTCGTTTCTTGCCATTGACCGTTTACATAAAGTTTCTTTTTCATACATGACACCCTTTCATCTCTTAAACGTTTTCATTCGCTTCCGGCGCAAGGTCTTTCGTGAATGTTTCATCCGATTCGTTCTTGAAGAAGTCCTTGCCGTAAATCAATAAGCACAATGCGATACCGACTGGGAATGCCCATGCCGCGCCTTTAATGACCAATACGGCCCCAATGATGCCGGCAATTCCCAAATCGCTTTGGCTTCTGGCTTCCAAGATGCCGACTTTTACGCTGACATACCCTTGGATCAAAAGCGTCAACGCGAGCGCAATTCCGAGAATCGGCTCAACCAAGCTGACGATTGGCAATAACAATAAGCCGGTATTCGTTCCCCAACGGAATGAACCTGCGCCCCCGATGAAAGAATCCATCGCTTTTCTGCCATCTTTATAACGCTGAACGACGACGACTTGCATGGCTGCCCACAATGGACCTGCCATTGTCACGTCTGGCCCAAGCACACTCATCGCCGAGTTTCTTGCGCCAAAAATCAAGTGCGCACGGTTCGGATTGTAATCGAGTTTTTCATCCGGACGCGATAAATCTGCTTCTTTTACTAACGCTTTCGTCTGCAACACGTCGCCGAACAGAACAATATAAGCTGCCAGAACGGTCGGAATACCTGTGATAAACAACATCAATGGTGGAAAGCCTAAACCGAACATAGTGTAGTTTGTCCATAAGCCTATAAAGTCAGGCGAGATAAGCCCCCATTCAATAGTCGGCCATGGCGCTTCACCGAACAGCGGCGCGATGACAATCGCTATGATGATAATTGGAAAAATCCCGAGCTTTCCGACCAGCCCCCATAGAGGATGTGTGGTTTTGAGTTTGTTGAAATGCTTTGAAAACAGCAGATAGAAACCAATGCCGACAGCGATCGAAATCGTCCATGGGAAGGTTTCGAAAGAAGCAACTGCGGCAAATCCGGCACCAAGTATGATTCCAGCCCTGATGGCGGAAGGAATGCTCGATACTACTTTAGCTGCTAAACCGGTCGATCCGAGAAGAATCGCAAACACCCCTAAGGTCATCTGAAAAGCGATTAATGCGTGGATCCTCTCCGGCCCTTCCGGAAATTGCATGCAATACAACATAATCAACGGAATCGCTGGCGTAATCCATCCCGGAACTGCTGGATCTCCAAGTAAATGGTGCAGCAAGTAAAAGACTCCGTTCAGTAATACAATGGCTAAAGCGACTTCAAAAGGCATCCCGAGCAGTTCAATCAATAGCGGAATCGCCGCCAAATCAACTGCACACATTAACAAACCTTGCACATAATCTGGCCATTCAAATCGATAATGAATAAAAGGCAACCGAATTTTAAACGGCCCCGCTGGAATAAATGGTGATTCTTCTCCAAACTCACGATCTTTCCACTTCATATACATCCCCCAATTTCTTTGTGAAATTCTTACCCCTTGTTGCAATATGGGTTTCAACCCAACTTTCCTCCAACTATGAAAGCGCCACCATTTTCACACTCAATAAAATGGTTACGTAACCATTTTGAGTGAAAAAAAAGGGCTCATACCCTCCTTCTTGACATTGTTGTCTTTCTTTCGAATAGTCTAACAGCTTTTGTGATTTGAATACAAGGTTTATTTTTTTCATGAATCATGTCAATCAGTGTTTCGATCGCTAATTGCCCCAGGTTCATCGATGATGAAATGCCAACAGTTGTTAAGTTAATGGAGGCATGTTGCCCGATTTCTACATTGTCGATACCGATGATACTGATATCCTCCGGCACGCGATAGCCTGCCGAAATATAGAAATCCATCATTTGGATAGCGATAGCATCTGTCGCTGCATAAATTGCCGTCGGTTTTTCCTCGAGCATTTCCATTTTCAAAAAAGTTTCATGCAGCTGTTTTTTGCTCGTGTCGGTGAGAAAAACCCGCTCTTGCTCCACTGCGACTCCATTCTTTTGGAACGCTCTTAAAAAGCCGTCGTAGCGGCCTTTGAATGTGCTGATCTCTAGCGGCCCGCCTACCCAGCAAATCTTGTCGTGTCCAAGTGAAAGCAAATAATCCGCAGCCAAAAAACCGGCCTGTTCGTTATTCATTTCCACAAAATTCTTATTGCTCTCATGTTTTCTGTTGTATGTAATGAAGGGAATTCCTGATTTCTCCAGTTTTTCGAAAATGGGATCTTCCAATAAAATCGAAGACAGGATAATGCCATCCACTTTGTTTTCAAATATGGAATGATACGTATCGGTAATGTTTTCATTTTTGGAGAAATGAACGTTGATTTTAAAGCCGTTCTCGTTGGCGTAATTGACGATCGAACTCGTCGTCTCCACGAAAAACGGATTGTACAAAGGTCCAGAAATCAAAGCAATCGTATCGGTTTTTTGTTGAACAAGCGATCTGGCGTTAGCGTCCGGGATGTAATTCAATTCCTCGATGGCCGCCATTACTTTTTTATAAGTAGGCTCTTTCACCCGTTCAGGAGTATTCAAAACACGTGAAACCGTAGTTTGTGAAACACCTGCATATTTTGCAACATCTTTTGATGAAACCATATCGAATCCCCGACTTTCATTTAGTATAGAAAATTTTAGAATAAATATTGAAATAAAGTCACTTATACCTTGCAAGTTTTTATGCAGGTGGTGCATGCGAAAAAGAAAGTATCTTCCTGGAAATATTACACGAAAACGAGAAGGGAATAAAGTTGAAAAGAGCATACTAGGTTTTCAACATCATTATTCAACGATAAAAAATCCACTAGCCATTTTCAGGCTAGCGGACTTTCTTGTTACAACATTTTCTCCAAAGCCATCTTCGCTTCACTCGCCGTTTTCCCGTCCACTTGGATACGGTTTAGGACACGTCCTTCCACCAGTTCTTCCAAGATCCACGTAAAATGCGGCAAATCGATACGATTCATCGTCAGGCATGGGCACATAAAAGGATTCAAGGAAACAATGTCGCGGTCCGGGTAATCCTTGATAAGCCGGTTGACGAGATTCATTTCCGTGCCGATCGCCCATTTGGATCCCGGTTCGGACGCTTCGATCATATCGATGATGTATTTCGTGGAGCCCGCAAAATCAGAGGCGCTAACGACTTCATACGTACATTCCGGATGCACGAGGATGTTGCGGTCTGGCTCTTTAAGGCGCAAATTGTCGACGTGTTTCGGCAAAAAGTTCATATGTACCGAGCAATGCCCTTTCCAGAGAATCACTTGCACGTCTTCTACTGTACAATCGAGTTCAAGTTTTTGCTTGATCGGATCCCACACCGCCACGTGCTCGAGCGGAATGCCAAGCTTCACTGCAGTATTGCGCCCTAAATGCTGGTCGGGCAAGAACAGCATGCGCTGCTTTTGGGACAAGGCCCATTCGACCATTTCTTCAGCATTCGAGGAGGTCACGGTAGCTCCGCCGTTCCGCCCGACAAACGCTTTGATGGCCGCGGTCGAGTTGACGTACGTCAGCGGGACGATGGTGTCACCGAAAAGCGCCTGCAGTTCTTCCCAGGCCCGTTCCGTCTGGTCGATATTCGCCATATCCGCCATCGAACAGCCCGCCCGCATATCCGGCAAAATAACCGCCTGGTGCGGTTCGGTCAAAATATCTGCCGTCTCCGCCATGAAATGGACGCCGCAGAACAAGATGTAATCCGCTGTCTGCCTCCCTGCGATTTGCGACAATTGCAGCGAATCGCCTGTCACATCGGCATACTCGATCACCTCGTCTTTCTGGTAATGATGGCCGAGGATATAAAGCCGGTCACCAAGCGTCTCACGCGCCTGTTTCGCCCGTTTGTGCAATTCTTCAGTCGACGCGGTTAAATAGGATTTTGGCATTGCATCTGCCATTTGCAGTTCTTCAAGCAAAGAAGTCATGTTGTAAGTACCTCCTTAGGGGATATGGAAAGATTCATGCTCATGTCAAGATTCGATACGCTATGTGTCAAGGCACCGATGGAGATGACATCGACGCCGGTATCACGATAATGCGCCAGCTTCTCGAGATCGATGCCGCCTGACGCTTCCGTGCGGATGGACTCCGGCACGAGTTGTGCCCAACGCCGCATCGTCTCAGGTGTCTGGTTGTCGAACATGATGGTATCGGGGCGTGCCTCAATCGCTTCATGCAATTGAGCTTCCGTTTCCACTTCGACTTCAATCATCGTCATATGGCCAAGAGCCGCACGTACTTTTTTCACCGCTTGTGTGATCGAACCGGCTGCCGCGATGTGGTTGTCTTTCAGCATGACCGCATCATATAACGAAGCCGCCGCCTGCGCGGACAGCGTATTTTTCAAACATGCGCAGACCCGGTGTCGTCTTGCGGGTATCGACGATGCGCGTATGTGAAGAGCCTAGCGCGTCGACACAGTTCGCGGTCAATGTCGCGACTGCACTCATACGCTGGACCAGGTTCAGCAATACACGTTCCCCGGCAAGCAGCGAGGCAACCGGCCCCGTCAGTTTGACGACTGCATCCCCTGCCTGAACCCGGTCACCGTCCCGTTTCAAGAGCTCGACCGTGACGGAGGCATCAAGCATGCCATATCCCCAAACGTAACATTCGAGCCCAGCGATGATGCCCTCTTGCTTCATGCGGACGATTGCTTCCCCGGCATCGCTATCGGTAAACAAGACGGATGACACATCGCGGTCTCCGATATCTTCGATTAAAAATTGCTTTAATGCTTGTTCTGCTTTCAAACGGTTCATAGCACTGTCTCCTTGGAATGAATTTTACGCTCAACTATACTTGCACCCTGTTTCGATAACTCGATGATTTTTCCGCTCCACTGCTCTTGCGCTTGCGGGATATCGATCCGGTAATGGCCGCCCCTGCTTTCTTCGCGTAACAGAGCAGCCGTGGCAATGAGGCTGCTTGCCGTGCTTCGATGAATCTGTGCAATCAGTTCATCGGGATGGTTTCGAAGTGTATACGAGCGCAGCGGATGCACCTCGAGAAACCGTTTCAACTGTCTGGGATCTCTCAATATCCCTACTGCACGCGTCATTTCGTTTTTCAGTTCATTTTCATCACCCGCTTCGAAAGTGGTAAATGTCCTTTCAAATGACGCTAGAGGCAGTTGCCATTTGGTTTCCTGTTGCTCCAGCTCTCCAGTTATCCGTTCAGCCAGCCGATGACCGAACACCAGCCCTTCCAATAAAGAATTGCTCGCCAGCCGGTTCGCACCATGCACGCCGGTCGATGCCACTTCGCCGATGGCAAAAAGCCCCTCTACCGAAGTTGCGCCAAAGCTGTCCGTCTTCACCCCACCCATATGAAAATGGGCTCCAGGACGCACCGGCAACAGCTCACGGCAAGGATCGATTCCATGACTGCAGCAATTTTGATGGATTGATGGGAAATGTTGATTGAAATCAGCCAGTTGCCTGGCATCGAGATACACAGGCCCATTCTGTTGCCAATGCCATTCGATTGCCCTCGCGACGACATCACGCGGTGCGAGTTCCATAAGCGGATGGATGTCGTCCATGATGCGCTTGCCTTCCCTATCCACCAGTAAAGCACCTTCTCCGCGAACCGCTTCCGAGATCAGCCCGCAAGACTGGCCGCCTATTGTCAGGACGGTCGGATGAAATTGGACAAACTCGACATCTTCCAGCACAGCGCCCGCGTGATAAGCGAGCGACAACCCATCGCCCGTTGCGACGGAGGAATTCGATGTCTGGCTGTATAATTGGCCGATGCCGCCAGTCGCAAGCACGACGCGGCGGGCACGGACGACCGAGCGCTTGCCGGAAGAATCGGAGACGAGGACACCGCTACAGCGCCCTTGTTCGGTGATCAGTTCCAAAGCTTGATGGAATGGCAAGCGGGTTATTTTCTTTGCAGTCTCTTCCATCAAAAATTGCATCAGCATTTTCCCGGTTTGGTCGCCTCCTGCATGCAAGATACGTCTTGTGCTATGCGCTCCTTCCATCCCTAGAGACGGATTACCGTGGCGATCCGCATCAAACGGCAAGCCTTGGGCAATCAAGTTCGCTATGATTTCGGCTCCTTCATGGACTAAAATATCGACCCGCTCGACATCTGCGTGATGGGCTGAAGCGAGCATGGTATCCGAGGCGTGGGAATCCGGACGGTCATCTATACTGATGCTCGCGGCAATGCCGCCTTGTGCGAGCGTAGTGTTTCCCGTGGCTGCGTGTTCTTTCGTCAGCAATGCAATGGAATACGAATCGGGAAGCGAACGGGCAAGCATCAGCCCGGCGGCGCCTCCTCCGATAATGCAAACATCAAACAAACTTTACACCTTCTTTACAAGTGTCTTGACACCATTAATGACATAAAGATAGAGTGATTACAAGAAGAAAGTCCATTCAAGGAAGGAATTTGATGAGAGATGATGATTTATCTGGACTCAGCTGCAACCGCACCGATGAGAAAAGAGTCCCGCCTACGCAGAAGCAGCGGAAAAAGCATTTGGCAACACGCAAAGCCTTCACGACGCTGGATCCGCTGCTGCAGACTACTTCGTTTCATGCCGCAAGTTATGGGCAGAATTCCTGAACGTCCGGCCCGACGGCATTTATTTCACCGGCAACGCTTCCGAAGCAAACCAGCTCGCCATCCGCTCGCTGCTGAACGGAAGGCCCGCAGCTTGCCGGCAGATCGTCTCCACTAAACTTGAGCACGCTTCCGTGCTTTCAGTTTTGCATGAACTCGAAAAGAAAGGCTACACGATCGATTACATCGACGTCGACCGCTTTGGTCAAGTGGATATGGCAGCCTTCGAACAGGCCGTGGGTGAAGAGACGGCTCTTGTCATCATGCAGCTGGTCAATTCTGAAATGGGCGCAGTGCAGCCGGTCAAAGAGTGCACGCAAATTGCCAAGCGTTTCGGTGTGCCGCTTCACTCGGATATCGTCCAGGGATTCGGGAAACTGCCCGTCGACATCGGATCATGGGGCGTCGCTTCCGCTGTTTGTTCAGCGCATAAAATCGGCGGTCCTAAAGGTGTCGGCATCGCCTATCTAGATCCGTCCATCCATTGGCAATCGGTGTACGAAGGCACGACGCATCAAAACGGATTCCGCGCGGGAACAATTGATGTTCCGGGTATTGTCTCCGCAACCATCGCTGCAAAGCACGCAGTGATTGAACAGCCTCAAAGCTACGAGTATGCGCTATCTCTTCAAAATTACCTACTCGAACATTTGCCCGATGGCGTGATTGCAACAGGCGATATCGCCACGAAATCCCCATTTATCCAAGGCTTGATCCTGCCCCATGTCGAAGGGCAATGGATGATGCTCGATTGCAACCGCGCGCAGATCGCTATCTCCACCGGCACTGCCTGCAAAATCGGCTATGGCGAAGCGATGTCCGCGATGCTTGCGATGGGAACAGAACCTGATGCGGCGCGAAAATTTGTCCGTATTTCCTTTCATCAAGCAATCAGCACACGGGATATCGATGAGTTTATCCGAGTCGTTGAAAAGTCATTGGCCGAATTCACCCCTTCCTCTTGAAAGCCGCGATTTTAGCGGCTTCTTTTTTTTACCTAAATTTTTCTGACAATTCAATTGACAAAAAACATCTTTCGTTATATGGTTATACACATAAGTATATAACCATTAAACCAAACCACCCTAGGAGGTGTATTCATGATCAATCCATCCGATCCGACAAAGCCATTGTTCTTACAGATCCGTGAATTGATCGAAGACCAAATCGTCAACGATCAATTGAAAGAAGGCGACCAAGCCCCATCCACCAACCAATTGGTCAATTTCTATAAGATCAATCACGCCACCGTGTCCAAAGGCATCACCCAGCTCGTCGATGAAGGAATACTTTATAAAAAGCGAGGGATCGGCATGTTTGTAGCAGAAGGCGCAAAGAACACTTTAGTCCAGCAGCGAAAAAAGGCATTTGTCGACAATTACGTCACCCGCCTGGTGCAGGAAGCGGAAAAACTCGGCATCACCGAACAGCAAATCATCGAATTGATCAAATCCACGAAAGGGCGTGATGCATGATGGCAGCTTCAGTCCAGCTCGATCACGTAACATTGAAATTCAAGAAATTTGAAGCTTTGAAAGACGTATCGCTCACACTCGAAGCCGGGAAAATCCATGGCTTAATTGGACGAAACGGCGCGGGCAAGACTTCTCTATTGTCGTTGATTGCCGCTTTCCGTGAACCTACGTCTGGCAAAGTGCTCGTCGACAGCTCCCCGGTGTTCGAAAATCCGGAAAAAATGGAACAAGTGGCGTTCGTCTACGATAAGGACTATAAGGAAGAAACCGAGAAAGCGAAGAAATTGATCGCACTTGCTTCTCATTACCGTCCTCATTTCGACATGGATTATGCGGAGCATTTGATCAAGCGTTTCAAGTTGCCCATCGATAAACCCGTCAATAAATTATCGAAAGGCATGCAGTCGGCGCTGAATGTCGTCATCGGCCTCGCCAGCCGCGCACCCATCACGATTTTCGATGAAGCCTATCTCGGCATGGACGCGCCGGCACGCGAGATCTTCTATAAAGAGATCTTGAAGGACCAGGAAGAACATCCGCGAACGTTTGTCCTATCGACCCATTTAGTGTCGGAGATGGATTATTTGTTCGACGATGTCATCATTATCGACCAAGGCAAACTGCTGTTACACGAACCATATGAAACCATTGAAGCATACGGCGTTTCTGTTACCGGCGCGGCAAATGAAGTCAACACTTTCACAGCCGGCATGAAACACTTGAGTGAACAACAACTTGGGGGCACCAAATCCGTTATGATCTACGGAGAGCTCACCGATGCTAAACGCCAAGAAGCCCATACCATGGGACTCGAAATCGGGCCAGTTGCGCTTCAAGATCTATTCATCCACTTAACCGAGGAGGCGAGTTAACATGATTTCTGCACGCTATAAGAAAGTTGCAGCCGCGGTCTTTTCCGATATGTTCAAATGGAGTTTGTGGTTCTTCTCCATCCTTTTCACGATCCATTTGGTAAGAGTATTTTGGCTGAATGGAGGCACCAACCAAATAGAAGGCTTCTTCATCTTCGCCCAGTATTCTGTGAACATTTTCATGCTAGTTGTCGGCATCATGGCGGCCTATGTATTCTTGAGCCGGCATATCCAACAAGGCATCAGCCGCCGGGATTCTTATATCGGCACTGCGCTTGCCGCCACCGGACTGGCATTATTCGCGACGCTCGTACCACTCATCGTCAATGGGCTTCAACATGTGCTTGCTGAAACGATCTCATTGCCTGTCGAGTTGGATACGGCCTCTGCTTTCGAGACAACAGGCGGTTGGGTTGCTGCTGCGATTGCGCTGTTTCTAAACGCTTTGACTTTCTTTTTAGCCGGCTGGCTCATCAGCATCGGCTATTACCGCTTTGGCTGGATCGCCGGTTTCGCCTTTATCGCCTTGTCGTTCGTCGTCTTCGGCCTGAATGATTATCTATGGAAGCCTACGAGCGACATGGTCGGATGGATGACTTATCATCCGCTCGAAGTGGATTTTTGGCTGACCGCACTCGGATCGTCGACAATGATTTTGGTTTTGTTTTTCTTGATGCGATTGCTGACGAAGCGCGTGCCGATTAAAATGTAAGTACTCAAAAAAGCTGTTCCAGAGACGATGTCAATCATCTCCGGAACAGCTTTTTTATTAATATTTAGCGTATCGCCCCGTGCGGCAAAATGGCGTGCACCCCTTTGACGCCGTTGACGATCTGTGTGACGTGCAAGTCGACAGCGACACTCGCGAGCGCGGTAGCTTCAGTTTTCGATAGTGAATGAAACTGTTGGATCAAACCGATCATTTCATCAAGCGCAGTTGCAGCCGCTTCGTTCAAGTCTTCATCAAAGCCGAACGTCACCCAGCCCGCAGGCGTCTTCGCTTTCGGCATATGAAGTTCCATGTCTTCGTGCAGCACAACCGTCAACTGGACATGATCCATTGGGCATTCGATCGCCGTCCCCGAATTCTCTCCGTCGCCTTGCACAGCATGCCCATCGCCGAACGACAATAGTGCTCCTTTGACTTCAACCGGCAAAAACAAAGAGCTGCCTCGGACCAGTTCCTTGCAGTCGATATTGCCGCCTGTGCGGTACGGCGGTGATGTACGATGCATGCCCATCTCTCCTGGTGAAAGGCCGATGAGCCCGAGAAACGGCGACAAGGCAACGCTGAATTCTTTGCCGGATAAGGTGCATTTTCCGATCATTTGCTCCCGGTCCAGTGTCCAGTCCACTTGCAGGCGTTCGCTATTTGCAATGCCGAGTTTCTCGTTTTGCCAAGCCGGTGTGCCGCCAGCCCAATTGCGCCCGTACCAGCCCGGCCTATTTTCGTCGATGCGCACTTCGAGCACCATTCCGGGCTTCGCGCCTTCGACCGCAATCGGCCCAATCAGTGGATGGCCAAGCGTTTCTTCGTTCTCACGAGAGCTGTAGATCACCCGCTCTTCGCCTGCATGAGCCGAATAGCCCCACTGGATATCCGGCGTCTTGGCTTCGATGGTATCGCCTGATTGAATCGACAAAATCGGTGCATAATCTTTATTGAATGAAGAATGGAGGTTTTCGGATTTGAGTTCAATTTTATGGTTCATGAGTTTCCCCTTCCGTATACACGGTTTCATTTGATTATAGCGTCACAAAACTATGTTGATAGAAAAAACCTGCCGCTTGTGTGGCAGGTTTCTGTTTAAGCGCTGCGTTTCCGAAATGCACGCCTTTCTGCATATAGAACGCACTGGGCACAGACGACAACCGGCTCGTTGTGGTCATCAAAATACTTTCGCGGTTCACGCGCTTTCTGTTTGCACACTGCGCATTTCTTTTTAAATAGTGAAAACATAAGATGTCGACTCCTTTGATGACGGGATTCAGCTTAATCTTATTCTTTCATAGTAAAAAGCATAAGAGAAGTAACAAGCATCCAAAGTTGCAGCGCACCGATATTGAGCCGTTCGACCAATCCGAAATACGGCCAGCCTTGTGCGAAGAAAACCGCGGTCGTCCCGCCGGCAATCAGGATGAAGATGCCTGTAGCCAGGGAATAATTCCCATACCTTTTGAAATTCGCGTCTTTCCGAAGCCCGATGCCGACCAAAAGCGACGCAAGAATCGTTAAGGGAACAATCAAGGCGGTGACTACCAAATGCATGACGCCGGTAAATGTCATCGGCTCCCCTGCCGCATCTTGTGGAAACAAGCCATAGCTAATGGATACTAGATGCATCGCTAGGAAAATCAGCATTCCTACGCGCACCAGCTTTGGAGCAAATCGTCGAAAAACAAGATAAGCACTACCAGCAAAGCTAATCGAACAAATGCCGTATAAAACCGTAATAACTGTCAGCATTCCCCGGTCCGGTGCCCCTTGAGCCGTCAAATCGCTAATTGGCTGATGAAGATGGCTGTAGCCTTCCCATAACCAACCTCCCAGGAGAACATGGAGAACGTATAAAAACACAGCGATTGCTCCGAAAATCGTCAGTTTCTGTGCCATGCTGAACAGCTCCTTTTCAGGTTTTTCCGTCCATATGAATTATTGCCATTATCGCCCGTTTGACCCCATTTGCCAATACAACAACTCAGAAATATCATTCCATAGAAAAAGATGCCCGCGAACCAAAGCTCTGGTCCGCGGGCATCTTCTGTTCTTATTCATTTATATCTGTCGAGGATTGGTAGTAATAATCCGACGGGTCGACTGGCGTGAAGCCGTTCGGCGTATAGAATCTCAACAAGTCGCCGTTGACCACTTGGTCCGACAACTGCAATTCGTATCTACCGTGCTGCTTCAAGGTCT
Source organism: Planococcus sp. A6 (assembly GCF_028823615.1). Lineage (GTDB taxonomy): Bacteria > Bacillota > Bacilli > Bacillales_A > Planococcaceae > Planococcus. Next base: position 14,679 of record NZ_JAPEHT010000022.1, read on the forward strand.
CGGCTTGTTCGAGCTGTTGTTCTTCAAGCGGCAAGCCGGTTTCGGGATCGTAGAACGCTTCGCCGATGGAATAGACATCGGGGCTGACATAATCGCCATTGCGGAACATGACGAGTTCTTCATGTTCTTCCGACAATAGATCGGTACCGAAATGCACGTAGTTCTGTGTTTCCACACCAAGCAGGTGCATCACTGTTGGCAGCAGGTCAATCTGGCCGCCATATGTGTCGTTGATGCCGCCTTCCATGCCCGGTACGTGGATGAACAACGGCACGCGCTGAAGCTTGGCGTTCTCTACCGGCGTGATGTCTTTTGACAATACCTCAGACATCGCCTCGTTGTGGTTGTCGGAAATGCCGTAATGGTCGCCGTACATGACGATCATCGTATTGTCCGCAAGCCCAGACGATTCAAGCTGTTCGAAAAATTGCTTGATCGCTTCGTCAGCATAACGGGCCGTCTGGAAATAATTATCGACGCTCGCATCGCCTGTCGTCCCTTTTTCGATGGTCGCCAGTTGCTGGTCCATTTTATAAGGGAAATGATGCGCCACGGTGATAAATTTCGTATAGAACGGTTCACTGCTCGAAGAACGGTTTATCCATTAAGCCGTATTCTGCCATATCCGCTTCGGTCGTATTCGGATACGATTCGATATCGAAGAAATGGTCATAGCCGAAAGACTTGTAGATTTCAGAGCGGTTCCAGAACGTCCCGTTATTGCCATGGAACACAGCCGATGTATAACCTTCATCTTTCAAGATGGCTGGAGCCGATTGATACGTGTTCTGCCCTTTTGTAATGAATGCAGATCCTTTCGGCAAGCCGAATAGGGAGTTTTCGAGCATGAATTCCGCGTCTGAAGTTTTACCTTGCGCTGTCTGGTGGAAGAAATTATCGAAGTACATCGTATTCGGGTCATCCATCATCGAATTCAAGAACGGCGTCACTTCTTCCCCGTCCAGTTCATAATCCATCAGGAAAGTCTGGAATGATTCGAGATGCAAATAGACGACGTTCATGCCTTCCGCTGCACCGAAATTTTTTTCATTGGAGCTCGCATAATTGGATTTCGTGTAGTTCAACACTTCCGTATTATCGTCGCTGTCGGCCATGACGCGCTGGGAAGAAGCTTTCAAGGTCTCCGCCGTGTCATATAGGGCGTAATTATACATCCCCAAATACTTGACGATGTACGCGCGGTCAAAACCGCGTGTCAATAGGTCGGGACGGTCCGATTCTGCGAGCGACAAATTAAAGAGGGAAATCAACAAAGCTGCCGCGATCAAAGGCAGTGCCATTCTCTTTTTGATGATGCGCATGTCTTTTTCCGTCCGCTTGGAAATAACCCATGCGCCGAGGATCAAGACGTCCACAAAGAACAGCACATCCATCGGCTGGATCAAGGTCAGGACACTGCCCCCCAAATCGCCGAAGTTCTGTGTTTGGAACAAAGTCGGCAAGGTGATGAAATCACTGAAGAACCGGTAATAGACAACATTGGCATACAACAGGATCGACATACCAAGGTAAATCGAAAGCAGTGCCCAGTATTTCCGCGTGCCTTTGAAAAACAGCGAGAAACTCAACAATAGCAGTGCCGATCCTAAAGGGTTGATCGCCAGCAGGAATTCCTGCAGCGCCCCTTCCACTTCCAGCGTAAATTGGGTTTTTTGCAAGATATAGGTTTTCGCCCAAAGCATGGCAACTGCCACGAGAAACAAGGACATAAAAGTATTCATTTTCATTTTATTTTTCATTTTGCATTACACCTTTTCATCATCGATTATCTGAAAGCAGTCTAACGTACCTGCCTTTAAAGAAACAAACTCTATTGTACTCCCATTTTTCGGAAATTCAAAGTTTGAAGCGGTTTTTTAGGAAGGTTACGCATTTTTCATCGCTTCGCGCCATTCGACAAGTTCCTTTTCTTCGATCTGTTTTTCAAGCACTCCATCCCATGCGCCGAGCCGAGTATTCCAGACACGCGCGTAGAAGAGGTCCTGTTTTTGGTCGTATAATTGAAACTCGATGCACGGGATGTGTTCAGCTCCAAGCTCGTCACAAGATGAAACATCCGCGACGATTACTTGATAGCCATCTTCTGCACTGTTTTTTTCTTCCGTTAGCAGCTCATGGATGCGCTCGGTATCAGCATTCCGGCTAAGTGCGTAACGGTAGGAGGGTAAGGTTTGCCCACTTTCTTCAAGCACATCTTCTGACAGCCCATAACTATCGTGCACGGCACTGAAGGACACGATGGCTTGATCGTCTTCCATCGCTTCTTCGAAAATGCCTTTTTCCAAATGGCCATGGCCTTTATCGGTCAGCCGGTAGCCTTTTGCATCGAGGCGGATTAGCTGCGTGCTGTGCATTTTATCAATCAAATCGCGAATGAATAGCTCTTCGACAAACAGCATCTCAGCGAGCGCTGCAGGGCGGCGGATGTCTGCTTCTTGAAACGCCAGCAGCAGCATCTTCATTAAAATGTCCATTTTGAGCCGCTTGACGCGGGCAAACGACACGTCATAAGAAACCAGCGGCACATGCCACGAAAGTTCTTTGACGATCGTCACGTCCTTGTTCGATACCACTTCCGCGCGCAGCTTGTTATTCAGTTTGTCCATTTGCTCACCCCTTCTGCAGCACTTTTACGCCTTGTTTTTGTTCAGCCACATCGAGCACATGCTGATACATCCGTTTCGTCTGTTCTTTTTTCGCACGCTTCGTGAACATCGCGGAACTGCCGACCATCACGAGTAATTGCTTGGCGCGCGACAACGCGACGTTCAATCGGCGGTAATCTTTCGCAAAGCCGATATCGCCGCGGTCATTGTGGTTATTGCGGACCATGCTTAGGAGGATAATCTCCATTTCACTGCCTTGGAATCGGTCGACCGTGCCGGTGCGGAGCAGTAGATGCGGCAGTCGCATTTCCTGGTCGATCATGCGCTGCAGCCGCTTCACTTGTTCGCCGTAGAACGAAATGACGCCGACCGTTTTCAGCTCATCCGCCGGAATCCGCCCGGCCGCTTTCGCTTCGGCCACCGCATCGTTAAGTTCCACCAGCAGGCGGCTGATTTCTGCAAGTTCCGACGGGTTGAATAAGCTTTTCCCGCCGCTCATGCGCTCCTCGAAATACGCCGGTTCGTTCGGCAAATCGAGCCACATGAGATGGTTGTTGCGTTTGACGGATGCCGACTCAAGGAAATGGTCGCGTTCTTTGTCTGAATCAGCCAAGCCACATTGCAATTGCACATTCTCGTCTTTATAGAACGGCGAGATGGTTTCCATGATGTCTTTGTGCATGCGGTACTGGATGGCGAGCATCGTCTTGTTGGTCTCCGGCAAGTTTTTATACAAGCGTTCGAACAACGATTCTTCGAGCAGTTTTTCGAGTTCGCGCTTTTCTTCAAAGCCGCTGCCCTCTTTAATCATTTCTTCTAAGGTCTCTTCCAAAGTATCGTTGCCGAGCAATGGCGGCAATTGGTGATGATCGCCGACCAAAATGACTTTTTTGCCTTTGAGCATCGGCAATAATAGTTCAGGAGGCGTCGCTTTCGACACTTCGTCGACGATAACAACATCGAATACCGGATAATTGTCCTGAAAATCCTTGCGTGCTGATGCCACGCAAGTCGTCCCGATGACATTGGCGTGTTTGATGTAGAGCTTGCGGATTTCATCCAAATCGTGCTCGTTCGCCGACTCCAACAACCCGATCCATTGCTTTTGCACCGATTGCAATAAGGGGAAGTTTTTCTGCTCTTGCTTGAGCGATTCCACATCGAATGACAAGCTGGCGAGTTGTTTCGCGGTTTCTTCGTATGCCGCTTCCGGATCCATTGAAAGGATGGTTTCCAAAGCTTGAAGTTCCTGCTCTTTCTCTGTTAGACGCTGCATCACCACGGCAAGTTGCGCTGCAATCTCTACGATTCGCTGTTCCGCTTGGTCAAATGCCGTTTGTTCAGCGAGCAAATTGACTTGCTGCTGCTCCAAATCTGCTGCCGCTTGAACCGAATCCGCTTGACCTTTCCGTAGCTGCGTCAATTGCATTTCGTGATCGGCAATCGCCTGTCCGATATCTTCCGGTACGTCGATCGAAACGGACAAACTGGCCACTCGCCGTCCGATGCGTGAAAGTTCTTCCCGCTGCCGTTCGAACTGCTCAAGCCCCCGTTCGTCCAAGTCCAGGTAGCGCTGCCTGTGCTTTTCGAGTTCCATGCACAGCGCTTTTTTCAATTGGCCAAATGCACGTTGCGACTCTTCTATATAAATATCGGGGGCTTTTAGCATCGCGCCTCTCCGCCATACATCGTTCTGCCGTTTGTATAAGCCGCTCAGCGCTTTCGTGAGCACGCTCGAATCGATATGCTGCGAATTTTTCAGCACCGCGCGCAGCTTTTCCAGAAATTCATCGATATTGGCCGAGGTGAACGATTCCGCTTGCGACAAGGCGCGTTCTTTCACTTGCACCGCATCGATGCCAGAACCTCCGAGCAATTTCTCGACATAGCCGATCGCTGAAGTGACACTGGTATTATAGGCTTCGAGTTTTTTACGCTCGGCCATCTTGTCGCGGATCATCTCGAGTTTGCTGAGTGAGAAAGTGATCGCCGGCACTTCTTCGATCTCGTGTTCATTCATCACATCAAGCAAACTGCCGACTTTCTTCATGCCTTCGACTGCTTCAAGCACGGCTTGCTTTTCCTTAGCTTTTGCCATCACTTCGTCGCGTTTTTCTTCAATCAATGCCATCTCGCGGTGGAGTGCTGACAACTTGTCGTTCAGCTGATTGGACTCGCGTACGCGTTCGAGTTGCTCGATGGTTTCGGCTATGTGCTGCTGTTGTTGTTCGAACCATTCGGGCCCATGACCGCTATCGATCAAGCCCTGCGCTTTCTGGATCTTCGCTTGCAGAACATCCATTTTCTCTTGGATGCTGTTTTTGCGGCTTGTTGCTTGCCGCTGTTCGAGCTCGAATGCCCGGGTTTTATTTTGCAATGGTTCGATGGATGACTGCAATTCGCGTTGTGTCGCTTGGGCTGTCTTTTTATCTTCTACGGCTTGCTTCCATTTTTCAAAAACCGGCTGCAATTCTGTATAGGCCTGTTGCGTTTCTTTAAGCTTTTGGGCGACTTCTTGTTCGCGAATTTCACGTGCCTCGAACTGCGCTGTGATTTCTTTTAAGGTATGGTCTTTCCAATACTGGCCGACGTTTTCTTCGATGAATTTTTGGCCGTCTTCTTCGATGCTTTCGGTGCGCCCGACTCGCAAGATGCGGATGTCTTTATGTGCAAGCAAGCGCCCGAGCGCATTATCGACTGCCAGATTCGACTGGGAAGCGACGAGCGTGCGCAAGCCTTTTTTCGCATTTTGCAGGCAGATTTCCGAAATGACCGTCGTCTTGCCGGTTCCGGGAGGCCCTTGGATGACATATAAATCTTCCGCTGACATCGCCCCTGTCACCGCTTGCTGCTGGAATTCATTCAAGCGGTTGTGGAACTCGAGTTTCGGCATTTCTTTTAGCTGCGCCACATTCGGCCGTTCCTCAAATAATAGGCGATCGAGCTGTGGGTTGACCGCGAGTCCCTTCTCGAGATTGGTGAAGCCCTGGCGCAATCTCCGGATTTGGCTGAGTGCCGCGAAATTGCTGAACACAACTTCCCTTTTTGGTAGGGCATGCGCTTTTTCGCGCAGCTGCTTGATGATGTATGGATTCAATTCGATTTCGATCGTGCGGTTCTTGGTCTTGAGGACACTTCCGACATCGCCGTCGATCCCTGTCAAGCGGACGCTTAGATTGCGCAGGTTTTTCCATTCTTTGTCGTCCATGCGGCAGCCCGTCAAGGTGATGCGGCTGAAGTCGTGGCTGAACGCCAGATTCGAATAGCCTGTCTTGATATCTGGAATATCCATGCCCTGTTCTTGGATTTTCAAATAACCTTCCCAGCTCGAGATGCGCTTTTTCACGTAATCCGAACGCTCTTTCGCCGGCGTCATCCGGTTGATCAAATTCATGAACGCTACCGGCACCGGATCGCGCGAATTGTTGAACTGAATCGACTCCTCGCGCTGCCAATTGGTGCCGAGCGCTTGGTATGCTTTGCGTAAAGTCACGTTGGTCACCAATAATTGATGGTTGGCGAACACGCAGTGAAGCACAGCGAGTTGCCCTGACGCTTGGTTCGTCAGCCGATCCGTCTGTTCTGCACTAAACAGCAGCGCAACCGAAAGAGAGCCATCCGCGGTCGACGGATAGCGTTCAAGAAATACTTGAAACGGTTTGTCCGCCATAAAAAATGAGCGTTCGCTGATGCCGAACCCTCTCATCTTTTCCGATGCGGTTTTAGTTAGACGTATAGACGTCTGGTATGTGTTTGTCTGCGTTGCCATTGTGTCATCACCTGTTCTGCCAAACTGAAAAAGCCGAATAGCCCGGCTGGTTTCTTCGGGTTTTCGCTGTCGATCGTATCTTCTAATCATATCACCTGCAGGGCCCTTATGTTTTCTGAACTTATGTATTTTAAAGGAAACCATTCTTTTGCCTCACACAATTTCACGCATTGTAGAACTTGAAACTTTATTGCGTAAAAAGCGTAAACCATTAAAGGGAGATGAAGAGTATGAAGCACATAGAAAAGAAATGCCCAGATTGCGGAGGGAATTCGTTTGTCCAAGCGATGGATTTCGTCAACTTGCGCCCATTGAATAAGAAAATGTCTTTCGGTTCGGAACGGGTCTTCACGGTTTGCCTCGACTGCGGTGAGGTCGTTTCCATCAAAGTGAAAGAGCCGAAAAAGCTTTTGCCCTGAGTGTTCATGGTCAACTGAACGTAAAAAACCTGCGGCTCTCCGGCTGGTTCAAGGCCGGCCATCGAGCGCACAGGTATTTTCGGATATTTTACACTTCATTTCAGTTTATTGCGCGGTATAGCCGCCGTCGACCAGGATCGTCGTGCCGGTGGTGAAGTCATTTTCACTTAGGAAAATAATTGCGTGGGCGATTTCGTCCGCGTTCCCCAGGCGCCCGATTGGATGCTTACTGACCAGCTGCCCGTAGAACTCTTCGCCCAACGCTTCACGGCTCACCATGCCGGATTCGACATAGCCCGGCGCGACGGCGTTGACGCGGATGCCGTGCGGTGCATATTGGAGCGCCAAGGATTTCGTCATAAGGTTGACCGCACCTTTTGATGCGTTATAGGCAAATGCCGCCCCTTCACCGACACTTCCAAGAATCGAAGAAGTGTTGATGATGGCGCCGCCTCCATTGTTCATCATATGGCGGATTGCGTGCTTCGCACCAAAGAAGATGCTGTCCTGGTTGACTGCGATAACTTTATGGTAATCCTCATAGCTCAACTCGTGTGTCTCCGTCAACGCGCCGATGCCTGCGTTGCTTACGAGGAGATCAATTGTGCCGAATTGTTCGATCGCGAAATCGATCATGCCCTTCACCGAATCTTCGCTTGCTACATCTACTTTAATGAACAGGATGTCGCCATCGTTCTTCAAGCTCTCTGCGGCTTGTTTGCCGCCTTCTTCATTAAAATCGGCAATGACCACTTTTGCGCCTTTCGCTAAATATGCTTTTGCCGCCGCCAACCCGATGCCGGAAGCCCCGCCTGTCACCACTGCCACTTTGCCTGCCAAATCCATCCTGATCGCCTCCAATTCCAAATTTCATATCATATTCATCTTATCAGAATTATTCATCAATTCATAAGTTAATTCGGTGACTTTTCTTCCAGTTCCTTCATTAAATTGTAAATCTTCCGGACAGTATTGACGTTGCGGACGGTGACCAGTTTATACAGCTTGGTCCCGACGATTTTTGCCATCCCACTTTTGGTTACATCCCTTCGATCAACCGACCAAAGAATTGCTCCGGGCACATATTGAACACGGTCGATTTCTTGCTTCAAGGGCAATTGTTCAAGCACGCGTTCATCATCGGCTTGTTCCCATAAAAACAGCACATCGCTTTTCAATCGTTCATCGTTGGTCCATTCAGGCGGGACCGTTTGTGCAATGCGCTTGTATTCTTCGAATGAATAAACGAGCACCTTGATGCGCAGTCCGAAATGTTCAAAAATCGCCTCTTCCAAAACAAGCGTTACTCGCTCTTTATTGCGGGCGTCTTCGAAAACGATATTCCCTGAATTAATATACGTTTTGACCGACGACATGCCTGCTTGTTCGAACGCTTCTTTCAGTTCTTTCATATTGATTTTATTGTTGCCGCCGACATTGATTCCGCGAAGCAACGCTGCATAGATCATGGACATCTCCCCTTTTGAAAAATAGCGGACTAGCAAATGGAGCTGGTCGTCATACTATCCGTTTTTTTAGAAACCTAATTTTTGACGGAGTTCTCATACAAGGCGTACAGTAAAGACAACTACACGAAGGAGGAGTTCTTAGATGAATGATATTCCATTAATCGTGACAACCGATTGGCTAGCCGAGCATTTGGATGATCCTGATTTACGGATTGTGGATGCCACGGTATTCATGAAATTTCCGGAAGCCGGCGGGCCGCCGGATGTCGAATCCGGCAAAGAGTCCTTTGCACAAGGCCATGTCCCAGGAGCCGTGTATGCTGATTTGCTCGGGGAATTGACCGATAGCGAATCGGATTTGCCGTTCACGGTGCCGCCGCGCGACGCATTTATCGACAAAATGACCGAGCTCGGCATCGGCGACGGCACACGCACCGTCGTCTATGATCAAAATGCACTCGTCGGCGAATCGGTTGCCGCTTCGTACTGGGCTTCGCGCCTCGCGTGGCAATTGCGTTATGAAGGATTCGGCCAAATCGCCATTTTAGAAGGCGGTTTGCAGAAATGGCAGGCGGAAGGCCGCGACTTATCAACAGACCAAGCGTCCTACCCAAAAGCCAGCTTCTCAGGGCAGCGTCGCAGTGATATGCTCGCCACGAAAGAAGACGTCCGAAAAGCCATCGATGACGAACAGACCATTCTCATCGATAGCCTGTCGCCGGAAGAATACGAAGGCAGCCACATCCCAAGCAGCCAAAACGTCTTTTTCGGCGTTCATGCAGACGAACAGTCAAAAGCATTGTACGACGATAAAAAACTGCGTGCTGCCTTTGAACAGACTGGCGCGCTCGACCCCAACAAAAAAGTCATCACGTATTGCGGGGGCGGCATCGCGGCAACATGGAACGCCTTGTTGCTGAATAAACTCGGGCAACCGAATGTCGCGGTATACGACGGATCGATGAACGAATGGACAAGCGATCCATCGTGCCCGGTCGTTAAAAGCTAAACTCGCTAATACAAGAACACTCCCGGCCAACTTCTGATGGCTGGGAGTTTTTTTGCCTGCGCGACCGATCCATCATCCGTTGGAAACTACTCGATTTTCTTCTTGCGTTTCATCAGCTTCCTCTTTTTCTTTTCAGAAACCAAAGGCTTCGGCGCTGGATTGTAGTCATCGGCATACATGCCGGTATAGGATTGATACCATTTGAATAAATGCACGAGAACTACTTTGAGAACTGCATAGGCCGGTATCCCGATGATGACGCCGGGCAAACCGAATAAGCTCCCAGCTGTCAGCAGCACGGCGATGATCGTCACCGGATGGATATTCAAGCTGCTTCCGAGGACAAGCGGCTGCACAACGCGCCCCTCCAATGTCTGTTCGATAATGAACACAATCAGCACTTTCAAAAGCATGAGCGGTGGATGCAGGACAATGGCGATGATGAAGATCGGAATGACCGCGATAAAGGTCCCAAGAAATGGAATCAAATTCAATGCGCCCGCCAAAACCCCAAGCGTCAGCGCATACTCCAGGCCGATGATGCTCAAGCCGATCCAGAACATCAGCCCGACAAAAAATGCGACGAGCAGCTGGCCACGGATATACTGGCTGATCTGCATATTCATTTCGCGCAGCAATCGGTAGGTCTGTTCCCGCATATGCGAAGGCACAAATTTCATAATATGATACGGCAGGTGATGGCCGTCCTTCAATAAATAGAACAAGATGAAAGGCGTCGTGATCAAGGCCAAGACGGTCGTCGACACGATGCCGAATACATTGCCGATGCCGCTCCCCGCCGACTTGATCAGTAATCGTGGCCGTGATGCCGCCTTCTTCCCCGGTTAATTGTTCCTGCAGCCCTGCCAAAAATTCACTTTCAAAAAATGTATCGATTTTGGCGATAAAGCTGGCTAAATAATCCTGCCAGTTTTCCAGTAAGTCCAGTGATTGTTCGCGGATTACCGGGATCAAAGCCGTAACGCCCCATGCGAGCAAGCCGAGAATCACTACGAAGACAATCGTAATGCCGCCGAGTCTGTTGATTTTTTTCGTTTCCATCCAATCAATCAAAGGGCTTAGCAAATAATACAATACCCCGGCCATGATCAGCGGCAGCCCCATGACGCTGATCAATGCAAATAGCGGTGCGAAAATGAAGCTGATTCTTGGCAACAGCAGGATGTTCACTTGGATCAATAAAAGAATGACCAGTACGGATACCGCTTTATTGTTCAACACCCACCTCACGAACCACGAAGCGGCAAGGCTGAACGCCGTTTTGTTCTTTTCCGGCTCCATCGAACCCACCCTCTCCAAAAACACAATTGGTTTTGGCATATCCCAGACAAGGTGCGCCGGCAGCAGTGGCAGAGTTCGTGATTACAGATAAAGTACCCCCATCCCTGCCATTTCACACCGCTCCGTCCGTTGAGAATCAGAACTTTTTTAAGACAAAAGCTCCCCAGCATTTGCCGGAGAGCTTTTGGGTCATTTATCTTTGCAGCCGTCCGACGAATTCATCCAGACGCTCCAAGGTATCGATGTGTTCATTGCAGGTTTCGTTGTTTTGGCAAATATAGTTGCCGCGCTTGATGAACTGATCCTGAGTGGATCCTTTCGTTTTCGCGATGAACATGCCGACCTCACTGTGGCGGTTGCAGATCGAGCAAATGCCTTGTTTCGAACTGCGCGTAAAGCTGCCGTGGATTCCCTGCAGCTGCCCGTCTTGTTCCGTTACCAAGTACATCACATTCGAGCTTTCAATCCACCCTAAATAGGATATACGTGTAAAGTCCAGTGACTCAAGCTTCGGGCCTTTGAGCTTTTTCGCTTTTGGAAACAGTTTCTTCAATCCAGCAGGCGACACTTGTTTGAACGGCACAAGATAAGCTTCCAATTGCTCCAAATAAGCATCAGCTTGCGCTTGATCTGCTATTTCGATCAATTGCCCAAGCAGCGATGACTGTTCTTCAGTAATTAATGGAAACAAGCCGGAAACCTTTTCCTGCGCCAAATGCCGCAGTACCTCCACTACTTCCCGGTCGTTGCTCGACGCCTTGCCATTGACCAGGATTTTTGCCTGGTTTTTGATAAAGTTAAACTGGTCATTGCGGATGAATGCTTCCACCCGTCTGCCAGAAATGTTGTTCTCAGCACGGTTCTGTTCTGTTTGCGTCATTGAAAGACACTCCTTATAAAGTAAATTCTTTTATTTAATAAGGAAGCCGTGTGCTGAAATGACGCGTGATGGGCGATTCAATTCTTGCTTGCCCCACACAAAGGATCGCCATTCCATACAGGCTTTGCGTGAGTCGTTCCTGACGCTGACAATTGATTACGGATTGTCATCTGATATCACCCCTTTCGCTGCAATTTTTCTAATCTCAAATTAAGCTATTGAATTGCCTACGCCTTGCTGGAGTAAGCCAATTGATGATCGACAAACACTTTGCACTCGATCGTAAAAAAACCGCCGACAGTGGCTTTCAAGTCTTTTATGCCTTCGGAGGTTTTCAGCTTGCCATTCAACTCCCCGCCAAAACTGAGCCCCAGATTTTCATCCTGCAATTGGCCGTCCACGAATAACTTTTCGCCTTCAAACCATCGATTTTCAATGACGATATGTCGGCCTTCATGTGTGAATTCAAAGCTTTTCTTCATTTAAGCCCTCCTTGGGAAATCCAACTTATCTTCCACTATCATCCATTTCTGCTTTAAGTTTATCATAATAGTCCGTCAATAAAAAACAGCATCCCATTAGAAGCGGATGCTGTTTAATCTGTGATTTCAATTATTTATTTGGCTTGTTGAAATCGACGGTGTCGTTCAGTTCACCGTCATTATCATCTACGGAATCTTTGCTCGTCAGTTTCTGCGCAAACTTCTTCACGGTTTTCAGCGTATTGCCCGACTCCCAATATTCTGCAGTTTCCGGCGTCACTTTGATCAGCACGACGTTCGGGTCGTCGTAGCTGGTCTCCAGCATTTTATCGAAGATCGGGTTCCAATATTTCTTCTTGCGCTCCAGGTCTTCCATAAATTCAGCCGTGCCACTGACGGAGACGTAGGATTTTCCGGCATATGCCAAATTGACTGTCGGGTTCGATGCAATCTCATCGTATTTATCCGTGTCTTTCAAGGTAACGAACCATAAATCGCCATCGAACTCGGTCTCCTGCGTTTGCATTGGGCGCGACACGGGCTTCCCATCCACGACTGTCGTCATCATCGTGACCTTGATATCCTTGATGAGATCTTTGACCGTTTCTACTGCTTCTTCATGTGTATGCTGTTGTGCCATCTTCTTTCTCCTCCATTCAACTAGTAACCTGCGATTAATTAAGTACAGTCACTTAGTTTCCCGCAATGAATTGTCGCTAAACTTTGGAAGAAATCCCTGAAAAAGTATGCGTTTTATCCAGTCATAAACATGCCGAGATTTACGCATTCGCCTTTCTTGCTTTCCATTTTCCCAGCACCGCTTGTTCCTTATCGTCATCAAGCCCTGCTTTACGCTCCAAAACTTCTTGTCTGAGCTCCCATTCACGGGTATCACGGATTGTTTCCGAAAGTGGGCGGAACGTGAGCCCTTTCCCAAGCGCTTTATCGATATCAAGCGACAGGAAGCCTTCCATCTGCTCGCTATCCGGTATCCATAAAGGCAACTCCATCCAATAGCCGACCTCATTTTCAAGGAGAAACGCTTCATCCACCCACACGAATTTCGCATCGCTCTTCAATGCTCTTTTGCATTCGTCCAAAAAGGCTTCCATCGTCAAGGGCGATTCGGGCCCTACTGCATTGAAAACGCCATTGTTCTGTTGTTCGACCATGCGGATGATCCATTCCGCCAAATCCCGGACGTCGATAAATTGGATGCGTTTATCTTTACGGCCGGGCGCTAGAACTTTACCGCCCTTCGCCACGCGATTGACCCAATAGCTAAAGCGTCCTGTGAAATCATATGGCCCGACAATCAGCCCCGGGCGGACGATGAGGCTGCGTCCGCGATATTGCTGCTCCACTTCCTGCTCGCATAAGAATTTCAGCTCGCCGTAGTATTCATTGGCAGGCGGATTGGTCATCCCTTTCGTCATCTCTTCCGCATCCGGCAGAGACATCTGGCCGACGGGATGATCCTCGTCGATTCCTGGGCTTTCCAATTCATCGTAGACGGACGCACTGGAAATGAAGGTGTAATGCCCTGCGCGTTCTGCAAGGAGCTTCGCCGATTCACGGACTACGCGCGGCACAAAGCCGCATGTATCGATGACCGCATCCCATTCGCCTTCTTCGAGCGCCGATAAGTCGCTTCCACGGTCGCCGAGCAATTTCTCCACTTCTGGAAAAAGTTCCGGATTTTCTTTTCCACGGTTGAACAGTGTGACTTCGTGCCCCTGCTTTAGCGCCGACTCCGTTAGAAAGCGCCCCAAAAACCGGGTGCCGCCGAGAATCAATATTTTCATTATGTTTCCTCCTGCCGTGGTTTTTCATTGCCCGTATGCGCTGAAACCCTCTTTTCAAGCATATTCGCTAAGGAACTTTTAAAGTCCTTCTTGCCCGCAGTTGATATTAGTTAGCACAACTTTATTTAATTTGAATATTCTAATAACTTATTGCAATTTAGCTTCATTTCCTATATAATAGCAGTGCTTAATTTATCGAAAAACGAAGTCATTCTATTTCCTATCGTTGCGCATTAACCAAATCCGGTTTGACGAATTGGCGATTGTTTTAGCATCAGTTGTGATCGGCAAAGAGATTTCCCGCATCGTTTTAACATCTATGAGGCGAAGAACGATTCGAACCTCATTTCCCGTACCCGGAGCACGAACGAGGAGGAACATGGTATGTGGAATATCAAAAAAAGCGTCTATATCGACCGGCCGATTGATGAAGTTTACCACTACGCAATCAACCCGAGCGATTGGTTCCAATGGTACGTCGGCCTTTCGGAACCCGAAAACCTGGTTGGCCAAGGAGAGACCGGCACGACCATGGACATGAAATACACGATGCTCGGAATGCATTTGCCGGTTGAAGTTGAAGTCGTGGAAACGGGCAAAGATGGCAATGGATACTCATGGAGAGGCACCGTCAAAGGAGCGATCACATCCGATCAATTCTGGACCTATATCCCGGAAGGACAGGGCGTCGAAATCTCTTTGGATATGAATTATGAACTGCCTGGTAAATTGGTGGGCAAAGTCGCCAATAAACTCATCATCCAAAAACTGATGAACAATTCCATGGAGCAAACCTTGAACAATTTAAAAGCCGTCTGCGAAACGTCCGCCACTTACAGTATGAATGCGGACTGAAACCCCGTTTCGCCGATCCGCCAACTGATCTTGGCATTCGCCAATTTAAAACAGCTGCCCATTGGGATGGGAAATCCATCCGGGCAGCTGTTTTTTCGTGTCTGCAACATTGACTTGCATCCGCAGCGTTTCAATTATTAGTTCTTGACCTTTTGTTCAGCGACTAACTCGGCCTGGACGATATATCGATCCGGAGCATAGCCGATAAAGTCGAAAGGATAGCAAGTCGTCAAAGTCAGAGTGGATTCCTCTTTTTCCACAATGACTGTCCGATCGTCTTCGTGCGTAATCCACGTATCCGTGACCTCGTAGATAAAAATTTCATCGTCATATTGCACATGAAGCAAATCGGCCTTTTCAAGTTCACCTAATCTAGTAAAGACCGTATCCCGATGGCCGCTTAGAACAGTATGGCCATAACAACGCCTTGAGTCAAGGTGGAAGGATCCGTCCCCCAATAGATAGAATATTTCTGTTCGATCTTCGGAATGAGCAGTGTCGCGATATTCGCTCCTGCCTCTTCTTGAATATCGCTTGTCAAAACGGGAGTCGGCTCTTCAATGGAAGGCGGTGTAAAGATCATTTCTTTTTCCAGTGTCTGAGCTACTTCCGCCACTTCGTCCGCTTCTTCCTCAGTGAAGTCCTGCGCTGCTGTATGGCCGATATTCCATTCCAAGAAATTCACTATGACAATACTTAAACCAATAAACAGGAGCACCAAGCCCAACCAACGCTTCATCTAGCATCACCTCGCAATAAAGAGGCTGCCCCAAAAGGTCATGGTCATGACTTTCAAGGACAGTCCTTTTTTAGATTCGGATAAAGCGGCGGATATCCAATCCCGCTGCTCTTTCATATGAGTGCTTATCAGACAGCCTATTGCTGATCGGCTGTTTGGTTCTTTCTACGGAATAAGAGCAATGATCCTGCCCCGGCAATTCCAGCGCCGAATAGCATCATAAGAGGTCCGTTCGAAGCAGTATCCGGCAAAGCTGCGCCTTCCTCTTCCTCTTCCTCTTCTACAGCTTCTTCCTGATCACCAGAAGCTTCGTCATCAGATCCGGCAGCTTCTTGGCTCGCTACATAATCATCGTATTCTGACTGGCTGACTTCACAAGCGAGTCCGTCATTATCACGGTCGAGGTCGTGCGGGTCGTTTTCTGCACTATACCCGTTCGTGTACCAAAATTCCATCACTTCTTCGTGATTCGCAAAATCACCACAGTCTTTATCGACATGTTCATCGGCAGCTACGTTTAGAGAAGCCCCCATCACTAAAAATGATCCCATAAAAATTCCAGCAATTCCTTTTTTCATATTATTCTCCTTCCATTTCCTTTATTTTCTTGCTACAACAAATAATAGTCTGAATTAAAAAATAATTCAATGTAATTTTCGGTATTTTTGTCATAATCCTCATAAAGACATCAAAAGTCCTGTCTCCCGTTAATTTTTTCCAAAATTTTCATTTCCACAGTTAAAAAGCCCTCCAAGCAATCCGGAAGGCTTTCACTCTTTATATTTTTTATAAATCAAGCTGAAATCATGCTCCCACTGAACACCGTCTGCTGATTGTTCCCAGGAGCTTTCGATAAGATTTCCTGTTTCATTCACTATGCCATTGAACCGTTGATGGAAATCGAGCGGTGAGAAGTCGGGTGTCGTCCGCCACAACTTCCAGTTCCCTTCTTCAAAACTCATTTCATACAAACGAGTCACCCCGCGCGAATCGAAATAATGCTGCATGTACTGTCCCTTTGCATCGTCCCAATCGTAGATGATTATGCTGCTCGGAAATTCAGGCTTGTTGATTTGCGTGCGCTGAATAATATAGCGCTCGTCCAGCCATTCGAAATTTGCCTCTCCGGTAATCGGCCGTGGTTGAAGCTGTGGGTGAGACACTTCGATCGCCCAAGTCCCGATAAAGAAATCCAAGCGGTTCATCATTTCTGTTCGTGTCGATCGAGCCATTGGACAAACACCTCCCTCCTTGCAATGTCTTCACACCGTTTATTGCTTGATCCGCGTAAAGAAAATAAACCCGATGACTGCCAGCAGGCGAAGCTTGTCCTTATCTGCCGTCCCGTCCGCCAACTCGACAATGTCATTATGCGTATCCCTGAAGAGATGCGTATATTCATGTGGAAATATGCCATTATAAAAGTAAGCTAAACGCCGTCCCTGTTGGTCATTCCAACTGAAACTGCCGGAGAATCCGGATGCTTTAATGGACAGCAGCTCTTCTTCCTCTTCGTCATACAATACCCCTTTGATATTGAACAACGCTTTTAATTCTTCTTGCATATACGTACCGATTTTTTCCTGGCTGCTATTGAAAATTTCAATTTTTGACTGCTTCAGCCATCCCGTTTTCCGGAACGTAATTTGGCTCGCGCCCTCGTTGCTTACCAGTTGATAATTCATTGGAAACAAGCTAATTAGCGAAGAAGCAAAAAATAGGAACGGATACACCCACCAGGAAGTTTTCGCGATTTCGACACTTCCGACATACTGACCGCTTTTTTCGAATAGTAAAAGCCTCGGGATAAGCGCTGCATCTTTCTTGATGACAATGTCTTTAAGCTCCAGCAGCTGCTTTTCGGATCGTGGAATTTGAATGTCTTTCACTTTTTTATAATGTGCGCGGCTGATCAATACGACCGCTATGCTCAAACCAATCGGGATCAGGAAAGGCAGCAGTTCAATCCATTCCGTAGACTGCGCCACAACCAACGTTCCGCCCAATAATAAATAAGCGAGTTTTTCACGCTTTTTATACATTTCTGCAAGCATGGTGTTCCTCCTTCATTACTTAGGGGATGATTCTTCTGACTGAATTTCCCCCACCGAAAAATTTATTGCCAGGCCATTTTAACATACTATAATTTTCCATTCAGCGTATGTCGAACAAGAATCTGATCGTATGGACGTCTTTCGAATGGCCCATTCATTTTTATAGCCCCTCTTTCCGACATATGCCATACTAATATCAATAATAGATAGGGGGAATTCAAATGGCAGAATTGAACGCAATGATGGGCTGGACCTTCCTGCAGGAAATTGATGTACCGGACTCGGTCAAAGACTTGCTGGTAGACGGCGAACAAGCGAAAATCGCCTATAAAACCGTGCGCGATACCGCTGTCGTGACAAACAAGCGCATCATCATTTCTGACAAGCAAGGCTTGACCGGCAAAAAAGTCGAAGTTTACACTATCCCATTCGCATCAATCAATATGTACTCGACTGAAAACGCCGGTACCTTCGATGCCAACGCCGAAATACAACTTTGGACAAGAGCCGGAAACTTCAAACTGAACTTGAATAAGAAAGTCGATATCCGCAAGCTGGATAAGATTATTGCGGAAGCGATTCTGTAACTTTCAACTGGGCTATACCTACACGTCTCACGGGCGGATAGGTGTAGCTTTTTTATCTCCCTCGGAAAGGATCCGTACTTTCACAATTCTTTACACTGCATTTACCGCAGCTTAGCAGCCGTTTGAGATACTGGTGTTATTAAATGCAGAAGGAGTTGTTGAACAGAATGAAAATTGCAGTGATTGGAGATTTGCATTTTCCTTCGGTAAAAGAGAACTATGCTTTTATTCGGGAAGATCGGCAGTCATTTTTTGAGTCCTTCATGGAACAGTTTTTCTCGATTCCGGCAGACTTATATGTCTCTATTGGTGATTTGACGAATTTTGGTTCAGCTGACGAATTAGAAGATATATATGGCATGATCCGCCAGTATCAAAAACCATTTGTGCATGTGCTCGGCAACCATGACGTCTATGCCATGACACGGAAAAATGTCCTCCACATCACACAGCAAGAGCGTTTTCATACCATTTCAACAGAACATGCAACATTGGCATTTCTAGATACCGCCCAAGAACAAAACTACGAAGACTGGGGCGGAACACTGGACCTTGTGCAACAACAATGGCTTGAAAATGTCGTTCAAGAGTCTGGGGATCTCCCACTCATCGTCTTCGGCCACCATCCTGTCCATGGAACCACCAAAAATTCTGAAAAAGAAAAACGTTGCATTGCCCCAGATATTCCGATGTGGGAATTGCTAAAACCAAAGCAACGTGCTGGACTGTACGTAAATGGCCATAACCATTACAACTCCATCGCGGCACGAGAACAGTGGACATTTCTCCAAATAGCGGCGGTTTTGGACGAACAGGCTGTCCGGATCATTGACGTGTCCGATTCATTAATTGCCATCGATTATATTCCTTTAATGGATCCCAAATTAAAATCGGCCGCCCAAACCATCGGTACAGCCATCGATCACTTTCAACTGAAGCCCCACCCTCTCGGCACCCAGGCCGATGTGAAATACACGATTCCGCTTTCCGCTTCATCACCGATCGCTACTGGCCTGGATTTAAACGATATAAAAAAGTTGACGACAAAATAACGTCTGATTTTAATTTTAAATAATTGCCTTACCAGCTGTCTCCCTTTTCTACATAATGGGAGCCAGCTTTTTTATGTTTATATGTAGTGATTTGCGTAAAGAAAAAATAATTTTCAATTAATTATCTCCAGTACCTTGCATTGAACAATACTAGATGATATATTATTCATTAATCACTACTGTTTATAAAACACTAGCTGTGAAAGGAGGAAATCCCATTGAACATCCAGTTTAAAAAAGGCGTATTGAATTTATGTGTGCTGGTGCTGTTGGATAAACAAGACCGCTACGGCTATGAACTCGTCCAGAAAATCTCAAGCCGCATCGCGATCTCGGAAGGCGCCGTCTATCCCCTGCTCCGGCGGCTCACCAAGGAAGGCTATTTCACCACTTACTTGCAGGAATCAAGCGAAGGTCCGCCGCGGAAATATTACTCGCTCACCGAACTTGGCCGGACGTATTTACAGGAACAGCTCGAAGAATGGAAAAGTTTTACGGATGGGGTCAACCAACTAATTGAAGAGGGTGTGCAAAATGACTGAAAACCAATTTTTGCAAGAACTTGAAACAGCGTTGAAACGATTGCCGAAAGAAGAACAAAACGACATTCTCCAAGACATCCGCGAGTATTTCGCAAACGGCCAGGCAGATGGCAAAACCGATAGCGAAATCGCCGATGAACTCGGCTCGCCGCAGGAAATTGCCGATGAACTGATCAAGTCGTTTGATTTCAACCAAAGCGATATCAGCGCGGCGGCGAATGAACTGACAGAAGACAAATTCGATCAAGTAGATATCCAGATCGATAACGGCATACTTACCATCGGCCCTTCGGAAGACGGCAAGATGTATGCAGACATTACTGATAAAAGTTACCGCCAGCAGTTTTCTGTTGATATCCTCAACCGGACGCTCGTCATCACCTTGAAAGAAGAGCCGAGAAAATGGGGCATCTTCAGCTTTACCGCCAGCATGAAATCGCCGAAGCTAGACGTCCGCTTGCCGAAGAAATTGTATGACAAAATCCAAATCGATTCCGATCACGGCATGATCACTGGCGAGCGCC
>NZ_JAPEHT010000230.1 GCF_028823615.1 Planococcus sp. A6
AGCCCACCGTTTGATCGGGCAGCGTGGAAAGATTTTGTTCTTGTTCATTATTTTGATCCTGGTTCTTATGGTCAACGCGGTATTCGCCTGGGTCATCGCGAACTTGTTCATCTCATATCCGGCTAGCGTCATTCCGGTATTCATCCAGATTCCGCTAGCGATTTGGATCGGTTATGCGGCTTATAAGAAAAACATGAAAATGCTCATCCCTTCTTTGATAGCGCTTGCAATCATGTACGGAACAGCAGTCATTTCCAGCCAAGTAGACTTTTTGCAAATCGATCTTGTCCGCTATATGGGTGGGGAAGAAGGCGCCGGCTTATTCGGCCTTGGCGCGATTTCCAGCGCGTTCTTCATCTGGATTGTCGTATTGATGATTTATGTTTATATCGCATCTACACTGCCGGTTTGGAAACTTCTCCAGCCGCGTGATTTCATCAACTCTCACCAATTGATTGTCGGCCTTGCAATTTTGTATCTTGGGCTATTGTTTACGAACCCTGAAATTACAGCTCCGGCAACCAACCCGGGCGCAGATGTTTCCTGGTTCCCATTGCTCTTCATCACTATCGCTTGTGGTGCGATTTCCGGTTTCCACGGGCTCGTTTCTTCCGGTACTTCGTCGAAGCAGCTAGATAAAGAAACAGATGCTCGCTTTGTCGGGTATTTGGGAGCAGTCGGGGAAGGGGTGCTCGCGTTGATCTCGATCATCGCCGTCATCACGCTATTCCCTGACCGTGCCGCATTCAGCGCTTCTTACAGCAGCTTTGCTGATGCAAGCGGTGCCGGTCTTGGAAACTTCATTGAAGGTGCGACCATTCTTGCTTCCGGTTTGATGATTCCAGGTTCGGTCGCTTCAACGATTGTTTCGATCATCGTTGTTTCGTTCGCTGCCACGACACTCGATACCTCGGTTCGCCTTATGCGTTATATCATCTCTGAGCTCGGTGTTGAATACAACGTGCCGCAGCTTGAGAAAAAGCATGTTGCGACGTCGATTGCGGTGCTTTCAAGCATGGCGCTTGTCATCTTGCCGGAAGGGCCGAACGGATTCGGTTCTGGCGGCTACTTATTATGGCCATTGTTCGGGACATCCAACCAGCTTCTAGCCGGTATCAGCTTGCTGTTGATCTCGATCTGGCTGCGCAAGCTCGGCAGAAATTACATGATCACTATTATTCCGATGGTGTTCTTGATGTTCATGACGTTATGGGCGATGTTCCAGCAAGTGTTCCTACAATGGGCTTGGTACAATGAAGGGTCGAATACATTGCTGTTCGTCTTCGGAGCCATCATTTTCGTCTTTACATTGTGGATCATCTTGACGGCTGCACAGGCACTCATGAGCAAATCAAATCCTGGATTTTCAGACGAAGATTTGAAATAATGACTTTATAGAAGGTGCAGGAAATCTGCCGCCATTAGAACGTTCATTATTATAGTAGGAAATGCCAAGGGATCATATTCATGATCCCTTGTACTTTTTTCAGGAAGAGGTGCCGTTATGCCGATCAGCGACAAACTGAAAAAACTAATCGACTGGTATGAGGCTGTCTTGGAACATCCGCACCGAACGGAAATCGCCCGGGAACTCCGCAGTGAAGACGATCTATTCTTATTGATGTTGTATTCGGAAATGCTCGGCATCCCGAATCCGGTCTATTACTACACACTCGAGCTTTATCCGTACATGATCGAAGAATTCCACGACTGGCATTTACGTATGGGAATGGAGAAATCCCCGCTGTCTGGAATCCGTTGCTGCTGATATTTAACGAAACGAGGGAATGGCATGGACGTGTTATCGAAAAGCATTATTTTTGTCGGAGGCAAGGGCGGTGTCGGTAAATCGACATCCGCTGCAGCCATCGCCTGGCAATCCGCAAAAGCGGGGTACAGGACTTTGCTGGTCTCTACTGACCCCGCGCATAATGTCGGGGACATCTTCAACGAACAAATCGGCGGCCGCACAAAAGAAATCGCCGAAAATCTATACGCGCTTGAAATCGATCCGGAAATCGAGACAGAAAATTACATCAAAGGCGTCAAAAACAATATCCGCGGAACCGTCCACACGAGCATGATGGAAGAAGTGAACCGTCAGCTCGATACGGCAAAAGCCTCTCCTGGTGCTGATGAGGCGGCGCTTTTTGACAAACTGATCCACATCATCCTCGAGGAGCGCCAGCATTTCGACAAGCTGGTGTTCGATACGGCGCCGACAGGGCACACGATCCGGCTGTTATCGCTGCCGGAGCTGATGGGTGTATGGATTGAAGGTTTGCTCGATAAACGCCGCAAAACCAATGAGAATTATACGGCGCTGTTGAATGATGGCGAACCGCGCGAAGATCCGATTTACGATGTCTTGCGCGAACGTCAGGAACGC
>NZ_JAPEHT010000231.1 GCF_028823615.1 Planococcus sp. A6
TAAGTGTACCATCTCGAAGGTGTTTTATAGTGTCTCATTTTACTGTGTTAGTCTATTGAAAGGACGGGCTTCTCTATAATTTCATCAATGGGTAGGTAGTTTAGCATTCGAGCTTTTGAAGATCGCCAATTGATCGATCAGTTTCTGGCTTCCTGCATCCAGGCCGGTCACTTCCACTTCATTGGCATTTTCGCGGAACTTCAGCACGACCCTGTCGACGGCGCCGACGCCGGAATCGTCCCAAATATGGGCATCCGTGAAATCGATAATCACTTTCTCACGTTCGATATCGAAATCGAACTTCTCCAGGAAATCTTCAACCGAAGCGAAGAACAATTGGCCTTCGACGCGGTATTGCGTCGCATCGAGCAAACGTTTTTCCACTTTGATCTTGGAAATTTTCGAGACGAAAAAGATGGCACTCAGTAAGACGCCTGCTAGTACACCAATCGATAAATCGTGCGTATAGACAACGATGGCGACCGTCGCAACCATAACAATCGAATCGGTCTTTGGTGCTTTTTTCAAGTAAGTGAACGAAGCCCAATCGAATGTCCCGATTGATACCATGATCATGATGCCGACAAGCACCGGCATTGGGATCTGTACAACGACATTGCCGAGAACGATGATCAAGAACATCAGGAACGTACCGGCAACAAGTGCCGACAAGCGGCCACGGCCGCCCGATTTGACATTGATGACCGATTGCCCGATCATCGCACAGCCCGCCATTCCGCCGAAGAAACCAGTGACGAAGTTGGCGATTCCTTGCCCTCTTGCTTCTTTGTTCTTATCGCTTGTTGTATCGGTCATATCATCGACGATATTCGCCGTCAAGAGCGATTCAAGCAAGCCGACAATCGCCAGTGCAAGTGAGTACGGGAAGATGATCGACAAGGTTTCCAAATTGAATGGCACATCCGGCAACAGGAAGCTCGGGAGCGTCTGATTGATCGTGCCGAGGTCGCCCACGGTCCGCAAATCGAAGCCAGTATAGATGGCCACTGCCGTCAATACGACCAGCGCAATCAGCGGGGCCGGTATGGCTTTGAAAAAGCGTGGCACGATGTAGATAATGGCCAGTGTAATAGCCACGAATAGATAGGTCATATTGTTGATGCCGATGAAATGCGGCACTTGCGCCATGAATATCAAGATGGCCAGCGCGTTGACGAAGCCGATCATGACAGCGCGCGGAATGAATTTCATTACTTTTGCGACTTTGAAGACGCCGAACAGGATTTGGATGACCCCTGTCAAAATCGTCGCAGCGAGCAAGTATTCCAGCCCGTGGTCACGGACGAGCGGCACCATCAATAGCGCCATCGCGCCGGTAGCGGCCGAAATCATGCCGGGACGCCCGCCGACGAAAGCGATGATGACCGCAATGCTGAAGGAAGCATACAAGCCGACCATCGGATCGACCCCTGCAATGATGGAGAAGGCAATGGCTTCCGGAATAAGTGCAATAGCGACGAGAATCCCTGACAATATATCGCCACGGATATTCCCGAACCATTGGGTTTTAAGACTTTGTTTCACGTAATCGAGCTCCTCTATTCTTTATTTGAAAGTTTCTTCATGTACTGGAAACCTTATTTTTTCACAATGAAAATAGTTTAGCACCGACGCTCCATTAATGGAACCTTTTTGGGCACATTTTTACAAAAAAATTAATATGTTATAATATATTCACTTTGTACAGCGAGGAGTTTTTTACGTGCGAATCGGTTACGCAAGAGCCATTGAAGAAGATTTAGATTGTCAAAAGCAGCGTGCCCTGTTTGAAGAATTCGGCTGCGATGTGATTCATATAGAATCTCATAGTTCCCCGAAACAACGGATCGAGCTGGATCGCATGCTGGACGCTGTAGCCCCGGGAGACCGCATCATCGTGATGAAACTCCATGTCCTGGCGGATTCAACCCGCCAATTGGTGGACCTGCTCGAGGCTCTTGAGGAAAAAACGGCTTTTCTCCATGCCGTCAACGAGAACATCGATACCGCTAGAGGGACATCGTTCTCTTTTTTGGAAATTGCGAAATGCATCGCCGAATTCCAAAGCGACGCCATCAGCGCGAAAACCAAAGCGGGCTTATCGGAAGCCAAGCAAAAAGGCATGCACGCCGGGCGACCGCGCAAACCGGATGCCAATGTCAAAAAAGCGATCGAAATGTATAAAAGCAAATCCTATAGCTTGGCCGAAATCAAAGAACAGACCGGCATCAGCAAATCCACTCTGTATCGTTATTTGGAGAATTAAAAAAAGCGCCGAGGCGCTTTTTTTTATTGCTCGGTTTTCAACTCTTCTTTCACGGGCGGTTTTGCCAGGATAGAAGCGACGATCGCTAAAGCTGGGATGATGAGCAGGAAGCTTA
>NZ_JAPEHT010000232.1 GCF_028823615.1 Planococcus sp. A6
TTTTTCTTTGCTATTCAAGCGGGCGCGCATATACTGGCGGCAGTTCCGCCAATAAGCGTTTCCTGTACTGCTCATATTGCTTTGGCAATTTTAATTCCTCGCCGAGCGCGTCCGGGCTTTCGTCGATTGTGAAGCCTGGCGGGTCAGTGGCAATTTCAAAGAGCAGATCGCCATATTCCCGGAAATAAATCGACCGGAAATAATTGCGGTCTTGGACTGGCGTAACACCGAGCCCGTAAGCTTCGACACGGTTTTTCCATTCCAATTGATCGACGTCGTCGTCCGCACGGAATGCGATGTGATGGACTGTGCCAACGCCCATTTGGCCCGTTCCAACGCGAGTCTGCTTGATATCCAATATGTTTCCAAACTCACCGTCCGAGACAAAGCGGACATAATCACCTTGCTCTTCTTTGCGCACGAAGCCAATCACTTCTTCCAATAATTCGGCAGTTTTGGCCGCATTGGCCGTAAACAATACAGCGCCGGCAAAACCTTTGATGGCATTGTCTTGTGTAATGCCGCCTCCGGTCCAGCCGCTCGCTTCGCCCATTCCACGCTCCACCAGCTCTAGCTGAAGGCCATGCGGGTCTTGAAAACGCAAATACGTTTCACCGAAGCGCATTTGCTCTTCGAACACAACATTATGGCTCTCCAGCCGGTTGCGCCAAAATGAAAAAGCGCCTTCCGGAACAGCAAAAGCCGTGACGCCGACTTGGCCGTCTCCCACTTTCCCTTGATAGGCTTTGCCCCACGGGAAAAAGGTCATGATGGTGCCGGGCGATCCCTGGTCGTTTCCGAAATACAAATGGTACGTACCCGGATCGTCGAAGTTCACCGTTTTCTTGACGAGGCGCATGCCAAGAACTCCGGCATAAAAATCGGTATTTTCCTGCGCTTCCCCGACGATCGCTGTAATGTGATGAATTCCTTTCGTTCTTTCACCCATGTATATTCACTCCCTCTTTTTCGACATGACCATCATATCACGACAAACCTTATTGCATATTGCCTTCACTCAGGGCGCTGGCCTTTCGGCTCGTGACGCTGTTTAATCGTCAATTCTTTGGATTTTTCCAATTCTTCTTTCTGCCGCTCCTTACTTTCTTCAATATCCTCTTTCTGACGGCGTTCTTTTTCCTGCTGCTCTGCTGAGTAATCTTCATCGTCTTCAATGATGTCTTTTTGATTTTCCTTCATCTCTTCTACTTTTTCCATTTCCTCTTCGTATTGCTCTTCGACTTCGGTTGTCGATGGAAGGAAAGGCTCCTCATTAAAATCGGTGCGTTTTCCGTAGCGCAGCATTTCATAGATGATCATTCCGTTGTTTGGCATGCCATTCGCTGTTTTCATCGGCACAGCGTCAAACAGTACAAAATAGAAACCGTAGAACACAAACCGGTTCCAGAAAGTCTCGTATTGATCCAAAACCCCATTGGCAACTAGTGCGTTGACGATGAATGCCACGATGACATTCGCCAAGATCGGGCCGGCATAAAGCATGATGTATGCGAATTTGCTTTGCCTCTTCAAATCATCGTAGGCAAACCAACTATATAAATGATAATATTTTCTCACGTCAAACATACCGATCTTGAAGACTCGGGGACCTGAACCGATTGTTAAACGCGGATTCTTCGCGCCAAGCAAGGCACTAACGATTAAATAGCCTGCTTCTCGGATAAAGACAACGACCGGTAAAATGATAAATGCAGATATGACCAGTGCTATCAAATCGCTCAATCCGAACATGAAAACCCCTCCTTCAACTCTTAGAAATGACCCATCGGCCTCTCATCTAAATACCCGATTTGGCAGGCGTCGAACCCCCAATACCTTACAGTTCCATTTCAATTTCATGACAGTTAATCTTTTGAGGAGCAGGAGGGCACGTGATAGGATGGCAATAAGCTTGATTGAAATCTCGGTGTAGCTGCCGCACAGAGGATGGAACTCATGAAACGCAAACGATCCGTTTCCAAAAAAATACTCGCACTTCTCGCAGCGGCTTTCTTAGCCTCTGCTGGATTTGTGCTGGCCAGCCAGTTGACGGAAGAGCAGAAAGCTGCCCCGATTATTGGCTCTGCCATATATAGCCCGCCTCCGAATTTCGCGGAAGTCGCTTCCCATGTCGAGGTCGTCAAAGACATTCGCTATCATGCGTCTGACAACGCCTTCATGGATCTCTACTACCCGGCAGACGCTACCGGCCCCTTGCCGGTTATCTTATGGATCCATGGCGGCGG
>NZ_JAPEHT010000233.1 GCF_028823615.1 Planococcus sp. A6
TCTTTTATTACACTAAAGGTGTAAAAGGTTTTTTACACATCGAATCTATAAAGGATGTTGTCAATGGAAAATCAAATTAAGGGGCTGCGTGAAAAGAAAAATATTTCACAAGGGAAGCTTGCAGATATGTGTAGTGTCAGCAGGCAAACAATCAACGCAATCGAGAACAACAAATATGATCCCAGTTTACAGTTGGCTTTTGACATGGCAAAAAATTTGGGAGTAACGGTAGATACGCTTTTTTTAAATGGGGGTGGGGAAGAAAATGAAGAATAGAAAGATGTTTGTAGTATTACTCGGTTTAGGGAGTTTAGCGTTAATTGGCAATTTGATTTATCGGTTCTCCATGAGCCTGGAGGTCGGATTCATAGAAATATTATTCTCAAGTCTTTTCTTGTTTTATTTCTTATTTACAATCACATGGGGGTCTCGAAAAAAGAAAAAAGACGGAATTTTACCCAGTGAAGAGTTGGGGAAACAAATAGAAAAGAAAAGTATTTCCGCTAGTTATTCCATGCTTATCGGCATCCTGTTAATCGGACTGATTATTGAAAGAATTGCCACTGGTACAGTTAATGTAAGTTTAATGGTTATACTGGGCATTTCATTAGTATTACCTGCGTTATTGACGTATATCATTGCCCAAACCTATCAAATAACTCCAAATATAGTGGGAAGAATAACTACTCGGATTATCGAAGTAAATGCAAACGTAAGTAAAAAAGTAAAGGACAGAGTATTGGGGATTTCCAGCATACTAATTGGTATGTTTATCATTAGCCCTTTGTTTGATGAATCCAGAGGCTATTATGATTTATTGGTATATTTATTCGGTGAGCCAGGCAATGACGACTTTAATCCTTTTCCTTACTTGTTTACAGCAATAATTATTGCTTTACTCTTCTATTCGATCTATCAAATTGAAACGGCATCCAAAGAAGGCAGAAAAAAAGGAAATTAAATATATTGCTCAACTCTACAATTAAGTTATTCAATGGAGCTGAATCTGCTGGGGATTGCCATAAAAGTAACCGACGGACAATAAAGCATAATTGAAAGAGGGATTCAATGAAGAAATCGACAAAAATTACCCTGACCATCACGGCCCTAATTGTTTCCTTCGTTTTCCTTCTTTTATTGGGCGGAAGTTTTGTTGTACATAAAGCAGTAATAGAACCTCTTGATAAAAATCTTACATATATTCAGACGATGAAGGGTTTTATTACTGGAAATGCAGATGGTAAAGGTGAAAAACAGCTGAAAGATTCTTCCATGTGGGAAAATCATCACCACATCTCCATTTATTATGAAGAGAATTTTTCAGAGCTGCTGCCACTCACCAAAGAAACCTTGGACCTGGCCATCGAGAGAAATGAAGAACTCTTTGGCGAAACCGACCCTGTCCCGGTTGATTTGCTGGTCTATGAGAACTTTGTGGAGATGAATGGGTTCAAGCTGCGTGAAGCTAAGGATGCGTACTATTCAGATTTCCAAAAAATCATAGCCATCCATAATTCGGGGAAGGAGGTTTTATTGGCTGAAGATGAACTTGCTTTGTACAATTTCCGGCTGGTACTTCTGCATGAATACACGCATTATGCCTTTTATCAAAGAGTATCGAACGCAAATCATTATCCGATGTGGTTTATAGAAGGGGTAGCGGAATACGCCGGCACTGATCCGGAAAGGGTTTATAATCCGCATTTTCAGACCATACCTTTTGCAGAATTAAACAGCACAGTGCAATGGGAAACAGCGCTGACCACACAGCTTACGAGCCCTTATTTGCAAAGTTACTATGCGTTGGCGTTCCTCACTGCGGAGTATGGGGAGGAAGTGATTGCGCAACTGATTGATTCCGTGGATGAATCCCGTAATTTTGAAGAAAGCTTCTTAGAGGTTACCGGGCTGACGTTGAGTGAATTGGAAAATGTGTTTCTAAATTCTTACAAAGACTGAAATTGATTTTTGGTTCAGCTATAGTAAGCAACTGTTATGATTTAGAGCCAGAATATATATATAGATGAATCTTGCTTTTGCAGGTGGCGTTCAATAACATAACTGCATCTATTGATCAAAATACAACGATTTATTTTAAAAAGGGGGGTAACTCATGAACAGGAACTTCAAATTTTTTCTGCTCTTTCTTGCTGGTATAATTGTTGGTTTTGTAATTTCATCTTTTTTTAAAAATCAGTTTACATATCAT
>NZ_JAPEHT010000234.1 GCF_028823615.1 Planococcus sp. A6
ACTCTTTTTTGTTTTTAGCAGAATAAGCGTTTAAAGGCTTATCCTTTCATTTTTTTCTTTAGATAGCTTTGGATGAGTTGATGGTCTTCTTCAGTCAGTTTTTCGATTTTTTTGATCGAATTGACGATATCGAGCACGTGGTCTTCTTCCAGGGCGCGTTTGCGCGAGGCGAAATAAGACGAAATGGCGCTAGTGAATGTTCCGATAATGCCGATTCCGACAAACATCAAGATAACCGCAAACAGACGGCCGATGCCGGTTTCAGGGGTGATGTCGCCATATCCGACAGTCGTAACCGTCACGACTGCCCACCAGATGGCATCGGTGTAGTTAACGATCTGAGGTTCGATTAGGATCATTGGAATCGGCACGAGAAAAATCAAAATGACCGCGAAAATCAGCAGCTTCTCCAAGCCATTCGTTTTTAAGACGGCATACACAGGCTTCAAAAAACGCGGAAGGATGCCCCATAATTTCAACATCCGGAAAAACATGAAAAAGCGCGCTACCTGATAAATCGCATCCAGTGGTATGATAGCAATCAATTCCAAGGGGTGGGATTTAATAAATGTCCATTTGTGTTCAGCGGCAAAGAAGCGAATGAAATAATCAACGAAGAAAATCCCCCAGATGATCCAATGAACCAAAGTGAAACGTTCATTGGAAACCAGTGCAATAATGACGGAAACGATTACCAACAGAAATAGGAAAGTTTCGTAAATGAAATTGCGTAAATTCATGCTAATCCCCCCTTTAGTTTAAACAGGAATTAATCCACTTCTCCCCATGCGGGATTCCATACCACTTCACATAAATGACCGTCCGGATCTTGAAAATGCCCCGAATAGCCGCCCCAAAACGTATCATGAGACGGATCGGCTATAAGCGCTCCAGCTTGTTCAGCCTGGGCAATTACCGCATCGACTTCCGCTTTACTGTTAACGTTATGGCCGAGCGTAAATTCTGTAGTGCTTGGCGAGCCCATCGATACTTTCGTTTCATGGGCGATGTCTTAGTGTTTCCAAATAGCGAGTTTCAGCTCTTGCTGAAGGTCGAAAAAGGCAATGACCCTGTTATCGAACTCTTCTCCCACAATTCCTTCTGTCGGTAAGCCCAAGCCGTCCCAGTAAAAATCCAGCGCTCGCTTGAGATCGTCCACGCCAATAGTGATGACAGAGATTCTTGGCTTCATTTTAATCCCTCCTTTGTTGCTGTGTAAGATTAGGGCTTGCGCTCAAATTTTGATATTGCTGTAGTAATGTTCAAAAAGATATCGGGGTGGGTAAAATACATAATACGGCTTTATAAATCCTGTGAGGCGCAAGTTATAGTTCTTGTAGGTATTATATGCCGGATTATGATAACACATAGTATAGGAGGAAAGAGCATGAAAGCTATTCAATTAAACGATAATGTCGAGATTCCGATTGTCGGCAGCGGAACTAACACTTTTGGCAAGGAAGGAAATCAGTTCTCCGGCGATTTAAGAGGAGACACTCAAGAAATCGATTGGGCTATTGAAAATGGCTACCGTCATTTCGATTCTGCTCAACTGTATTCCAATGAGGAAGTTGTAGGAAAAGGAATCCACAAATCCTCAGTACCGCGCGAAGATTTCTTTATCACTACTAAATTAAGTACTCGCAAAGGAATAAGCAGTACAGATTGGGCAGTAGCTGAAATCGAAAAAAGCTTAGCCAAATTACAGACTGACTATATTGATTTGTTTCTCATTCATTTCCCGTGGGATAATAATGATGAGATGTTGGAAGCTTGGCGCATTCTTGAAGACCATTATGACCGGGGCGTGTTCAAGTCCATCGGTGTATCAAACTTCAACAAAGAGCAACTTGATTTGATCCTCGAAAACGGTAAAGTCAAACCAGCCGTGAACCAAATTGAATCCCACGTTGGAAAGTGGAATGAGGAGCTGATTGCTCATCATAAGGATAACGGGATTGCTTCTGTAGCTTGGTCACCGTTAGGCGGTATTGATGATAAAGCCAAGCAAGCATTGCAAGAAATCGGCCGCCAGTACGGCAAGACTTACGCTCAAGTTGTGTTGCGGTACCAAATCGAACAAGACATTATCGTTATCCCTAAGTCTCACGATAAAGATCGTCAAGCACAAAGTTTGGATATTTTCGACTTTGAACTAACGGCAAGTGAGCGGGAGCGCATTGCTGCTCTATAAAAAGTT
>NZ_JAPEHT010000235.1 GCF_028823615.1 Planococcus sp. A6
CCGGAATCGCCTGGCATCGGCTTTGCGATGAGCATCGAGCGCTTGTTGCTGGCACTGGAAATGGAGAAAGTGGAAATCGGGCAAGATCAATCACTTGATGCATACGTCATCGCAATGGACGCGGCATCGAAAAAGAAAGCCGTCTCTATTGTCCGCGATCTGCGTACAAATGGCATCTCCGCGGACATGGATTTCACTGATCGCAAGATGAAAGCCCAGATGAAATCTGCCGACCGCAAAAAAGCACGTTTTGTCATCGTTATCGGTGAATCGGAGCTCGAGAGCGGCAAAGCGGCCGTCAAAGAAATGGCGACGCGTGACCAGCAGGAAGTGCCATTCGGTGAATTGGCTGAAAGCATCCAGAAAAAGAAATCATTGGAGGAATAAATATGTCGAGAACACATTATTGTGGAGAAGTGAACGAAACGGCAATCGGCCAGCGCGTATCATTGAAAGGGTGGGTCCGCAAACGCCGCGACCTTGGCGGATTGATTTTCGTCGATGTCCGCGACCGTTCAGGAATTGTCCAAGTGGTCTTCAACCCGGAAATTTCGGAACCTGCGTCAAAAATCGGTGAATCATTGCGCAATGAATTTGTTGTCCATATTGATGGCTTAGTCGTCGAACGGGCGGAAGGCCAAGTGAACGCAGCGATGAAAACTGGCAAAATCGAAGTGCAAGTGGATAATGTGGAAATCATCAATGCCGCGAAAAACCCGCCGTTTGCGATTGAGGACCAAACAGATGTCAGCGAAGACTTACGCTTGAAATACCGTTATTTGGACTTGCGCCGCCCGGCGATGTTCGAAACATTGAAAATGCGTTCAGACGTTACGAAAACAATCCGCAATTTCCTCGACAGCGAAGGATTCTTGGATGTGGAAACGCCGATTTTGACGAAATCCACTCCGGAAGGCGCACGTGACTATTTGGTGCCAAGCCGCGTACACGACGGTGAATTTTACGCCTTGCCGCAATCACCGCAATTGTTCAAGCAAATGCTGATGGTTTCAGGGGTAGATAAATATTACCAAATTGCACGTTGTTTCCGCGATGAAGATTTGCGCGCTGACCGCCAGCCGGAATTCACGCAAATCGATATGGAAATGAGTTTCCAGACGATGGAAGACATTATTGAATTGAACGAACGCTTGATGATCCAAGTGATGAAGGATGTAAAAGGCATCGACATCGATGCAGGATTCGAGCGC
Source organism: Planococcus sp. A6 (assembly GCF_028823615.1). Taxonomy (GTDB): domain Bacteria; phylum Bacillota; class Bacilli; order Bacillales_A; family Planococcaceae; genus Planococcus. The sequence continues at coordinate 1,212 of NZ_JAPEHT010000235.1, forward strand.
ATGAGTTACCGTGATGCCATGGAACGTTTCGGTTCAGATAAGCCTGATGTCCGCTTCGGCATGGAATTGACCGATGTATCGGAACTGGTGAAAGACTCCGCGTTTAAAGTCTTCATAGGAGCAGTGGAATCTGGCGGGCAAGTCAAATTGATCAACGCCAAAGGACAAGCCGCCAATTACTCACGTAAAGACATCGATGCACTCGGCGAATTCGCTGCGCGTTACGGCGCGAAAGGCTTGGCATGGCTGAAGGTGGAAGAAGGCGGCGTCAAAGGGCCGATCGCCAAATTCTTCGAAGGCGAGATGGCTGATAGCTTGATCACAGCGGCTGATGCTGAAGCAGGAGATTTGTTATTGTTCGTCGCTGACTCCAAAACGGTCGTTGCTGATGCTCTTGGTGCCTTGCGTATGAAGCTCGGCAAAGACTTGGACTTGATCGACCAATCGATCTTCAAATTCCTATGGATCACCGACTGGCCGCTGCTTGAATACGACGACAAAGACGGGCGCTATTATGCGGCGCACCATCCGTTTACGATGCCGTTCGAAGAAGATCTCGATAAGCTTTCCACGGAACCTCAAAACGTACGTGCCCAAGCTTATGACTTAGTATTGAACGGCTATGAACTGGGCGGGGGATCGGCGCGTATTTACAAGCGCGATATCCAGGAGAAAATGTTCGAAGTACTCGGCTTCTCGAAAGAAGAAGCGACAGAGCAATTCGGTTTCTTGCTCGAAGCATTCGAGTATGGGACGCCTCCACATGGCGGCATTGCATTCGGCCTTGACCGTTTGGTAATGTTGTTGGCAGGGCGCACCAACCTGCGCGACACGATTGCATTTCCGAAG
>NZ_JAPEHT010000236.1 GCF_028823615.1 Planococcus sp. A6
CCGTTCGTAAAAGTACACCTTTGCGAACGCTTGGAAAACCGTTCAAAAGAGCTCATAAGAACGTTCGTAAAGGCATCGAATCACTTTACGAACGTTCGTGAATTTATACATACTTTTACGAACGGTTTCAAGTCAGTTAGGAGTAACAATCGTTTATGGAGATCGACTTTATAGAAGAAACTCAGTCCAAACGTAGCCATATGGTCTGCATACCTTCCGATGCTTCTTTTTAAGCAACTTTTTTTATACCAGCAATGCCATAGCTTTTTAACATAAGTTATCGAGAGTGTTTTGCAACTTCTACTAACTTAAAAACTTCTTATTTATCACATTCGAACGCCTTTCTACTTATTGCTTTTCTATATCCAAAAAACCGAAAGGCAAGAAGTGCCTTTCGGTTCATACTCTACTGTTTATAATCGTGGATCGACCGGGTCAGACTCCATGGCCAATGCGGCTAAAGTACATTCGTGAACCCGCTCAATCGTTTCTCCATTTACATATCGCGTAAGGCCCTCGAGTCCAAGTGCGAATTCTTTCAAGGCCATCTTCTGCTTTTTACCGGTATTCCTATTTTTTAATCTTTCCAGGTTTTTCTGCTCCAAATAATCCATACCGTAAATGATACGCAAGTATTTCCGGCCCCTTACCTTAATGGCCGGTTGCAACAACTTGCCTTTGTTTCGGGCAATATAAAATTCAGGTTTGATTACAATACCTTCATGCCCGTCTTCCGTTATCTCCTGCCACCAACGAATCACTTCATCCTCACTGGCTTGGTCAGTGATGACTTTAAATTCCGTTTCCACAAACAGTTCGGATTGGCTGGCAAGTTGCCGGTTCATTTCCATGTGCCATGTATGCGGTTTGTCGAAAAAGGTTCCGTTGCTGTGGGACAATATATGGAAAGGTGCAATCTGGATAGACTTGCTTGAATCGATGTCCCAACAATATTGCTGAAAGACTTTTTGAAAGTCTAGCGCATTTCCAAGCTTTTCTTCGTATTCATCTAGCCACCTCTGCAACTCGCTGTTCGCCGGAAGTGCAGCCGACAATTTTTCTTTCAGCAGCGACCGGTCAAGTACGGCATTTTCCGCCACATGTGCATATTGGCTGCTGATTAATTCTTTGGCTTTTAAGTTCCACGGCATGATCTCCGCATCTAACAACACATAATCCGTATCGTGCTCCCTAAAATAATTTATTCTATTTAGTTCTCCATTCAACTGTAGAAGCAATCGTGCTTCTGTTTCGTAGTCAAAAAAGCGTTTTCCGGTCCGGGTATAAATACAGCCAAGCGATTCGATGCCAGTATGTTTTGATGAAGTCTCTTTGTCTTTAAATAAAAACAAGATCCCTCTGCTGCCCATATGCTTTTTCTCCGCAATCATTGCGTGAATTCCGTTACTTCTGAAATACTCTATTGCTTCTTTCGGATGCTCCAAATATTGCGGCAAAGCGGATGGTTTCGGTGTTGGGCTCATTGTCGGCGGAATATATACCAATTGCTCGATGGGAACTGTGTAATGCGACACCGCATCGATTGCCGATTTCACCAATTCCTGTGGTATCTTCACTTCACTCAACTGCTCAGTCAATACAGAATAACCGTTTATAAACTTCGCGATATTCGGTGCATTTAACCGGTTTTTTTCCCACTCAGCTAGTGGATTATCAATGGCTCCGGAATAATCTTTCTTTGCCTTAACAGACACAAAAGTCCTTTCCGGATAGCGGTAAGCTGTCAATTCGCCGCCGAAAACAACTCCTTGATCAATATTGATCGTATTGTTGATCAATAAGGGCTTCGGTTTCGGGTCATGGCCCCATACGATTAACAAACGATTTTCGTGCCCCACCGTCCAGTCTTTCCGGAGGGGTTTGCCGTTGTCGTCAAACCCGCCCGTATCCCCGTATCGGCAAAAATCACTGATGGCCTCGGATTGCTTGCCGATAAACGAATCCTTGATTCCTGCATGCGCACAGACCAGTGTCCGGACGCCATTTTTCGTGAACACATAATGAGAA
>NZ_JAPEHT010000237.1 GCF_028823615.1 Planococcus sp. A6
GCGACTGCATCGCTCTCTTTTAATTTTCAAAATACTTAATTCACTTTTTATAGTGTACTAAAGCGCAGTTGAAAATCAAAGAGTTGTCACAAATCTGACGACCGTGTGCCACTTCCGGTGGTACGATGTACGGAAAGGAGTGAAACTATGGAAAAGCTTGCACAACGCCCTCTGTTATTGGAAGAGGCAGCTCATTTCATTGAAACTTGCTATTTGGAACTGGGAAAAGGCGAACAGGAAATCCGCAGTCGTGTAGCGGAGATTGAACAGGAAATCGAGTCTACGGGCAGCTATATGCATACAATAGAAGAATTACAGCATGGGGCGCGCATGGCTTGGCGCAATAACAACCGCTGTATAGGTCGTTTGTTTTGGCAGACCTTGGAAATTTTTGATGAACGTGAAGCGGAAACGGAAGAACAAGTATTTTCGGCCATCGTCCGCCATTTGCGCTTTGCATTCAACGGAGGGCAAATCCGCCCGGCCATTACGATTTTCAAACAGTCAGACCAAAGCGGGATGCGCATCTGGAATCATCAATTATTGCGCTATGCAGGATATGAACGGGATGGCCGGATCGTCGGCGACTCCTCGTCTCTTGCATTTACCAAGCAATGCGAGGCGCTGGGATGGAGAGGTGCGGGCAGCGGGTTCGACTTATTGCCAGTGGTGATCGGCGAAGCCGGCGAGCAGCCGAAATGGTTCGAGCTGCCTTCCGACGCCAAACCTGAAGTGGCGATCGGGCATCCTGACTGGCCAGCTATGGCGGAGCTCGGGCTGAAATGGTATGCAGTGCCGCTCATATCCGATATGAAGCTCGAAATCGGGGGCATTGAATACGGTATGGCGCCTTTTAATGGCTGGTATATGGGAACGGAAATCGGCGCCCGCAATTTAGCGGACGAGGACCGCTATGACCTGTTGCCGGCAATGGCGGAAATCATGGGGCTCGACACGAGTTCGCAGCGGACGCTATGGAAAGATAAAGCGCTCGTCGAATTGAACGTGGCGGTGCTTGAATCATTTGCGGATGCAGGGGTAACCATCGTCGATCACCATACCGCCGCCAAGCAGTTCAAGAATTTCGAGAAAATCGAAGAACGGGAAGGGCGTCAAGTCACCGGGAATTGGGCATGGTTGATCCCGCCGGTGTCGCCCGCCACAACGCATATTTTCCATAAGCCTTATAAGAACGACATCGTTAAACCGAATTATTTTTATCAGCAAACGCCTTACGGGGAATGAAAACTCAATCGCTTTGACTGTCCCGCTGGAGCTATTCACAGCCGAGAGAGTTAAAGCGATTTTTAGTATGGGCAAAGAAAATAAGCGGATGGAAGACGGTTTTTTTAAGGCTGAAGGTCGATAGAGCGGAAGGTATTGTATTATAATAGAATGAAATGATGTTCTTCATCGTAAGAAATTTGAGAAAGAAGGAATAACAATGGGACGCAAATGGAATAATATTAAAGAGAAAAAAGCTTCCAAAGATGCCAACACAAGTCGAATCTATGCAAAATTCGGCCGTGAAATATATGTAGCCGCCAAGCAAGGAGAGCCGGACCCGGAGTCGAATCAGGCATTGAAGGTCGTGCTCGAGCGCGCCAAAACCTATAACGTGCCAAGAGCCATCATCGATCGCGCTGTCGAAAAAGCAAAAGGCGGATCGGAAGAGAACTACGACGAGCTGCGTTACGAAGGATTTGGACCGAACGGCTCGATGGTCATCGTCGATACCTTGACCAATAATGTCAACCGCACCGCTTCCGACGTGCGCGCAGCATTCGGTAAAAACGGCGGCAATATGGGCGTCAGCGGATCGG
>NZ_JAPEHT010000238.1 GCF_028823615.1 Planococcus sp. A6
TTTTTTATGGCGTTTTGGCGCTTTGCGTGTATCCTTAACATATAGGGCGAAAGCGTGAAGATTATGGAAATGTCCATAAAGATTTCACAGGCAATTTGGCGGTTTTTGCGCACCATCTCTGATAAGATAGAGTTCGTGAGAGAGAGGAGCGTGTTCGAATGGCAACCGATATTAATTTACTTTTGGCTTTCGGTGCCGGATTCTTGAGTTTCATCTCGCCATGTACATTGCCTTTGTATCCTGCCTTTTTATCTTATATTACAGGCATGACCATGGATGAGATTAAAAATGACCGAAAAGTAATGCAGCGCCGTGGAATGTTCCATACTTTATTTTTCCTATTGGGCTTTTCCACGATTTTCATCGCGTTGGGCTTTAGCACATCGTTCTTTTATGAATGGTTTGTACGCTACGATGAATTGATCCGCCAAGTGGGTGCTTTGTTCATCATCATTTTCGGACTGATGATCGTTGGGGTCTTCACGCCGAAATTCTTGATGCAAGACCGCAAGTTCTCGTTCAAGAACCGGCCTTCCGGATTTTTGGGCACTTTCGTTATCGGCCTCGCGTTTGCGGCTGGCTGGACGCCATGCACCGGGCCGATCACAGCGGCAATTTATGCGCTCGCTGCGGCCAACCCCGGTTCAGGCATTTGGTATATGCTCGCCTATGTACTCGGCTTTGCGATTCCATTTTTCGTGTTGTCGTTTTTCGTTACCCGCCTCGGCTGGCTGCGTAAGCATCACAGCACGATCATGAAAGTCGGTGGATTCATCATGATCGCGGTAGGGGTCTTGCTGTTCTTTGACGGCATGACATACATCATCCGCATTTTGAGCCCGATTTTCGGGGATTTCCAAGGATTCTAAAAAGTAGGTGACGAGATGGAAACCATTTCTTCAATGGATCAATTCCAACAGAAAATAGAAAGCCGCGAATCATTTCTGCTATTCGTCAAAACCGACCATTGTTCGGTATGTGAAGGGCTGAAACCGCAAGTCGAAGGGTTGGAGCCAAACGCATCCATTCCGTTCTATTTGGTCAATGCAGCGCGCGTTCCGGAAATCGCTGGGCAGTTGATGCTGTTCACGGCGCCTGTGGTCATTCTTTTCAAGCAAGGAAAAGAACAGCTGCGCTTTGCCCGTTTCGTGCGCATGGATGAGTTGGAGAGCCGCCTCGGCGAATTGGAGGCAGAATTGAATGGATGAATTATTCAATAGCATCCCGCCAGCCGTTTTCTTGGCCGTGACGACCATTGGCGCGCTTGTCATGGGTACGCTCGCGATTATTGTCCGGTCGAAATCGGCAAAAAAACCGGCCTCGGTCAAAAAGATCATTTTGCCGCCTTTGTTCATGTCGACCGGCGCCTTGATGTTCATTTTCCCGTTTTTCCGGGTGGCGCCGCTGCAAATCGCTGAAGCGCTGCTCGTCGGTGTTTTGTTTTCGATTATCCTGATCCGCACATCGAAATTCGAAGTACGTGACGGGGAAATCTATTTAAAGCGCTCCAAAGCGTTCGTCTTCATTTTGCTCGGGTTATTGCTCGTGCGCTTGCTGGCGAAAGTCATTCTGAGCTCGTCGATTGATGTTGGGGAGCTTGGCGGCATGTTCTGGCTGCTCGCTTTTGGCATGCTCGTGCCGTGGCGTCTTGCGATGCTGCGCAAATACCAATTGATTGCAGGACAAAAAAACGCTGTTCCCGAATAGGGAGCAGCGTTTTTTTAGCTTGTCGAGAAAGGTAAGAACTCGTATTTTCCGAAGCTTATCGCTCGCTTTCCGTGGGCTC
>NZ_JAPEHT010000239.1 GCF_028823615.1 Planococcus sp. A6
TGCCCTCGAGTGAGGACAGCCCTTTGTTTTATTAGGTAACAATCATGCGTTTTGACTTAAATATTAACCCGTAACGAACGGGGAATCATTTCCATTGAAAGTGTTTGCTTTCATTGCCGCGGTAATAGTTCCACTGGGTGCTTTAAACTTAAGCAACGTAAACCCTGCCTTCTTTTACGTCCTTGCGATCCTGTAATCGCGCCAGTGTGAATAAGTATCTTCAAAAACATTGCGTAGAATGCCAGTCATCAAAATTTATATGTTACCTCGTAGTTAACTCCGAATACTATCTCATATTTTTGGGTATATGTCAATGATAGGGCCTATGTGGCAATTCATCATCTTATAAAATAAGAAATTTGATGTATAATGATAGTCATTACTGTGGAAGAAGGGGATTTTTGTGGAAACGCGTTATGCAGATGATAGCTTGGCATTACATACCGATTTATACCAAATCAATATGGCGGAAACCTATTGGGCGGATGGGATGCATGAACGGAAAGCGGTTTTCGAATTGTTTTTCCGGAAATTGCCATTCGGCAATGGTTATGCCACATTTGCGGGGCTTGAGCGAGTACTCGATTATTTGAATAACTTCCATTTTTCGGAAAGTGACATTGATTATTTGCGCAACGAACTTGGCTATAAGGATGATTTTTTAAATTATTTAAAAGAAATCCGTTTTACGGGGGATGTTTATTCAGTCGTCGAAGGCGAGCTCGTTTTCCAAAATGAACCGCTGATTCGCATCGAAGCGCCTCTTTTGGAAGCGCAATTGGTCGAGACAGCGCTTCTGAATATCGTCAACTACCAGACTTTGATTGCCACCAAAGCAAGCCGCATCAAACAAGTCGTCGGCACAGAACGCGTCATGGAATTCGGTACGCGCCGTGCACAGGAAATGGATGCAGCGATTTGGGGCACACGCGCAGCGTATATCGGCGGTTTGGAAGCAACGAGCAACACCCGTGCCGCCAAATTATTCGGCATTCCAGCAGCCGGCACCCATGCCCATTCGATGATCCAGGCCTATAAAGACGAATACGAGGCGTTCCATGCATATGCAAAGCGCCATCGTGAATGCGTCTTTTTAGTCGACACTTACGACACGTTGAAATCCGGCTTGCCGATCGCTATCCAAGTGGCGAAAGAGCTCGGTGACAAAATCAACTTCCGCGGCATCCGCTTAGACAGCGGAGATATCGCCTTTTTGTCCAAGGAAGCACGGAAAATGCTCGATGAGGCAGGGTTCCCTGACACCGAAGTGGTCGTTTCCAACGATTTGGATGAATACACCATCCTCAACTTGAAAGCGCAAGGAGCGAAGGTCGATGCATGGGGAATCGGGACAAAGCTTATCACTGCCTACGACCAGCCAGCGCTGGGTGCGGTATACAAACTCGTCTCCATCGAAAACAGTGCGGGCGAAATGGAAGACACCATCAAGATTTCGGGCAACGCTGAAAAAGTAACGACTCCTGGATTGAAAAGCGTTTACCGCATTATAGATAGGGAAAATGGGAAATCAGAAGGTGATTATATAACTTTACAGGACGAAAATCCGGCTTCTGAAGAACGTTTGAAAATGTTCCATCCCGTCCATACATTCGTCTCGAAATTCGTCACCAATTTCGATGCCGTTAACATCCATCAACAAGTCATTAAAGCAGGCGAAGTCGTTTATGAAAATCCGCCGCTCAAGGAAATACAAAAATATGCGGTAGGGACGC